>NZ_JBIBYN010000005.1:174266-350005 GCF_043083325.1 Streptomyces sp. NPDC014734 | reverse complement strand
ACGGCGGAGGATGTGGGGCGGGATGTGGCTGTGGTGGGGTCGTTGCGGCGTGGTGAGGGTGGGCTGGAGCGGTTCTGGCTGTCGTTGGGCGAGGCCTGGACGCGTGGTGTCGACGTCGACTGGGACGCCGTCTACGCGGGAACGGGTGCCCGACGCGTCGGCCTGCCCACCTACGCCTTCCAGCACCAGCGCTACTGGATCGAGGTTCCGGTCTCGACGGTGGGCGACGTGTCCTCCGCCGGACTCGGCGCCGCCGGGCACCCGCTGCTCGGCGCGGCCGTCGACCTCCCGGACTCGGACGGCGTCCTGCTGACCGGGAGGCTCTCCCTCCAGACCCACCCCTGGCTCGCCGACCACGCCGTCGCGGGCACCGTACTGGTGCCGGGCACCGCCTTCGTCGAACTTGCGGTGCGCGCGGGCGACCAGGTCGACTGCGATCTGGTGGAGGAACTGACACTGGAGGCGCCGCTGATCCTGCCGGAGCGCGGCGGGGTCCAGTTGCGGCTGCTCGTCGGAGCCGCCGACGCCACCGGGCGCCGGACCCTGGAGATCCACTCCCGCGCGGAACAGCGGGCGGGCGCGGAGGACCGGGCCGACCAGCCATGGAGCCGCAACGCCAGTGGCGTACTCGTGGCCGACGCGGCGGTGCGGCCGACCGGCGAACTCGCGGCCTGGCCGCCGCCGGACGCCGTCGCCGTCGACGTGGACCAACTGTACGAGCGGTTCGCGGACGGCGGGTTCGGCTACGGCCCGGCGTTCCGGGGCCTGCGCGCCGCCTGGCGCCGCGGTGACGAGGTCTTCGCCGAACTGCGGCTGCCGGACGGACAGCGTTCCGACGCCGCCCTGTTCGGGCTGCACCCGGCACTGCTGGACGCCGCGCTCCACGGGGTGCCGCTCGGCGACTTCCTCGGCGCGGAAACGGACGGCATCCGCCTGCCGTTCTCCTGGAGCGGCGTGGGTCTGCACGCCGCGGGCGCCTCGGCCGTGCGGGTGCGCGTCGCCCCGGCCGGGCCGGACGCGGTCGCCCTGACGGTGGCCGACGAGGCGGGCGGCCCGGTCATGACCGTCGACTCGCTGGTACTGCGGCGCATCGCCCCCGAGCAACTGCGCGCGGCCCGGATCGCCCACCACGACTCGCTGTTCCGGCTGGACTGGCCGTCACTGCCCGCCCCGGCCGTCGTGGCACGGACCACCACGCCGTGGGCGGTGGTCGGCGCCGACGGCGTGGGCCTGGGCGCCGCGCTGGAGGCGGCCGGGATCGGCTGCGAGCACCACACGGACCTGGCGGAACTCGCCGCACTGATCGCCTCCGGCAGGCCCGTGCCCGGACTCGTCCTGATCCCCTGTGCCGCGGAGACGACCGGAGACACGGCACAGGCGGCCGGGCGGGCCGCCCACGCCGTACTCGCCGACGTGCAGACCTGGCTCGCGGAGGAGGGTTTCGCCGGGACCAGGCTGGCGTTCGTCACCTGGGGCGCCGTCGCCACCACCGCCGACGCGGACGTGCCCGATCTGGCACACGCCCCCGTGTGGGGCCTGGTGCGCACCGCGCAGACGGAGAACCCGGACCGGTTCCTGCTCCTGGACCTGGACGACGACGAGGCGTCCGGGCAGGCACTGCCCGCCGCGGTGGCCTCCGGCGAGCCGCAGCTCGCACTCCGCGCCGGCGGCCTGCGCGTACCGCGGCTGACCCGGGTCGCGGACGAGACGCCCGAGCACACACCGCGGTTCGACCCGGAGGGCACGGTGCTGATCACCGGCGCCACCGGGGTCCTCGGCGGACTGCTGGCCCGGCATCTTGTCGCCGAGCACGGGGTGCGCCACCTGCTCCTCACCAGCAGGCGCGGCGACCGGGCCGCGGGCGTGCCCGAACTCGTCGCCGAACTGCGGGCGCACGGAGCCGAGGTGACCGTCGCGGCCTGTGACGCCGCCGACCGCGACGCACTGGCGCGGCTGCTCGCCGACGTTCCGGCGGACCGGCCGCTGCGGGCGGTGCTGCACACCGCCGGGGTGCTGGACGACGGGCTCATCCCCGCACTCACCCCGGACCGGATCGACAGCGTCTTCCGGCCGAAGGTGGACGCGGCGCGCAACCTGCACGAGCTGACCCGCGACCTCGACCTGACCGCGTTCGTGCTCTTCTCCTCGGCCGCCGGAACCTTCGGCGCACCGGGCCAGGGCAACTACGCGGCCGCCAACGTCTTCCTGGACGCGCTCGCCCGGCACCGGCGGGCCGCGGGACTGCCCGCGCTCTCGCTGGCCTGGGGCCTGTGGGAGCAGCGTTCGGCGATGACCGGCGACATGGCGGACGCGGACGTGCGGCGCATGGCCCGGTCCGGGATGGCGCCGCTGTCCTCGGCGGACGGACTTGAGCTGTTCGACGCGGCGTGGACGGCGTCCGCGGTGGACGGGGAGTCACTGCTGATCCCGTTGCACCTGGACCTCGGGCCGTTGCGCGCCCAGGCCGACGCGGGCGCGCTGCCCGCCGTCTTCCGGGGCCTGGTGCGCGGGGCCCGGCGGCGCACGGTCGAGGCCGCGCCCGTGGACCTCGCCGGCCCCTCGCTGGCGCAGCGGCTCGCCGGGCTCGCCGAGGCCGAGCGGGAAGGTGTGGTGCGGGAGCTGGTGTCCGCGCAGGCAGCGGTCGTCCTGGGCTTCGCGGACGCCGACGCGGTCGGGGCCGACCGCGGCTTCCTGGAGCTGGGCTTCGACTCGTTGACCGCGGTGGAGCTGCGCAACCGGCTCAACGCGGCAAGCGGGCTGCGGCTGCCCCCGACGCTGCTGTTCGACCACGGCACGCCCACCCTCGTCGCCCGGCACATGCTGGAGCACCTCGCCGACGCGGTGACCGGTTCCGTGGCCCCGGCGGACGCGGGGAAGGAGCCGGACGGCGGGGCCGGGCGGGACGGGGTGTTCGGTGCGATGCTGCGGGAGGCCGGGGAGTCCGGGCGGCAGGAGGAGTTCACCCGCCTGCTGATGGACGTCTCGCGTTTCCGGCCGTCCTTCGGCGCCGCCGCCGAGCTGACCCGGACCCCCGCCCCGGTGCGGCTCTCGCGCGGCGAGACGGAGTCGGCGCCGCCCGCGCTGATCTGCTTCTCGTCGATCCTGTCCATCTCGGGCCCGCACCAGTACGCGCGGTTCGCCGCCGGTTTCCGGGGCCACCGGGACGTCTGGGCCGCGGCCAACCCCGGCTTCGTCGCCGGGGAACAGCTCCCGGCGACCGCGGAGGCGGTCGTCGAGGTGCTGGCCGAGGCGGTGCTGCGGCAGGCGGACGGCGGCCCGTTCGTGCTGCTGGGCCACTCCTCGGGCGGCATGCTGGCCCACGAGGTGGCCGCGCGGCTGGAGAGCCGCGGCGTCTTCCCCGAGGGGGTCGTGCTGCTCGACATCTACTCCCACGACGCGGACGCGGCCACCGGCATCCAGCCCGGTCTGACCGCGGGGGTGGACGAGCGGAGCGAGAGCTACGTGCCGGTCGACGACGCCCGATTGCTGGCGATGGGCGCCTACTTCCGGCTCTTCGGCGCGTGGCGGCCGCGTGAGATCAAGACGCCGACGCTGCTGGTGCGGGCCGGGGAGCGGCTGTTCGACTGGACGCGTGGCGAGGGCGGTGACTGGCGCGCGTACTGGGACTCGGCGCACACCGTGCTGGACGTGCCCGGCAACCACTTCACCATGATGGAGGAGCACGCCGCGACGACCGCACGAGCCGTGACGGACTGGCTGGCGGCCTGACACAACGGCACGCGAAGAGGGCCGGAGCCCGCACCTCCCGAAATCTCGGGGGTGCGGGCTCCGGCCCTCTTCGCGTGCCGTCCGGTCGCGTCCACGGGCTCGACAGGCTCTCAGCGCCGGCGCGGCGGCCGGCCCCGCTTGGCGGGACCCACCCTGACCACCTCGAAGTTGGACTTGGTGCGGTCCAGGCGGTGGAAGAGGTTGTCGGGGCCGGTGATGCAGAGCCTCGTCACGCCGTCGGCCTTGAGGGCGTCGACCACCCTGGGCCAGTGGATGGGCCGGTCGAAGGTGTCCAGCAGCATGGTGCGCAGCTCGTCGGCGGTCCGGACGACCGTGCCGTCCTGGTCGGTGACGACCGGCAGCCCCGGATCGGCGAGTTCGTACTTCGGCAGGACGTCCTCCTCGACGCGGCGCCGCAGCTCCTTGAAGGCGGGCGCGTGCACCGCCGGTGCCATGGTGTACATCGAGTAGCCGCCGATCGCGCTGACCCGGCGCTTGAGCTCCGCCAGCTCCTTCTCCCGCAGGGAGACCATGCAGAAGCCCTCGTCGAGGTGGCCGGAGTAGTCGTACCATTCGCCGCGCTCGTCGAACTCGGCCAGCAGAAGGGCGAGTTCGTCCTGCGGGGTCCGGAAGAAGGTGTGCGTGACCGCGTCCCGGTACTCCTCGGTGAAGTACGCGATCTCGCAACGGGCCATCTCGGCGGTGAGCCTGACCAGTTCGGGGAAGGGCAGCGATCCGACGAACGCGGTGGCCGCCTTCTGGCCGAAGCTGGGGCCCACGCAGATCTCCGGGACGATGCCCAGCTCCTCGACCGCCCGGTCGGCCGAGGCCATCGAGTTGACGAGGAAGGCGATCTGTGTGGCCTCGGAGTAGTCGCCCTCGGAATCGCGGAGACGGTCGAAGACGGAGTACCCCAGCGCCTCGTCGGCCTCGGCCAGCCGCTTGCGGGCGAAGGGGTCGAGCACCAGGAACCTGCCCACCTCGGCGAAGGCGGACGGCCCCATGCCGGGGAAGACGAGGGCGGTCCTGGGCCGCCCGGCCGCGGTCTGCTCGGTTGCCGTCATGGTCGGTGTGTCCTCACTACTGGACGGGTGGGAGAAAACGCGTTCGAGGGGCCTGCGCGGGCAGGCCCCTCGTTGTCGTGCACAGGTGGTTCGCGGTCAGTCCTGCGCCCGCTTGTTGAATCCCCTGATGCCGATGAAGCCGTAGACCAGGCAGGCGACACCGATGGCGGAGATGCAGATCCACAACGGGATCGAGTCCGGGCCCTCGGGCGGCAGCAGCAGCCCGCGCATCGCCTCACTGACGTACGTCAGCGGGTTGAAGGCACACAGGATCTGGAACCAACGGATGTCCGACAGGCTCTGCCACGGGAACTGGGTGGCGCCGGTGAACATGATCGGGGTGAGCGTCATGGCGAAGACGATGCTGATGTGGCGCGGAGGTGCCAGGGTCCCCAGCGTCAGCCCGACACACCCGCCGACCAGACCACCGAGGCTCAGGATGCCCAGTGTCTGGGGGAGGGTGTGCAACGGCCAGGAGACGTTGTCCAGCAGCAGCAGCCCGATCGGGATCATGATCAGCGAACCGATGAGACCGCGGATCGCACCGAAGATCGCCTTCTCCACCGCCACCAGGGCGGTGGGGATCGGCGCCAGCAGCCGGTCCTCGATCTCCTTGGTCCAGGAGAAGTCGATGGCCAGCGGCAGTGCGGTGTTCTGCAACGCGACGAGGAAGCTGTTCAGCGCGACGACACCGGGCAGCAGCACCTGCTCGAAGCCGGGCGTGGTGTAGCCGAGTTCGCCCAGCACCTTGCCGAAGACGAACAGGATGAAGAACGGCTCGACCAGCACCTGGCCCAGGAACGGCGCGATCTCCCGGCCGGTGACGAAGATGTCCCGCCACAGGATGAAGCAGAACGTCCGCCAGCGGCCCGCCCGGCGCCGGTGCCGGCCGCCCTTGGCGCCCGGGGAACGGGCCGAGTCCATGGTCGTCTTCGGGCCGGCGGGGCCGGGCGGCCCGGCGGGGCCGGGCGTCGTGCCGACGACGGGCCCTGGCCCGGGCGCTGTCTTGTTCGCGGCGGGAACGGCGGTGATGACGAGGGTGTCCGCGCCGGACGGCTTGTCGCCCGTGCCGGACGTTGCCGCACCGGCGGCCCCACCGCCGGAGGGCCTGGCGCCCCCGGCAGGCGTGGAAGGGGTCGCGGAGGTGGTCATCGCAGCTCTCTTCCGGTCAGCTCGACGAAGACGTCTTCCAAGGTCGCCTGGCTGACACTCAGATCCTTGATCCCGCAACCGGCGTCGGTGAGGGCCTTGATGGACGTGGGCAGGATGGCCGAGGACGGCGCATCGCTGTAGACCTTGAGCCGGACGCTGTTGTCGATGCTCGCCCCGCCTTCCAGCAGGCTGTCCACCAGGGCGTCGTCATCCTGCTGGAACGTCTCGACCCGTGCCACGCCCCGGATGCTGCGGATCAGCGAGAGCGCGTGGTCAAGGCCGTTGGACGGCGGATGCACCGTGACGGTCAGCGCGGTGTCGCTGATGGTGTCGACCAGCGCCTGCGGGGTGTCGAGCGCCAACAGCTTGCCGTGGTCGACGATCCCGACCCGGTCGCACAGCTTGGCCGCCTCTTCCATGTTGTGCGTGGTGATGACCACCGTGACGCCGCGCTCCTTGAGCTCGGCCACCCGCTCGTGGACGAAGATCTGCGACTGCGGGTCGAGGCCGGTGGCCGGCTCGTCCAGGAACAGCACTCTCGGACGGTGCATCAGCGCACGGGCGATCATCACCCGCTGCGCCTGACCGCCGGAGACCTGATCCGCCCGGGCGTCGCCGTGGTCGGCCAGACCCACCCACTCCAGACTCTCGTCGGCGAGCTTGTTGCGCTCCACCCGAGACAGCCCGTGGTACCCGGCGTGGAACGTCAGGTTCTGGCGGATGGTCAGGGAACGGTCGAGGTTGTTCCGCTGCGGCACGACGGCGAAGGACTGACGGGCCACGGCCGGTTTGGCCACCACGTCGACCCCCTGCACGAACGCCCGCCCGCCGGTCGGCGCGACCCGGGTGGTGAGGATGCCGATGGTGGTGGTCTTGCCGGCCCCGTTGGGCCCGAGGAACCCGAAGACCTCGCCGTGGTTGACCGTGAAACTCAGATCGTCCACCGCGGGTGCGGGGCGGCCGGAATAATGCTTTTTGAGGCCGTCGACGATGACGGCGAAATCCATGGTGTGTGATGTATCCATCGATGCCTGTGTATCGGACGGAACACGAGACGGCAGCGCGGTGTTGTGCCAGAACAGACCAAAGGCGACCTGCTGCGCTGTCGCGCACCGATTATGGGATTACGGAAAACGTACGTGTCCAGTTCTAACACGCACCGTGAACCCGACGGCAGGGGTGACCTCGACAACTAGGGGCCGCCCGCTCGGATTAGGGGGTCCTAGGGGAGTGCCGGGTATGGGCGGTGAATTCATCAATTTACACCTCTGGCACCCCTGCGGCGACGATGGAATACCCCGCGTCGAGCGGACGCAACCACGTACCCGGGATAGCGGTTACTAGGGGTTGTGGCACCCGGATGCGGACTCGTAGCCTTGCGGCGTGAGCGCTTCGAATAGCTCTTTACCGAACGGCCCTTTACCGAAAGTAATGGCAAGGGGGAGGGTGGGTAACGCGTCGAGGCTTCGCGGCGACGACGGCAAGGTGTAGATCCACTCATGAAGGCATCGACCACCGGGACGACCGGCGCCACAGACGCCGACGGGGTCAACCGGCATCGGGGATGTATTCGTTGAGCCAGGTCGAGCCCGATGGTGTCAACCTCATTCGGATCGTGCAGCCGGAGACGCCCAGCAGCTTCCGGCTGATCTGCTTTCCCGAATGCGCCGATTCCACCGCGTATTTCCTTTCCCTCTCGGAGCTGCTCCTGCCCACAGTGGAGGTGCTCGTGGTCCAGTACCTGCCCGACATCGACGGTGGACAGGGCGACCACGTCGCCGACTCGCCGGAACTGGTGGACCGGGTCCTCGACGTCCTGGGGGAGTGGACCGGCCGGCCCGTCGCGCTCTTCGGCCACCGGGCCGGAGCCGCCCTCGCCTACCGCGTCGCCGAACGCCTGGAACGGGAGTCGGAGTCGGCGGTGCTCACCCTGTTCGTCTCCGGGAGCGCCGCGCAGCGGGACCCCGGCCGACGGGACACCCCACTGGGCCCGCCGGTACTCGCCTGCCGTGTCGTCGCGCTCGCCGGTGAACGCGACCCGAAGACCCCGCTGCACGCCGTACGGGCCTGGCGGCGGTGCACCCGCGGACGGTTCGACCTCGAAGTGTTCCCCGGGGCCCGCGGCTGTCTCGACGCGAGCCGGAGAGAGGTCGTCAATCTGGTGCACGACCAGTTGCTCTCCCAGTCAAACCTCGATGCCGAGTGGGAAATCGGCGCCGACGACAAGGGCGTCCAGGGGCCGTAAGGGTCCGCGGCTGCCCGTACTCCACAGAGGAAGAGGAAGAGTACGACCGATGACCGCGAAGATCTTTGCAGTCGACTCGGCGCAGACCCTCGCAGATTTCGAGCAGGACGCGCTGCGTGTGGCCGATGTGATCCGTGAGCGCGGGGTGTCCGAGGGCGACCGCGTCATTCTCAAGGCGGGCAACTCCGCCGCCTACGTCAGCGTGCTGTTCGCACTGATGCACGTGGGTGCCTCCATCGTGCTGGTGGACCAGCAGGAACACGCCGCCGAGACCCGCCGCATCGCGCTGCGCACCGGCGCCGTCATGGCACTGGTCGACGACGACGCGCCGATCGACGAAGAGACCCGTGCCGTACACCTCTACGAGCTGATCGCCCCCGCCGTCGGCCGCCCGATCGGCGCCGGCCTGCGGCTGGACTTCACCCCATGGGGAAGCCGGCCCGACGGCCTCATCATGTGGACCTCGGGCTCCACCGGCCGGCCCAAGGCCGCCGTCAAGTCGGGCGCCAAATTCCTGAAGAACCTGGAACGCAACGCGGACCAGGTGGGCCACCGGCCGGACGACGTCCTGATGCCGCTGCTGCCCTTCGCCCACCAGTACGGTCTTTCCATGGTGCTGATCGCCTGGATACGGCAGTGCTCGCTGGTCATCGCCCCGTACAAGCGGCTCGACCGCGCGGTGCAGCTCGCCGGACGGACCGGCGCCACCGTCGTCGACGCCACCCCCTCCAGCTACCGTTCCATCCTCAACCTGGTCCGCCGCAAACCCGCGCTGCGCGCCCAGCTTGAGTCGGTGCGGATGTTCTGCTCCGGCGCCGCCCCGCTGGACGGCACGCTCTCCGACCGCTACGTCGACGAGTTCGGGCTGTCGCTGCTGGACAGCTACGGCTCCACCGAACTCGGCAACATCGCGTTCGCCACCCTCGACAACCCGGTCTCCTGCGGCCGGGCCATGGACGGCATCAAGCTGCGGATCGTGGACGAGGACGGGATCCCGGTGTCTCCCGGGGAGGCCGGAGAGATCGAGGTCGACACCCCGGACGCGCTGGAGGGCCACCTGGCCGAGGACGGCGGCATCGACTCGTTCCCCACCGGCTGGCAGACCACCGGCGACCTCGGATACCTCGACGCGCAGGACAACCTCTACGTCCTGGGCCGCAAGTTCGCCGTCCACCGCATGGGATACACGCTCTACCCCGAGCTCATCGAGCGCAAGGCCGCCGTCTCGCACATATCCACCCGCATCGTTCCGCTCCCCGACGACCGACGCGGCGCGCAACTCGTCTTCTTCGTCGAGGACGAGGAACTGCGCGAGGCATCGCACTGGCGCGACCGGCTGTGCGAGGTACTGCCCGCCTACGAACAGCCCAACCGGGTCGTGGTGCTGGAGTCGTTCCCGCTCAACCGCAACGGCAAGCCGGACAAGAAGGCGCTGGAGAAACTGGCCGGGGAACAGCCGTAACCGTACGGCCCCGGACGGCGAGGACGAGGGAGCCGGTGGCGGATCACCGCCGCCACCGGCTCCCTCTCCCGTGCCGGTGCCCGTGACGGAAGGCCCCGGCGGACGATCAGCCGTACGGCAGCTCCACCGGCGCCAGCGCGTGGAACAGATCGCCGGGGCCCGGATTGTCCGCATGGGTGACCCCACCGAGGTGGTTCAGCACCCCCCACACCGCGTTGAGGGCCGTGGTCACCGCGCCCTCGGCGAAGCCCGCGGTCCAGGACACGTCGTCGCCGCACAGGAAGAAGCCGCGCTGCGCCGCCTCCATGTCCTCCTGCGCGAACTGGGTGAAAAGCCGTCGCTGATAGCGGTACTGACCGGGAAGGTTGGACTTGAACGCGCCCATGAAGCGCGGCTCGGTCTCCCAGGTCACGGCCAGCGGCTCCGCGATGACATGGGAACGTATGTCGACGTCCGGATACACCTCCGCCAGCCGGGACAGCAGCACCTCCAGCCGTTCCTCGGCGCGGAGCGTGGCGACCTTCAGGGAGTCGTCGTTCCAGGTGTACGACAGGCACATCACACCGGGACGGTCCGGGCCCTCGTCGAAGAGGTAGACCCCGCGCGGCATGCGGTCGGTCAGCGTCATGCTCATCGCATCGGCGCCGGTGACCGGATCACGGTCCCGCCAGAACGGGCGGTCGACCAGCACGAACAGCTTGGACGCCCCCATGTAGTGGGTGCGCTCCACCGCCGTCCAGTGCCCGGTGGGCAGCAGCGCGGGGTCGCAGTCGACGCGGTTGAGCAGCGCCCACACATGCGGGCTGAACACGACGGCGGGGAAATCCCGGGCCCGGCCGCTCTCGTCGGTGACCCGGATGCCCTCGGCGGTGCGCCGCAGCCGGGTGACCGCGGGCAGGGGCCGGCCGTCCGGATGCAACGAGGCGACCGAGGTGCCCCGCGGCCAGTGCGCGAGTCGCCGCGGCCGGTGTTCCCACAGCCCCATCGGCACCTGCTGGGAGCCGCCCTCGATGATCCGGTGGTTGTCGTCCGCCTCGGTGAAGACGACGCGCAGGATCTCCAGCACCGAGTTGGGGAAGTCGGTGTCCCAGCCGCCGGTGCCGAAGCCGACCTGTCCGAAGATCTCCCGGTGACGGAAGGACTGGAAGGCGCCCGAGGTCGCCAGGAAACCGTAGAAGGACTGGTCGTCGTAGTCCCGCACCAGCCGGTTCCAGACCGCCTTGAGCGTCTCCACGTCCCGTCGCCGGATGGCGTCGCGGACCGTCGAGAGCTCGGCGCGCTCCTGGAGCGCCTTCTCCCAGGCGTCGGCGACCTCCTGGTAGACGCCGGGCAGTTCGGCCACGGAGGACGCCCGGTGCCGGGCGCCGTTCAGGTCGATCAGGGTGCTCGGGGTGGACGGCGCCAGCGGATTGGGGAACGGGCGGGTCCGCAGCCCGAGCAGGTCGATGTAGTGGAACAGCGAGCGCGCGGAGACCGGGAAGCGCATGGCCCCCATCTCCGCCACGTGCTCCGGATGCCCGGGAAAGGGAACCGAGCGCATCCGCCCGCCCAGCTGCTCGGCCTCGTAGAGCACCGGACGCAGTCCCAGCCGCATCAGTTCGTACGCGGCCGTCGAACCGGCCATCCCACCGCCCACCACGGCGACCTCGGTACCCGCCGCAGCGGCGGGAAGCGTGCCGAGACCCGCCGGATGACGCAGCCAACTGTCGTACGAGAAAGGGAAATCCGGCACGAGCATCGTCGTCGCAGCCGTAGTGGCTGACGTCATGGGAGAACCTCTCGGGGGCGTGCCGAAGACGATCTCACGCTAGGGGCGGGCCGATCGGGGCAACAACCCCTAGCCGCCCCTTGGCGACGTGCCACGAACGGTCGGGGCACGTCGCCGGAAGGGTACGGGGACGCTCTACGCGGTGTGCGCCACGTCGGCGCCCAGACCGGCCGGCAGATCACGCCGCTGACTGATGTTGATCTTCCGGTAGACACGGGTGAGGTGCTGTTCCACGGTACTGATCGTGATGAACAGCTTGGCCGCTATCTCACGGTTCGTGTACCCGGAGGCGGCCAGTGCCGCGACCCGCCGCTCGGCGTCGGACAGGCAGGAGAACCCGGCCCCGGGCTCGCCGCCCACCGGCCCCGCGCCGACCGTCTCGGCCGGCCCCCGGCCAGGGGTGCGCTGGAGCGAGCGGGAGAGCTCCTCGGCGCCGCAGCCGTCCGCCAGCCGCCAGGCCCGACGGGTCATCAGCCGGCTCTGGTCCGCGTCCTCCAGCTGCTTGTGCGCCTCGGCGAGCTGCGCCATCGTGCGCGCCATCCCGTACCAGCTGTCGCCGCTCTGCAGCAGGTCGAGCGCCTGCTGGAGCAGCGCGGGCTGCTCGGCGACCGGCCGGGTCGCGGCGAGCACGTACAGCGACGAACCGCGGGTGCGGGGCAGCGAGGGGGGAGCCAGGTCGAGCTGCTCCTGTGCGATCCGCGCCGCCTTCTCCTTGTGTCCCAGCGCCAGCCAGGTCTCGGCGATGCCCAGCCGCCAGGGCACCACGGAGGGGGAGTCCAGACCCCAGGCGGTCATCCTCTCGCCGCAGGCGCGCAGGTCGGTGAGGGCCGCGTGGTGGCGGCCGGTGGCGAGCTGGTGCATCCCGCGGGCATACAGGTAGTGCAGCCCGAACCGGGTCTGGAACAGCGCCTCGGGCACCGGGCGGGCCAGCAGTCTGCCGACCGCGTCGTGCTGGCCCATGGCGGTGCGCGCCTCGACCAGCACCGCCAGCGGCATGCCCACGTTCACCCCCCAACCGCGTGCGGGCAACTGCTCCAGGGCGCCTTCCGCGTACCGTGCCGCGTCGTGGAGCCGGCCCCTGCGCAGCGAGATCTGGCCGCGGACGGCCTCGAAGTCGGCGAGCCACGCCCGGGTGAAGCGGTCCCCGGCCTCCGCCAGCACCCTGTCGCACCAGGTGGCCGCGGCGGAGAGGCGGTCCCCGTAGATCAGCGTGCGCAGCGCGGCACGGAGCGCGTACGCCGTCCGCTCGTTCAGCCGGGTGTTCTCCAGCACCCGTTCGGCGGCCTGCACGGCGGAGTCGTCGGCGGCGTCCGTCATGACCTGCCGCAGGGCGGTCAGGGCGGTGATCTCGGGGGTGTCGGCGACGTCGGGGTCCGGTGTCCGGCCGAGGCCCCGGCGCCGTCCCTCGCCCTCGACGACGCGCCGCAGCTCCTGGAACTCCCGCAGCTCGGGGGCGCCGGGGTAGGTGCAGGACATGTTCAGTCCGAGGGTGCGCAGCTCCGCGGCCAGGTCCGGGCCGGGAGCCCCGTCCAGGGCCCGGGTGACCTGCCCGATGGCGGCGGCCGCGTCGTCCAGCGAGCCGATGCGCAGCAGCCCGGTGGCCACGCGCAGGGTGTGCAGGGGCGGAAGCAGCCCCTCGCGTGCCGGCGCGGCCAGCGACTGGATCCGCCGTCCCTGCGTCAGTGGTTTGACCCGCCACAGCGCGTCGGCGAGTGTCGCCTGGATGATGAGTGATTCCTGTTCGTCCGTGCAGCACCGTCTCGCCAGTTGCAGACAGCGGACGGCGAACTCGGGCCGGTCCTCGGCGAGCGCGAGCCGGGCCGCCTCCCGCAGGGCTTGCGACACCCACTCCTCGTTCGGTGCCGCCGCCTCGTGGCTCAGCAGTTGTTCGGCGACGTCGGTGGGGTCGGCGTCCTCCTGGTGCAGCAGACGCGCCGCCCGGCGGTGCAGCCGGCCGAGCTCCTCGCCGGGCAGGTCGTCCAGCAGCACGGTCCGGACCTCCTCGCACCGGAACCCGGTGTCCTTGAGGATGCCCGCCTCGCCGAGGGCGGCCACGGACTGCCGCACCGTGCGCTCGTCCCTCTCGACCAGACTGCTCAGCAGCCGGGGGGAGGTGGCGTCGCCGAGGAGCGCGATGCCCTGGGCGATGCGCAGCCGGTCCGCGCCGCCGCAGCGGTGCACGCACGACAGGGCCGCCTGCCGGAACATCTCCCCGACCACCGGGCCGTCGTCCGTGCCGTCCCCGGACGTGTCCCGGTGCTGGTCGCGGGCGAGCCGGGAAAGGCGGTCCTCCAGCAGGCTGCGCAGCAGCAGCGGGTTGCCGCCGGTGGTGGCGTGGAAGGCGGCGGTGTGGCGTCGTGCGACCTCGGCGCCGAGTTCCTCGGTCAGCAGCCGGGAGACGCCCGCGACGGTGAGCGGACCCAGCCGTACGTGGCAGATCTGCCGCTGTTGCAGCAGTTCGTACAGGGTGGTGGGGGCGGCGTGCCCGGCCCTCGGACGGTGGGTGACCACCGTGGTCAGTGCCATGCCGCGGCAGCGGCGCACGGTGTAGGCCAGGCACTGGAGCGACTGGGCGTCGGCGAACTGCACGTCATCGATGGCGATCAACAGCGGTCCGGATTCGGCAAGGCCGGTGATCACGCGGTGAAAGCCCTGGAGCACGCCCAGCGGTACCTGCCCCGGTTCCTCGTCCCCGGCGACCGCGAACTCCGGTCCGAGCAGTGGTGAGGACGCCCCGCGCAGCAATTGCTCCAGCACCGCGTAGGGAAAGTCCTGTTCCGACGCGCACGCGACGGCGCTCAGCAGCCGGACGCCTTTCGCGGCGGCGTTGTCGGAAACCTGATTGAGCAGTTCCGTCCTGCCCGAGGCAACGGTACCGCTGATGACGCCGAGCCCGCCCGTTTCGCCGCCCTCCCCGGCGAACAGCCGGGTGAGCCGAACTATTTCCTCGTCGCGCTCCACCAACACCTGCGTGAACTCCTTCCCCCGATAAAGACTTTCCGGGGGCGCGATAGGTCCTCGCGCACTCTGCGCACATGCGATTCATCCACGGATATCCGGGACCGAAGAAAGCGCGCTCCCCGTACTCAGAACTGCCCATGCCCTCGGGCCCGCCCCGACTCCTTCCGGTATTGAGCTGTGCCGGCGGCGTGATGCTCCGGTCAAGAGCACCCGGCCCTCGGCGGCGGGACGTACACCAGGCCGTGTTTGCAAACCTGTTGTCCCGAGAGGCTGAGGGGACTGTAGCAGTGTCCGACCCCCCGGTCGTAGGTCGTCCATTTCACGGTTTGTGACGAATCCGCGATGGGTAACGATGGGCTCGAATGTGTCCTTGACAGTCGTACATCGGGCTCCGCGAAGCCCGTCGAGCACGTCATCCCGCATGTCACGGCGTCGGATTCGAGCCGGTGAACCGCTGTCGGAGCGTCGATTTCCACGCACCACTGGCTGATTTCTCCACCATTGCTTCACGGCCGTCGGGCAGTAGCTCCATCACCAGTTCACGTGAAAGTTACGACAGGCGAAAATCGGCCCTTCCCCGGGGCGGGGTTCACCCTGTGCCCTTTTCTGTGCCAATAACCTGGTCCGCGTCGATGTGTGGACAGGAGTGGGGCCATATCCACTACGTCCGGTCGACGTTCCCGGGATCGCGGTCCGTCCCGCGCGGTCCGCGGGGCCGGGCGGGCGTCGTGCCCGGCCGGGAGGGATCGGGCAGCTGTCGCGGTTCGCCGTCGGCGTCCTCGGGGCGTCGCGTCACGGTCCGACGGGTTCGCGGGGGGAGGGACTCGTCATACGTCGGCGGGGCCGCGCGGCTGTCCGCGCGGCCCCGCCGGGGACGAGGTGTTCTTCGGCGCCGGGGCGCCCCGGATCAGGGGGCCGCCGGGGCGGGAGCCGTCTCCCGGAGCCAGGTCCAGGTGTCCGCCACCGTTTCGGTGACGGGGCGGCAGGCCAGGCCGGTGGCCAGGGCGCGGGTGACATCGCCGCGGTGCAGCGCGTCGTGGAGTTCACCGCCCGGCGGCCACCAGATCGGCAGGTCGCTCCAGGGGGAGACACCGGCCGCCGCGACGGTGTCCGGGCCGGTCCACACCAGCGCGGTGTCCGAGCCGGTGACGGCGACACACGCGTCGAGCAGGTCGCCCATCGTCGTGTGTCCCGGCGGGCTCACCACGTTGAACGGGCCGTGCAGCCCGGCCTCCAGGGCGTCGAGGGTCCATATCGCCAGGTCGCGGGCGTCGATGTACTGGAGCGGGGTGTCGCGCGGTCCCGGGGCCAGCAGCGGACCGCCCCGGGAGATCCGGTCCAGCCACCACGGCAGACGGCCGCAGTTCTCGCGCGGACCGAGGATCAGCCCGGCGCGCAGGAGCAGGGTGCGTTCCGGGCCGAACTCCCGCAGGACGGCCAACTCCGCGCCCCGCTTGTCCGCGGCGTAGTCGTCCGCCTCCGCGTCCGGGTCCCCTGCCACGAGCGGGCCGTCCTCGTCGAGCCCCGCCGGGATCGGCCACGCGTACACCGAGCGGCTTGACACGAAGGCGTAGCGGCCGACGCGGCCGACGAGCAGCCGGGCCGCGTCCCGGACGACGCGGGGCGCCGACGACCAGGTGTCGACGACGGCGTCCCACGTGCCGGTGGCGAGCGCGGACAGACCGTCCGGCGCGGTGCGGTCCCCGTGGAGAACGGTCACCCCCGGGGGCGGTGGGTGCTCACCGCGGTGGAGGACCGTCACGTCCCAGCCCCGGTCGCGGGCGGCCTCGGCGATCGAGCGGCCCGCGAAATCGGTACCGCCGAGCAGCAGCAGTCTCACAGCTCATCCTCCATCCGGTTCGGGTCGGGCGGGGGTCGCCCGACGGTCCTCGACGGCCTTTCAGCCGGAGGTCCGGGCGCGGTACGCCTCGAAGCGCCCGGCGATCTCGACGGCGCGGTCCCGGGCCTCCGGGAGCTTCATCTCGGCGCAGGCGTAACCGAGTTCCTCGGTCATGACCGCCATCGCCGACGGCTCGAAGACGACCGTGCCGTCGGCGCGGATCTCGCTGATGCCGTCCTGCACCTGGCCCGAGACGTTGATGGCGTGCGCCTGCTCCTCCGTCATGCCGTCCGGCAGCAGCCTGCGGAACTTGCCGGACTCGATCGCCACCGGGCCGCCGCCGAGCGCGCCGTCCGCCCCGGGCGCGTGGACGAGCGCGTCCCGCCCGTCGGCCAGCGGCTCCAGCACACTGAGCGCGGACGCCGCGGTCATCGCCTGACCGGGCAGGCCGCCGGTGCGGCGGTACCGGGCGGGCAGCCGGTTCAGCAGGGCCGGGACGTCGAGTTCCGCCGTGATGTCGCGGCCGTCCACGCGAACGCCCAGGCCCATCGCCGCGGAACCGCTGTCGCCGTGGCGGGACAGCCGGTGCGAGACGTAGTGGTGGGCGACCAGCCGCACCTCGACGTCCGAGGGATCGCGGCCCAGTTCGTCTGCCACGGCGGCGGTGATGCCCGGCACGTTGTTGGCGACGTTGCCGATGCCGATGTCCGGGGACAGACCGACCGCGGCGAGCGCCGGGTGCACGGCGTCCGGGTAGGCGGCGTTGACGACGACCGCCTCCGTCCCCGACAGCCGCACGGCCTCCATGGCCTGCATCACCGGTACCAGGTGCATCGGCAGCCAGGGACCGTAGTTCGCGGCGTACACCCGCTTGAACGCCGACTCCTCCAGCGTGGAGATGACCCACCACGACTGGAGGCTGACCGCGAGGAAGAGGACGTCCGGGCCGAACGCGGTTATCCGCTCCGCGGTGCGCGCCGCATCCGTCACATCGGTCACGGCATGGCTGATGGTGGGGGTGTGACCGCGCTGCAGGCCGCAGAAGCGGGCCAGGTTGGCGGCCCGCAGCACCGTCTCCTCGTCCCGGCCGACCAGTTGGACGTGCCGGCGCCGGTCGCCGCGCGCGAGTTCGTGGAAGACCCGGCGGCCGAGATCCCCGGCGCCCAGGACCATGATCTTGCGTGTGGTGTTCACGAAGTACCTCCGAGGGGAGCGCTGACACGGGCGTGCGGGGCGGTGGCCGGACGGCGCACGGCGGCGACCAGGGCGGGCAGGTCGCGCATCGACCGGAGGACGACGGCGCCGTCGCGGTGCGGTCCCGTCGCCGGATCGGCGGCGTACTGCAGGACCCGCATACCGGCGTCGAGCGCGGCGTCCACGCCGACGGGGCTGTCCTCGACCACGACACAGTCGTCGACGGCGGCGCCGCACCGCTCGGCCGCCCACAGGAACAGCTTCGGATCCGGCTTCCAGGCCCCGACGTCGTACGCGGAGAAGAGCCGCCCTTCGAAGTGGTGCAGGATGCCCGCCTTCGTCAGCCGGCTCGTGATGATCTCCAGCGGGCTGTTGGAGGCGACGCACAGGCCGGTGTGCGCCAGGGCGCCGAGTGCGTCGAGCGCCTCCGCGACACCCGCGAGGGGCTCCAGCCGGTCGCCGATCAGCTCCTCGCACCTGGCGCGGGCCAGCCCGATCGCGTCCGGCGGCGGAGCCGTCGCGGTGAGCTCCTCCATCAGGTCCAGGCATTCCTGCATCTTCTTGCCGGAGAACAGTTCGTCACGCCGTTCCCTGCCGAGGGACAGACCCATCAGTTCACCGATGTGGGCCAGTGCGCCGTTCTCGGCGTCCTGCGTGTCGACGAGGACCCCGTCCAGGTCGCAGATGACGAGCAGTTCACTCATAGTCGATCCAGTCCACGTTCTCGATGGCGGCCACGGTGGCGGCCAGGTCCTGGTGGGTCGCGGCCGTGCCGATGACGGCCGCGGCGTTGCCGCGTGCGCCGATGCGCCAGTCCACCGACGCGCCGGGTTCGGTCAGTACGGTCACCCGGTCGACGTCCGGCAGCCTCCGCAGCGCCGAGACGTTGCGGATCGACCCCACCCGGTGTGCGCCGGCGGGCGGTACGACCAGGTAGTGGAAGGCGATCGGCCCGTCCTTCCTGATCTCCGGCGTCTCGTACGGCCGGCCGAGCGCGGCGGCCACGGCGACCCGAGCCGGGTCCGAGGTGCCGGAACGGACGGCCAGATCGTCCACCCAGGCGCCGAGCCTGCCGTTGACCTCGATGACCCGGGGGCCGTCGGCGGTCAGCTTGATCTCGACATCGGCGACACCGTGGACGTTCAGGGCCCGCACCGCACGGCACGCCAGCTCCCGCACGGCACGCTCGTCGTCCTCGGACACCATCGAGAAGCCGCCGTAACCACCGCGCTCCCGGAAGGGGTGTGCCAGCGCGAACTTGCTGGTGACGAAGACCGGCCGGACGTCGTCCCCGTCCGCCACGCAGTCCACGGCGATGTAGTCGCCCCACGGTGCCGGGGTCGGCCGCCCGACCAGCAACTCCTCGATCATCACGGCCGTCTCGACGGGACCGTCGCCGCTCGCGTCGAAGACCTCCGCGACGGCGGCGCGGCACTCCTGAGGGGTCGTCACCGCCCGGGTGTTGCGGCTGGAGGCGCCGATGACGGGCTTGATGATGGCCGGCAGTCCGACGTGCGCGACGGCGTCGTCCACCCGGTCGGCCGAGGTGATGGTGCGGAAGCGGACCGTGTCGACACCCGCCTCCGCGAAACGGGCGCGCTGGAGGTCCTTGTGCGTGATGGCGTCCACATCCGCCGGACGGTGGTAGCGCAGGCCGAGCGCGGCGGCGAGCCGGACGGTGGCGGCGATCCGGAACTCGCTGAAGGTGATGATGCCCGCCGGGTCGAGGGCGCGCAGGGTCTCGACGGTCTCCGCCTCGGTGAGGCCCGCGGTGTCCACCACCGTGCCGACCGTCTCCAGGGTCGGGACCATCTCCCGCGCGTGGTCCGTGTCGGCGACGACGAACACCAGTGCGCAGCCCACCTCCCGGGCGGCCTGCGCCAGCCGGGTCGGCGCGAGGCTGCCGGTGTCGTAGACGACGAGTAGCACCGCTTGGTCACTCATGGGATTCCACCTCTGTGTCGGAAGGGCGATGGGGCGGGGCGCGTCGCGGTGACGACCGGGGCGTGGGCCCGCGCGGGCGGTCGGGCCGTACGGCCGGGAGGCACACGGGAACGGGGTCCGGGCCCCGGCGGGGACGGCGGACGCGGCCCCTTCACGTCGTACCGCCCGGTCAGAGGTCACCCGACGGGCTTTCAGGAGGCGGGGAAGCCCCCGCCCCGGCGCGCGGTCATCAGGGCCCTCGCGAGCGTCTCGACCGTCGAGCAGGAGAACAGCACGTGCACCGGGATCTCCAGGCCGAATTCCTCCTGGAGCTTCAGCGCCGCCCGGGTCGCGACGAGCGAATCCCCGCCGAGCTCGAAGAAGTCGTCGTGGGCGCCGACCTCGTCGGCCCACAAGGCCTCGGCCCAGACCCGGGCCACCGCCCGCTCCGCCGGGGTGCGCGGCGCCACGAACCCGGTCTCCAGGCCGGACCGGTCGCCGTCCGGCGCGGGCAGTGCCGCCCGGTCCGTCTTGCCGCTGGTGGTCAGTGGCAGCCGGTCGAGGAAGACGAACGCGGCGGGCACCATGTAGCCGGGCAGGGTGCGCCCGCACCACTCGCGCAGGGCACCGACCCCGAGCGCCCGGCCCGCGGCCGGCACACAGTACGCGACCAGCGCCCGCCCGCCCGGCACGTCCTCACGAGCGATCACCACGCAGGCCGCGACGTCCGCGTGGGCCAGCAGCGCCGCCTCGATCTCACCCGGCTCGATGCGGAAGCCGCGCACCTTCACCTGGTGGTCCAGCCGCCCCAGGAACTCCAGGTTCCCGTCGGGCAGCCACCGCACCAGGTCCCCGGTGCGGTACACCCGCCCGGCCGCCCCCGGGAACGGAGCCCCGGTGAACCGCCGCTCCGTCAGGTCCGGCCGGCCCAGATAGCCGCGGGCCAGCCCCGCACCACCGATGAGCAGTTCACCGGGCACACCGACCGGCACCGGCCGGTCGGCCCCGTCCACGACGTAGACCTCGGTGTTGGCCGTGGGCCGTCCGATCGGGACCGGGTCCGTCGCGTCGCGGATCTCCGCGGTCGTCGCGTAGACCGTGGCCTCCGTCGGGCCGTAGCCGTTGACGACCCGGCGGCCCACCCGCAGCATCCTCGCGGCCAGTTCCGCGGGCAGCGCCTCGCCCGCCGTGAAGAGGGTCAGCTCGCGCGGCGCCTCCCGGTCGCCGAGGGCGTCCAGCAGGGGCCGCCAGGCCGAGGGCGTGGCCTGGACCAGGGTGACGGCGTGCCGGTCGACGAGGCCGGCGAGAGCGCTCGGCGTGTGCACCTGGTTCCGGTCCGCGCCGATCAGGGTGCCACCGGTGATCAGCGGCAGGAACACCTCGACGTTCGCGATGTCGAAGGTGGACGACGTGGTGAACAGCACCCGGTCGCAGGCGGGCGAGGGAAACGTCCGGCCCATTCCGAGCAGCAGGTTGACCAGCGAACCCACCGTGACGGCGACGCCCTTGGGGGTGCCGGTGGAGCCCGAGGTGTGGAGCACGTACGCGAGGTGCTCAGGTCCGGACGCGGGGGAGGGGAGCTCGTCGCGGGCGGCGGCGATCGCCTCCCGGTCGGTGTCCACCGCGACAAGGGTCCGCCCCGCGCCGGTGAGCCGGCCGCGCAGCGACTCCTGGGTGACGACGACCGGCGCCGCGGTGTCGGCGAGGACGAACGCGAGGCGCTCCGCGGGATGCTCCGGATCGAGCGGGACGAAGGCCCCGCCCGCCTTCAGCACGGCCAGCAGCGCGACGATCAGCTCGGTGCCGCGCTCCAGGCAGACACCGACCGGCACGTCCGGCGCCACGCCGAGCGCGCGCAGGTGGCGGGCCAGCCGTCCGGCCCGGTCCTCCAGTTCCCGGTAGTCGACCTCCTCGGCGCCGAACACCACGGCCGTCGCGTCCGGTGTGCGTGCGGCCTGCTCGGAGACCAGCCCGGCGACCGTCGCACCGGTGGGGAACCCGACGGCGGCGCGGCCCCGTTCCAGCGTCCGGTCGCGCTCGTCCGGGGTGAGCAGGTCGAGCCCGCCGACGGCGGCGTCCGGGTTCGCGCAGACGCCCCGCGTCAGGGTGAGGAGGGCGTCGGTGAACCGTTCGGCGGTCGCGGCGGTGAACAGGGCGGTGCGGTACTCCAGAGACAGCCGGATCTCGGCCCCGTGCTCGGCGTGACGCAGCACCAGATCGGGCGGGCAACCACCGGCCGCGGCGGTCCACACGGCGTCCTCGGTGGCGAACACCGCCTGTACGAGGGGGTGATGACCGTGCGGGGCCCCGGGTTCGAGGGCGGCGGCGAGTTCCCCGAACGAAGGCCCGGGCAGCGCCGCGGCCGAACGCAGGGCCGCGTCGGCCCGCCCGACGAGCCGCCCGAGGTCCGGATCGCCGTCGAGATCCGTCCGGACGACGACGAGTTCGCCGTCCCGGGGCGTGCCCACGGCGACGTCGTGCTTCCGGCTCCACCGGCCCAGCAGGAGCTGGTACAGGGCGAGCAGCGCGACCGGCGGGGCGACGCTGCGATCCGCGGCAGCCTTGCGCAGGGCGTCGGCGGCGCCGGCCGGGACGGTCCGGGTGTGCCGGGCCGTCCCGCCGTCCGGCGCCGAGGGGCGGGGCAGGTCGGTGGGCAGCCCCAGGGGCTCCAGACCGGCGAGTTCGGTGCGCCGGTGGTCCAGCGCGTCGATGGGTGCGTCGGTCATGACCCCTCCCGGGTGGCGAGGATCCGCGCCAGTGCGTTGCGGTCCGTCTTTCCGTTGTCGTTGAGCGGTAGTCCGTCCAGCCGCCGGATCCGGGCGGGCACCATGTGCAGGGGCACCTGGTCGCCCAGCCACGCCTCGAACACGGCGGGATCCACTGCGCGTCCGGCGTACGCGGCG
The DNA here is from genome assembly GCF_043083325.1 of Streptomyces sp. NPDC014734. Taxonomy (NCBI): domain Bacteria; kingdom Bacillati; phylum Actinomycetota; class Actinomycetes; order Kitasatosporales; family Streptomycetaceae; genus Streptomyces; species Streptomyces sp. NPDC014734. The sequence goes on along the minus strand of NZ_JBIBYN010000005.1, from coordinate 327,764 downwards.
ACGAGTTCGGTCTCGCCGTCGTCCGTGGGCAGTGCGGCCACCGCGACGTCGACGACGTACGGGTGGCGTCGCAGCACCGCTTCCACCTCGCCGATCTCGACACGGTGGCCGCGTACCTTGACCTGCTGGTCGAGTCGGCCGCAGTGCACCATGACGCCGTCCACGCGGCGGACGCGGTCACCGGTGCGGTACCAGTGGCGGTCGGTGAGCGGGGCGGAGCCGTCGTACGCGACGGCCCGGCCCCCGTCCTCGTAGGAGAGGAACCGTCCGGCGTTCTCCCGCGGGTCGAGGTAGCCGTCGAACCGCTGCGGCCCGCGCACGCACAACTCGCCCTCGTCGGCGGGCAGCCCGTCCCCGCCCAGCAGGACGCCCTCCATGTGCGGGAACATCACCCCGATCGGCACGGTGCCGCCCGGATACTGCGGCCACCGCGCACTCGGCCCGGTCAGACGGTGGTTGGTGCAGCAGATGGCGAGTTCGGTGGGGCCGTACACGTTGTGGATCTGCGAGGCGGGGGCCACCTCGCGCCACAGTGCGACGTGCTGGGCGGTGACCGGCTCCGCGCCGAACAGGCTGTGGCGCAGGGTGACGGCCCGGCCCAGCGGCAGGTTGCCGAGCCGCTGGGCCTCACGCACCACCGAAGGAACCGAGAACCAGTGGGTGAGCCGCCGCTCCACGATGAAGTCCACCGGGGAGTACAGGTCGGTGGCCGACGGCACGACCAGGGTGCCCCCGCCGCCCCAGGTCGCGAACAGGTCGAAGACGTGCGCGTCGAAGGTCAGCCCGAACACCTGCGACAGCCGGGTGCCGGGCGTGATCCCGTAGCGCGTGATGTTGTGCGCGAGGTACGGCGAGATGTGGCGGTGCAGGATCGGCACGCCCTTGGGCTGGCCGGTCGATCCCGAGGTGAACAGGAGGTACGCCTCGCCGTCCAGGTCGTACGCCGCGGGCGGCGTTCCCTCCGGCACGGGGCCGTCGGCCCGCTCGTCCTCGTCGAGTTCCAGCACGGTCGGCCGGTGCCGCTCGGGAAGGCGCGCGAACAGACCGGCCGACCGCCCGCCGACCAGGGCGACCTCCACCCCCGCACGCTGGGCGATGTCCAGGTTGCGCTGGTCGGGATGGTCGGGGTTGAGCGGGACGATGCCCGCTCCGAGCCGTTGGGCGGCCAGATATCCCGCGTAGGCGGCGACCGTCCGGGAGGCGACGAGCGCCACCCGGCGCGGGGCGCGGCCGTGCTTGTGCACGATCCGCTCCGCCAGGGTCATGGCCAGGGCCCGGAGCCCGGCGAAGGAGAGGACCTCGTCGCCGACCTCCAGTGCCGGGTGGTCCGGCTGCCGCAGGGCCGACTCCTCGAACCACTGGTACAGGGTGCGCTGCTGAACGGATGTCATCGGTTCCTCGATATCCAGGTGCGTTCCAGGTTCTCCACCAGGTCGGGGCTGTGCAGGCGTCGGCACTGTTCGACGGCGTAGTCCGCCAGGTAGTGCCGCAGCAGGTCCTCGGGCTCCTCGTGCGCGTGCAGGACGCGCCGGTTCGCCACGACGGCCGGGTCGGCGAGGGCGACGGCCGCGGCGTCGACCGCCGCGTCCATGCGCGCGGCGGGCACGGTCTCGTCGCACAGCAGCCGCCCCTCGGGCGAGGACGCGTCGATCCGCCGGTCGGCGAAGATCGACTGCCGGGCCAGCCGGTTGCCCGCCACCCGGGGCAGCCGCAGGTTCGCCGCCCCCGGGATGATGCCCTCGCGCAGCGCGGGCAGGGTGAAGTAGGCGTCGTCGGTCGCGACCACCCGGTCGAAGACGAGCAGGATCTGCGCCGCGCCGCCGATCGCGAAGGTGTCCACGGCGGCCACCCACGGCTTCTCGACGGGCTCGGGCAGCCAGTCCCGGCCGTCGTCCGGCACGCTCAGACCGCGGAACACCTTGTTGATGTAGCCGAGTTCACGGGCCAGGAAGAAGTCGACGAGCGAGATCTCGCCCCGGTACAGGCGGGTGAGGTTGATGCCCGCCCCGAACACCCGGCGCCCGGCGTAGCGCGGATGGGTCATCGGGGCGCCGCGCATGACGCCGACCCGGATCCGGTCGTCCAGCAGGACCAGGTCGACCGCGACCTCCAGGGCCGCGACGAGCAGATCGTCCTCCGCGTTGAGGAACTCCGCGTTGTTCACGGTCACCTCGCCCACCTCGCCGCGCCGTTCGACGGACGCGATGCCCAGGTCGGCACGGCCCCTCGCGCGGAAACCGGCGAGTGCCGCCAGCGCCCCCGGGGTCGGCCTGCGCATCGCCTCCATCAGGTGGCGTCCCGCCGTCCGGGAACGCAGCAGCCCGTGGAAGAGGATGCCGTGGTCGATCTCCCGGCCCTCCTTCTCCCGTTGCGGACGCCGCCGCTCGGTCTCGATCTGCTCCTTCGTCGGGACCAGACCGGGCACCAGCTCCGCCGCCCCGGCGGCAAGTTCGTCAAGACGGCGGAACGCCCGACGGTCGTCGGTGAGTTCGGCGTACAGCCGCTCCGCGTGGAGCCCGACGAAACGGCGCCGGACCCGGCGGGCGGCCGTGCGCAGCGGCCCGTCGGCCCCGCCGTCCGGTCCGGCGGCGTCCGGTTCGTCCTCGATGCGGGTGAGGAAGGCGGCAGTCGCCGCGAGGTCGTCGGAGTAGGCCCCGCCGAGCCGGGGCACGGCCTCCGTGCCGGTCGTCGTCATCGGGTCCTCCCCCTGCCGCGTGCACGGACGTTCGATCCCATCGCCGCCTGCCTCGCCCGGCCGCGCTCGGATCCGGCCCCGGACGTCACCTGTTTCGTGCCGGGTGCGCCGTTCGGTCCGCCGTCGGCCGCGCCCGCGAACAGCGCGGCCATGGACCGGACGGTGGAGTGCCGGAACAGGTCGATCACATCGATGTCGCGCCCCAGCGCGGACCGCAGACGATCCCGCAGCCGGATGAGCAGCAGCGAGTTGCCGCCCGCGTCGAAGAAGCCGACCTCAGGGCCCACGACGCGGCCCAGGACCCGCTCCCACACCTCCGCGACGAGGCGTTCGGCCTCGTCGACCGGCTGCCCGGCCGCCTCCCGTGCGGCCTCGCGCCGTGCCGTCGCCTCGCCGAGCGCCCTCATCAGCGCGGTGCGGTCCACGCGTTGGCCGGGCAGCAGCGGCACACGGTCCAGCACCTCCAGCCGCGCGGGCAGCATGTACCCGGGCAGCGACTCCGCGAGATGCCCGCGCAGCACGTCGGCGGTGGCGCCGGTGCCGGTCCGGACCACGATTGCGGCGGCGAGCCCGCCGTCCGTCGCCGAGGAGCCCCGGTCGCCCGCCTCCCCGGAATCCGTAAGCACGTCGGCGCGCACCACCGCGGGGTGCGCCAGCAGCGCGGCCCGCACGTCGGCCGCGGCCACCCGGACGCCCCGCACCCGGACCTGTTCCGCGGCCCGCCCGGCGAACACCAGGCGCCCGTCCGGGGTCCGGCGCGCCAGGTCACCGGTGGCGAACAGCCGCCCGCCCGGCCGCGTCGCGAACGGGTCGGGCCGGAACCGCTCCGCGGTCGCGCCCGGCATGCCCAGGTAGCCGCGGGTCACCGCCGGTCCACCGATGTGCAGTTCGCCGACGACGCCCGGCGCGACGGGCAGGCCCCGCGGGTCCAGGACGTACGCGGTCGCCGAGGCCGGGGCACCGAGGGCCACCGGGTCCGTGCCGTCCGGCGGGACCGGCCCGCCGAGGGCGGGTCCGGCGGTCTCGGCGGTGATGTACAGGTGGTGCAGCGTTCGGGCCCCGGCGTCGTACGCGGCCCGCCCCCGCGCGGCCACCAGCGGTTCGCCGCCGGTCAGTACGTGCGCGGCGCCGGGCACCGACGCGGGAAGCTCCGAGGGGGCCGCGTACACCGTGCCCGGGGCGGAGCCGTCCGGCACGACCACCCGGCCGCCCCGGGTGAGCGGGGCGAAGAGTTCGAAGACCGCGCCCGGCGCGTCCGGCGGGCCGAGCGGCACCACCGCGTCGAACGCCGCGGCGGGCAGCGCTTGGTGGGCCCAGCGCAGCCGGGACACGAGCTGCCGGTGCTCGGCCACGACCGCCCTGGGCTCTCCGGTGGCGCCGGAGGTGCGCAGCACCCAGGCGGCGTTGCGCGGGCCGGGCGCGGCGTGTCCTTCCGGCGTCCCGGTGCCGGGGGCCCCGGCATCCGGCCCGGCGTCGGCGGCGTCCAGCTCCACCACGTGGACCCGGGTGTGGTCGAACAGCGAGAAGGACACGCCGTCCGCCAGGACGGTGTCCACCCCCAGGTCGTCCACGGCCAGGCGGAGCAGGAAGGCGGGTGCCGCCGGATCCAGCGGCACGCACACGCCGCCCGCCCGCAGTACGGCGAGGTGGGCGGCCACGAGGTCGAAGGAGACCGGCGCGCACACCCCCACGCACACCTCGGGGCCGACGCCGCGCCGCCGCAGCCCGGCCGCCAGGCGTTCCGCCGCGGCGTCCAGGCTCCGGTAGCTCCAGGTCCGCCCCCGGGCCGCCACGGCGACGGCGTCCGGGGTACGGGCGGCCTGCTCGGCGACCAGGGTGTGCAGGCACTCCTCGGCGTCGGGTTCCCCGGCCGCCGGGTCCCCCTCCCCGACCAGCCGCGCGCGCTCCCGCGCGGTGGGCCGCAGCAGCGCGGAGACCCGGGCCCGCGGGTCCGCGCCGATCCGCTCCAGCACGGTCCGCAGCCGGGCCGTCAGCAGCTCCGCGGTGGCGTCCTCGAAGAGGTCGGTGCGGTAGTCGACCAGGACCAGCAGCCCGTCCCCGGTCTCCACGGTGTCGATCGCCAGATCGGTCTTCAGCGTGGGGAGCCGCAGTTCCGCCGTCCGGAACACCGCCCCGCCCGCCCGGCGGACCGGAGCGGCGGGCTGGTGGGTGTACATCACCTGGTACAGCGGGTGGTAGCTCGGGTCGCGGGCGACGCCGAGCGCGTCCATCACCTCGTCGACGGGCAGGTCGGCGTGGTCCAGGGCGTCCAGCAGGTCGCCGCGCACCCGGCTCAGCAATTCGTCGAACGCCGGGTCGTCCGACAGGTCGGAACGCAGCACCACGGGCCGGGTGAGGTAGCCGATCAGTCCGGCGCTGTCGGTCGAATCGCGTCCGGAGACGGCCATGCCGGTGAGCACGTCGGTGCCGCCGTACTGGCTGAGCACCACGTCCACCGCCGCCTTGAGCACCATGAACAGGCTGCACCGGCGGGCCCGGGCGAGCCGTTGGAGCGGTTCCACCACCTCGTGCGGCACGACGGCGCCGCGACGGCCGCCGTCGTGCCCGCCGCGAGCCGGGCGCACCCCGGTCAGCGGCAGTTCCAGCACCTCGGGGGCACCGGCCAGGCGCCCGGTCCAGTACCGCAGGTTCTCGCCGCGGTCCCGGTCGTCCCGCTCCGCGCGCGCGGTGAGGAACGCTCCCTGGTCGACCGCCGGTTCCGGCAGCGGCGAGGGCAGGCCCTGCGCGAACGCCCCGTACAGGGCGACGAGTTCGGTGGTGAAGACATCGAGCGACGCCCCGTCGAAGACGATGTGGTGGACGCCGACGAGCAGCCGGTGCGCGGTGTCGTCGACCCGCAGCAGCCGCACGCGCAGCAGCGGCCCGCCGTCCACGTCGAACGGGGTGCGGGCGAAGGCGTCGGCGAGTTCCTCGGCCCGGCCCGCCGCCTCGACGCTCTCCACCGTCACCGGTGCCGGCGCGCCGACGCGCTGCACGGGCTCGCCGGAGGCGTCCCGCACGATCCGGGTGCGCAACGCGGGGTGCCGGCGCACCAGTTCGTCAAGGGCCCGGCGCAGGGCCCCGGTGTCCAGCGGCCCGTCGACGGTGACGGCGAACGGGATGCTGAAGAACGGGTCGCCGGGGCGCAGTTGGGCGAGCGCCCACAGTCTGCGCTGGGCCGGGGTGAGCGGGAGGTACCGGTCGGTGGTCACCGGGCCACCTCCGAGTCGGCGGGTGCCGGACCCGCGGCCGTCCCGGCCCGGCGCGCGCCGCGCACCGAGTGCAGGGCGAGCAGGGCCGCGGCGGGCAGCAGCACGGCGCCGGTGAGGACGATCGAGTGGGCGATGCCGACCAGGTCGGCGGCGATCCCGCCCAGGACCACGCCGAGGATGGTGAAGTTGACCATCAGCGCGTTGAGCAGGCCGACGCCCCGGCCCCGCAGGGCCTCGGGCAGATCGCTCAGCAGGGTGTTGGCCACCGGAACCTGGAACAGCCCGGAGCCGAGCCCCGCCACCAGGCACCACACCAGCACCACGGACACGCCGAGCGAGTCCCGCAGCCGGCCCGTCGGGTCGAGCAGCAGCAGGGAGACCCCGAACAGGACGATGGAGCCGATGAGCAGCTTCCGGTCGGAGAACCTGCGGACCAGCGGCGGCCCGGTCAGCGCACCGGCGATCGATCCGGCGCCGAACGCCGCCTGGGACAGGCCGAAGTCGAACGGCTTCAGGTCGAAGACCGCCAGCAGCTGGGAGTTGAGGTTGGTGGTGAAGAGTCCGAGGGCCAGCATCACGGGCACCAGCACCACCGCGAGGAAGCGCAGCGAGGGAACGGCCAGCACCCCGCCGACGCCGGTGCGCAGGGACCGCCAGTAGGATTCCCGGCCGTTGTCCGGCCCGGGGACGGGAACCTCGCGCAGCACCGCCATGCTGCCCAGCAGCACCGCCGAGAGCACGAACGTCGCCGCGTCGATGACGAAGACGGCGGTGACGCTGCCGATGGCGAGCAGCAGCCCGCCGAGCGCGGGACCCACCAGGTTGAGGGTGTGGTTGGTGGACTGGAAGAGCGCCACCGCCGTCGGAATGCTGTGCCCCCGCACGACCAGCGGGATCGCCGTGATCCGGGCGGTCTCGAAGACCGCCTTGCCGACGCCGCTGAGCAGGATCAGCACGAGCAGCAGCAGCGGCTCGTCGCGCACGGTGATCATCGCCAGCGCGAGCACGGCCCGCACCAGGTCCGAGCCGACCATCAGCAGCCGCGCCGGAATCCGGTCGGCCAGCGGGCCCACGAAGGCGCCGAGCACACCGGAGGGCAGCAACTGGGCGATGACCACCAGCGACACGTACAGGACCGGGTTGTCCGTCTCGGTCGCCACCACGTAGATCAGAGTGATCTTGGTGATGGCGTCACCGAGGAAGGACGCGACGACGGACAGCCAGTAACGGATGTACGTCCGGTCCTTGAGGAGCTCAAGCATGCTTCACGGCCTTTCCTGCCGGTGCCGGCGCCGCCCCGTCGCCGGGCGTTCCGCCGACGGGTCCGCCCACGACCTCGTCGAGGACCTCGGCCAGCTTCCCGACGTGCGGGTGGCGCATCATCGTGTAGTGGTTGCCGGGGACCGTCCGGACATCGACCTGTTGCCCGGTCAGCTCCCGCCACGAGGCGGCGAGGTCGTTCTCCTCCTCGGCCGCCCGCAGCAGTGTGACCCGCCCTTGGAGCGGTGTCGGCCGGAAGTTCCACAACAGCCGCAGATTGGCCAGCCACAGGTCGAGGACCTGGCTGATCTGCTCGCGTCCGGCGTCCGGCGGCAGGTAGTCGGAGGCGCGTGCCAGCTCCAGCAGGTAGTCGAGGTGTTCCTCGGACGTCATGGTCCGCAGCTCGTCCGCCGCCTTCAGCCGCTCGCCGTAGCCCCACTGGAGGTTCGCGGCGACGGCCTCGACGATGTCGGCCCGGTCCGGCTCCGATCCGGCCGGGACGACGGCGGGGGCGTGCGCGTCCATCATGACGACCGACACCTGCGCACCGCCCCTCTCCAGCTCACCGGCGACGGCGAAGGCGTTGGCACCGCCGTAGCACCAGCCGGCCAGGGTGTAGGGCCCCCGCGGCTGCACCTCGCGGATCAGGTCCGCGTACGCGGCGGCCCGCTCCCCGAAACCGCCGAACGGCAGCACCCCGTCGACCGGGGGCGGCGACGCGAGGGCGTACAGCGGGCGGTCGCCCCCGACCAGCCCGGCGAAGGGCATGTAACAGACCACCTCGCTGCCCGCCGGGTGGGCGAAGAACACCGGGTCCCCGGACGTCCCGGAACCGATCTCCACGAGATGGACGCCGTCCTCCTCCTGGTACCCCTCGCGCAGCATGCGCGCGAACCGCTCCACGGTCGCGCCCCGGAAGATCGCCGCCATCGGCAGCTGCTGCCCGAAGTGCCGCTCGATCTCCGCCATCAGCCGCAGCACCAGCAGGGAGTGCCCGCCCAGGTCGAAGAACCGGTCGTGCAGCCCGACCGGCGTCACCCCGAGCACCTCCTCCCAGATGTGCGCCACCTCCAGCTCGACGGCGTCGCGCGGCGGGACGTAGCTCCCGGCGTCCCGCTCGACGACGGGCGCGGGCAGCGCCCGGCGGTCGACCTTGCCGCTGGTGTTCAACGGAAGGGCCTCCAGCCGGACGATCACCGACGGCACCATGTAGTCCGGCAGCAGGCCCCGCAGGTGCTCGCGCAGGGCCTCCGCCGACGCCGACGCGTCGGCGCACTCGACGTACCCCACCAGCCGCATGTCGCCGGGCCGGTCCTCCCGGACCAGCGCGACCGCCCGGCGCACCGCGGGATGCTCCTCCAGCCGCGCCTCGATCTCGCCGAGTTCGATGCGGAACCCGCGCAGCTTGACCTGGCCGTCGTCGCGGCCGAGGAAGACCAGCGTGCCGTCCGCGCGCAGCCGCGCCCGGTCGCCGGTCGCGTACATCCGGGCGCCGGGCAGGCCGCCGAACGGGTCCGGCACGAACCGCTGCGCGGTCAGGCCCGGGCGCCCGCGGTAGCCGCGGGCCACACCGGTGCCGCCCAGGTACAGGTCGCCGGGCACACCGACCGGAACCGGCCGCAGCCGGTCGTCCAGGACGTACACCCGGGTGTTGGCGAGCGGTCGGCCGATCGAGATCTGCCCGGTACCGCTGTCCAGCCGGTGCGCGGTGGACCAGACGGTCGTCTCGGTGGGGCCGTAGACGTTCCAGGCGCGGCCCGGCGCGCGGACCAGCCGCTCGGCCAGGGAAGGGGGCAGCGCCTCGCCGCCGACCAGGGCGCGCAGCCGTCCGTCGTCGTCCCAGCCGGCCTCCACCAGCAGATGCCAGGTCGCGGGGGTGGCCTGCATGACGGTGGCGCCGCTCCCGGCGAGCACGGCCGTCAGCCGCCGCCCGTCGACCGCCTCCTCCTTGCGCACGACATGGGTGCGCGCACCCGCGACGAGCGGGGCGTACAGCTCCAGCCCCGCGATGTCGAAGGTCACCGGGGTCACCGCGGCGAGGATGTCGTCCGCGCCCAGGCCGATCTCCTCCACCATGGCCAGCAGCAGGTTGACCAGGTTGCGGTGGGTGATCTCCACGCCCTTGGGACGGCCGGTGGATCCCGAGGTGTAGATGACGTAGGCGAGCCGGTCCTCGCCGCCCTCGGCCCGGGACGGTTCCGGGGACTCGGCGGCGACGGCCGCCGCGTCGGTGTCCAGGCACACCCGTTCGCCCGGACAGCCGTCGAGGGCGTCCAGCAGCCCCGAACGGGTCACCACGAGCCCGGTGCCCGCGTCGGTGGTCATGTCCACCAGACGCGACGACGGATACCCGGCGTCCAGCGGCAGATAGGCGCTGCCCGACATCAGCACGCCCAGCAGCGCGGTCACCAGGTCCACCGAACGGTCCAGGCAGACCCCGACGACACTGGAGGCCGTCGCTCCGCGGCGGCGCAGATGGGAGGCGAGGCGGCCCGCCCGGTCGAGGAGTTCGGCGTAGGTGACCCGCTCGTCGCCGCAGGAGACGGCGATCGCGTCCGGGGCGGTGGACGCGGATCGCCGCACCAGGTCCTCCAGGCACACGCCCGCCTCGCGCCGTGCCGCGGTGTCGTTCCACTCCACCAGCAGCGTGCGGGCCTCCTCGGGCCCGACCAGCGACAGATCGCGCACGGCCAGCTCCGGGTTCCCGGTCATCTGCTCCAGCAGCCGCACGATCTGACGGGCCATCCGGGCCATCGTGGACTCGTCGAACAGATCGGTGTTGTACTCCAGCACCGCGTGGAAGTGGTCCTCGGCGACCGCCGGGTCGTCGAAGAAGCCCAGCATCACGTCGTCCTTGGCGGTGGCGTTGTCGAGCATCAGCTCCTCGACCTCAAGACCCGCCATCGGCGCCTCCTCCTCGTGGTGGAAGTCCACGAGGATGAACGAGGTCTGGAACAGCGGTGTACGGCTCGGATCGCGGTCCGGCGCGAGCTCGTCCAGCAGCGTCCCGAACGGGATGTCGTTGTGGTCGAACGCCCCCAGCATCGTCGTCCGCGTCGCCCGGAGCAGCTCCCGCACCGTCATCCCGGGCCGGACCTCGGTGCGCAGCGGCAGCATGGTCAGGAAGTAGCCGACCATCGGCTCCGTCTCGGGCCGGCCGCGGGTGGAGGACGTGGTGCCGACCACGATGTCCTCCTGCCCGGACAGCCGGTGCAGCAGCACCTGCCAGGACGCGAGCAGCGCGACGAAGACCGAGACCCCCTCGCGCCGGGCCAGGTCCCGGACGGCCTGTGTCAGTTCCGGGGTCAGCGGGAACTGGTGGCGGGCACCGTTCGACGTCTGCATCGGCGGGCGCGGCCGGTCGGTGGGCAGCTCCAGCACCGGGGCGGCGCCGTCGAGCCGCTGCTTCCAGAACGGCAGGTGCCGGCGTGCGACCTCCTCCCGCAGCCATCGCGGCTGCCACTCGGCGTAGTCCGGGTAGTGCACCTCGATCGCCGGAAGTTCCGGTGCCCGGCCGGTGGCGAACGCCGTGTAGAACTCGGCGATCTCGGCGTTGAAGACACCCATCGAACCCCGGTCCCAGACCAGGTGGTCCACCGTGCCGACCAGCACGTGCTCCCGGTCGCCCAGGCGCAGCAGCGCCACCCGCAGCAGCGGGCCGCGCACCAGGTCGAAGGGGGTGCGCAGCTCCTCGGTGGCCAGCCGCAGCATCTCCTCCTCGCGCCGCCCGGCGGGAACGGGACGCAGATCCAGATGACGCACCGGCACCGGCATCGCCGCGTGCACGACCTGCACGGGCGCGTGGCCGTCCTGCTCGAACGTGGTGCGCATCGCCTCGTGCCGGTCCACGAAGGCGTCCACCGCGCGCTGCAGCGCGTCCGCGTCGAGTGCGCCGAGCAGCCGCGACGCGAAGTACACGTTGTAGACGGGGTCACCGGGGTCGAACTGGTGGATGAGCCAGATCCGTTCCTGGTCCACCGTGAGCGGGATCCGGTTCCCGCCGGTGCGCCGGGTGATCGGCCCCGCCGTGGCGGGCGCCTGGGCGCGCTCGCGCATCCGGCGGTCCAGCAGGGCGCGCTGGGCCGGGGTGAGACCGGCGAGCCGGTCGGCGAGTTCCGTCATGACCGCTCTCCTTCGGACGTGCCCCGGTACCGGTTCCTGAGCTCGGTGAGGTGTTCCAGACCCTTCAGCACCCGGTCCTGGTCGAGGCCGAAGTCGACGAGGCAGGCGACCTCGTCCACCCCGATGTCCACCAGGTCCTCGATCAGCGACTCGCACGTGTCCGGGGTGCCGAGCAGCGCCAGCGAGTCGAAGTAGCGCTCGAAGGTGGCGGCGAGCATCACATCCCGCTCGGCGTCACCGAGCTTCGAGAACTCGCTGCCGAAGCTGTCCTGCTGCGCCAGGAAGGTCTTCAGGTAACCGGTCAGCGGACCGCGCACCAGCTCCCTCGCCTCGTCCACGTCCGCCCAGAGGAAGGTGTGCACCATCGCCGTCACCCGGCCCGCCGCCGGATCGTGCCCGGCCGCGGCCCGCGCCTCGCGGTACGCCGCGACCTTGTCCCTCAGGTCGGCGGGCCGCTGCGCCACCAGCCCGGTCAGCAGGTGCGCGCCGATCTCACCGGCCCGCACGAACGTTTCCGGGCTGCCCTGCGCCGACACCCACACCGGCAGCGACGGCTGGAGCGGGCGCGGCAGCGTGCGGACGGTCTGCGGCGTTCCGTCGGCGCGCGGCAGCTCGACGCTCTCGCCCGCCCACAGCCGCTGGATGGTGTCGATCGCCTCGAACATCTCGTCCTTGCGGTGCGGGTAGCGCCGCTGCCCGTCACCGGGCGCGAGGATGAAGTCGTCGGGGTGCCAGCCCGACGCGGCGGAGATCGCGGCCCGCCCGCCCGACAGGTTGTCCACGACCGCCCACTCCTCGGCCACCCGCACCGGGTGGTGCAGCGGGAGGACGGCGCTGCCGGCCCGGATCTGGATCCGCTCGGTGAGCACCGCGATGGCGGCGGCCAGCACCGACGGGTTCGGGTAGAGGCCGCCGAAGTCCACGAAGTGGCGTTCGGGGACCCAGATGCCGCTGAAGCCGTTGGCATCGGCGTAGCGGGCGCTGTCCAGCAGCAGTTGGTACTTGCCCGGCCCGGCCGCCGAACCGTCGCCGGAGAAGAAGAACAGGCTGAAGTCCATGACGCTGTCCGGCCGCCGGGCGCGGCGCGGAGCGGTGGCCCGGGCCGCGGCGCGCTCCCCGGCGTCCAGCGAGGTGGGCGCCTTGGCGCCCCGGTCGCGCAGCGATCTCTCCAGAACGGCCCGTTGCCCGGGGGAGAGCGAGGCCAGCCGTTCCTGGAGCCGTCGCGTCGTCTCGTTCTCGTCGGGTCCGGTGGTCTCGTCAGACATGATCGCCCTTCAGCTTCGCCTCGGCCTCGTCCGCGGAGAGGCCCTCGACCTCGCGCAGCAGCGCCTCGAACTCGTCGAGGCCGATCGCCTCGGCCTGGTGTGCCCGGATCGCGGCGGCCAGCGCCGGAACGGTCGGTGCCTCGAAGACGGCACTCATCGGGAAGTCGCCGTGCGCCTGGCGCAGCCGTCCCACGATCTGGATCGCGAACAGCGAGTTGCCGCCCAGGTCGTAGAAGTCGTCGTCCGGGCCGATCGGCGACACCCCGAGCATGTCGCGCCACACCCCGGCCACCGACCGCGCGACCTCGTCGTCCGGCCACACCGTCGCCGGGTCCCAGTCGTCGTCGGACCGCTCCCGCCCGCTGCCGAGCGCGTCGGTGAACGACGTCGCCGTCAGCCCCGACTGGTCGGCGAGCACATCCTGGAAGTCCGCCCGGGAGACCACGACCTGCGGCAGCCCGCCCGCGAGGGCCGCCCGTGCCAGGGCCAGGCCGTCGGCGACCGGGACACCCTGGGTGCGGCGCAGCCGCTCGTAGAGCGCGCGCACCTCGGGCAGGCCCGCCATCTGCTGCTCGAACCAGTCGTCCCACTCCCACTGCGCCCAGTCGACGGTGACCGCGCTCCGGCCGGCGCCCGCGGCGGCCTGGGCGTAGGCGTCCAGGAACGCGGCGGCGGCGCAGTTCTCGGACTGGCCGAAACCGCCGAGGACGCCCGTGGTCGCCGAGCCGAGCAGGAAGAAGTCGGGCGGGTCGGCGGCCAGCAGCTCGTCCAGCAGCAGTGTGGAGCGCACCCGGGCGGCCAGCACCGCGTCGAAGTCGCCCCGCTCCTTCAGCGCCACCAGGCCCGATCCCCGCTCGTCGGCGAAGTGGAGCACTCCGCGGACTGCCCCGAACAGCTCCCGCGCCTCCGCGACGACGCGGTCCGCCCGGGCGCGGTCGCCGAGATCGGCGCCCCGGTAGACGACGTCGTCCGGCCGGGCCGCCCGCAGCGCGGCGAGGCGTGCTACCCGGTCCCGTACCGTCTCGTCGTCACCCGTCGCGCCCTCCCGCCAGGCGGTCCAGTCGTCCTCCGCGGGGAAGCCGGGGGCGCCGACGAGCATCAGCCGCGCCCCGGCGGACGCCAGGTGCTCGGCGAAGGCAAGCCCGGCCTCGCCGGACACCCCGGTCACCAGGTACCCGGCACCCTCCCGCCACGCCCGCGCGGCCGGTACCGCCGCCAGTTCCACCGGGGCGAAGGCCCGCAACAGCCGCTGGGCGCCCCGGTAGGCGACGAGGGGTTCGCGGCCCGGTCCCGCCAGCTCGGCGGCCAGCTGCCCGGTCACCCTGGCGCGTTCCGGCGCGTCGTGCGGGAGCGTGACGTCGACGCCGCGGCAGGTCAGCCAGGCGTACTCCTGGGGGAGCACGGTGACCGCGCCGTACAGCGTGGCCCGTTCGGGGCGCACGACGGCGCAGCCGTGGGCGTCCTGCAGAGCGTCGGTGACGACGTCGACGCGCACCGGCCGGTCCTCGCCGCTCTCGCCCAGGGTCTGGGCCAGCGCGACCAGGCTGTGGAAGCCCGCGTCCAGCGCGTCGCGGTAGCTGTCCGCGGCGCCGTTCCTGTCCCCGTCCCCGTCGGTGACGGACCAGCCGTGCAGGACACGGTCGGGCGTCGTGCCGTCACCGCGCAACTCCCTCACGAGACGGGGGAGATGGCCGGGGTCGGCGGGATCGACGGTGAAGTCGTGCCCGGACGTGCGGGCGTACGCCGCTGCCTTGCGCACGGTGACGACCGTGTGGCCGTCCGCCCGCAGCGCGGCGGACACCTCGTCGGTGAGGCCGCGCTCGTCGGCGAGGACCAGCCAGGTCGGCGGCTCACCGGCGGTCTCCTCCGGCGCGACCGGCAGTGGCGCGCGATGCCAGACGGGGGCGTACGTCCACCGGGCCGGGTCGGTGCGCGCACTCCCGCCCGGGGACGTCGTCTCCGGCCGGGGCAGCAGATGGGCGCGGCCCTCGAAGGGGTAGGCGGGCAGCGGGACACGGCGCCGGGCCCGGCCGCCGTGCAGCGCCGCCCAGTCGACCGGCACCCCGAGCCGCCACAGCTCGCCCAGCCCCTCGCGCACCGACCGGTGCCCGGCGGCCTCCGCGGTGCCGCGCGGCCGGCGCAGCGGCGCCACCACCACCGAGGGCTCCGGGCGGCTTCGCACCAGACCGCTCAACTGGCTTCCGGGGCCCACCTCGACGAAGACGGCGGCACCGCGTTCGGCCAGCGCGCCGATCCCGTCCGAGAACCGCACCGGGCGGCGGGTGTGGGCGACCCAGTACTCCGGGTCGGTGGCCTGCTCGTCGGTGATCCAGGTGCCCGTGACGTTGGACAGGAACGGGATGCGAGGCCTGTTCAGCCGCACCTGGCGCAGCACCTCGGCGAGCCCGGGCAGCGCCGGTTCGACGAGCGCGGTGTGGAAGGCGTGCGAGGTCTCCAGCTCCTTCACGGACACGCCCCGTTCCGTCAGCAGCCGACGGGCCCCGGCGACCTCCTGCGGGGTTCCGGCCACCACGCAGGACCCCGGCGCGTTGACGGCGGCGATCGTCGCCCGGCCGTCCAGCGCCCCGGTGAGCGCGTCCTCGTCGAGCAGCACGGACAGCATCCGGCCGGGCGGCAGGTCCTGCATCAGCGCGGCCCGCCGGGCCACCACCCGCAACGCGTCCTCCAGCGTGAACACCCCGGCCAGGCAGGCCGCGACGAGTTCCCCGATGCTGTGCCCGGTCATCGCGTCGGGGCGCACGCCCCAGGACATCAGCAGACGCGCCAGGGCGTAGTCGACGCAGAACACGGCGGGCTGGGTGTACCGGGTCTGCCGCAGCCGCTCGCGGGCCCCGTCCCCGTCGGCGGCGAACACGATCTCGCGCAGGTCCCGGCCGATGAGCGGCAGCAGGATCTCGGCGCAGCGGTCGAACGCCTCGCGGAACACCGGCTCGTGACGGTGGAGGTCCGCGCCCATGCCCACGAACTGCGCGCCCTGGCCGGGCAGGAGGAACACCACGGCGGGCGCCGGGGCGTCCGCTGCGACCGGCCCGGTGGCGGGCGCGGGGCGGCGCAGCGCGGCGGCGGCCGACGCCCGGTCACCGGCCACCACGGCGCGGCGGTGCGGGAGGACGGCACGGCCGGTCTGGAGGGTGTGCGCGACGTCGGCGAGCCCGCCGCCCGGCTCCGCCTCCAGCGCGGCGGCCAGCCGTTCGGCCGAGGCGTGCAGGGCCTCGGGGGTGCGGGCCGACAACGGCAGCACCTGCCAGTCGTCCGCCGGTTCCCGCCCGGCGTCGTCCCCGGCTCCGGGGACGGACGGTGCCGCCTCCAGGACCACGTGCGCGTTGGTGCCGCCGATACCGAAGGCGCTCACCCCGGCACGCGGCGGTCGCTCCGTCTCGGGCCAGGGCAGCCCCTCGGCGTCGACCCGGAACGGCCCCTTCTCCAGCGCGAGACGTGGGTTGGGGCTGCCGAAGTGCGCGGTGGGCGGGATGTGCCGGTGCTCCAGCGCCAGTGCCGCCTTGATCAGACCGGTGACCCCCGCCGCCGCGTCGAGATGGCCGACGTTCGACTTCACCGAGCCCAGATGCACCGTCCCCGGGCCGAGGCCGGGGCCGAAGACCTCGGTGAGCGCCTGCACCTCGATCGGGTCGCCGAGAGGCGTGGCCGTGCCGTGCGCCTCGACGTACTGGACCGTGTCCGGCTCCACCCCGGCGACCGCCAGCGCCTCGGCCACGACCTCGGCCTGTCCGTGCTGCGACGGCGCGGTGAAGCCGATCTTCGCCGCACCGTCGTTGTTGACGGCGCTGCCCCGGATCACCGCGTGGATGTGGTCGCCGTCGGCGACGGCGTCCTGGAGCCGCTTGAGCACCACCATCGCCACGCCGTCGCCCGAGACGGTGCCGGTCGCCTCCGCGTCGAAGGGGCGGCAGTGCCCGTCCGCGGAGAGGATCGCCCCCTCCTCGTAGCGGTAGCCGCGCGGCTCGAACTCCCGCACCGCGACCCCACCGGCCAGCGCCAGGTCCGACTCGCGGCTCAGCAGCGACTGAACGGCGAGGTGCACCGTCACCAGCGACGAGGAACAGGCGCTCTGCACGGTGAGGCTGGGACCGGTGAGGCCCAGCTTGTACGACACCCGCAGCGCCGTCATGCCCGGATCGTTGCCGATGGCCACCTGGATCTCGTCCGAGACCCGGCCGTCCGCGCCACCGTGCGGGATGCGCTCGCGCAGATAGCCGCTGCCCGAGACGCCGGCGAACACCCCGGTCCGGCCCCCGGTGGCGCCCGCCGGGTGGCCGGCCCGCTCCAGGGCCTGCCAGGACGTCTCCAGGAGCAGCCGGTGCTGCGGGTCCATCAGCTCGGCCTCGGACCGGGTGACGCCGAAGAAGTCGGCGTCGAAGCGGTCGAACCCGGCCAACGGGAAACCGGCCCGCACCAGCGCCGGATCGTCCAGCAGGTCCTGCGGCACCCCGGCCGCGGCGAGCTCCTCGTCGGTGTAACGGGTGCCGCCCTCCTCACCGGCCACCACCATGCGCCACAGCGCGTCGACGTCCTCGGCGCCCGGGAAGCGCCCGCTCATCCCGATGATGGCCACGCACTGCTCGGGCAGCTCCGTCTCGTGCGTCACGCGTTCCGTCATGCGTTCCCCCCGTGCGGTTCGGATGTGGACCGGCTTTCGCCGGACCCGTTCTGTGCCGCGAGCGATGCGTCAAGGGCGCCCGCGAGTTCCCGTACCGTCGGCCGGTCGAAGAGCATCCGCAGCGTCACCCCGACGCCCAGCCGCTCCGCTGCGACGGCCACGGCCTGGGTGGCGAGCATCGAATGGCCGCCCAGCTCGAAGAAGTCGTCGTCCAGCCCCACCCGGTCGACCGACAGCACCTCGGCCCAGATGTCCGCCACCGCCTTCTCGACGGGGGTGTCCGGGGCGGCGAACCCCGCGTCCAGGTCGGGCCGCACCGCGTCCGGGGCGGGCAGCGCCCGCCGGTCCGTCTTGCCGTTGAGCGTCAGCGGCAGCCGGTCCAGCACCACGTACAGGTTCGGCAGCATGTACTCGGGCAGGCTCCGGGCGAGGTGTTCGCGCAGCTCCGACGGCCCGGCCGGGGCCACGGCGACCCAGTACGCCACCAGCCGCGGTTCCCCGGCGGCATCCCGGTCGACGATCACGGCAGTGCCGCCGACCGCCGGATGCCGGGACAGCGCGTTCTCGATCTCGCCGAGCTCGATGCGGTGTCCGCGCACCTTCACCTGGAGGTCCAGCCGCCCCAGGTACGCGTGGTCGCCGTCCGCGTCGCGCCGGGCGCTGTCGCCCGAACGGTACCGGCGCGCACCGGGCACCGACGCCTCCGGATCGGGCACGAAGCGCTCCGCGGTGAGGGCCGGGCGGCCCAGGTAGCCGCGCGTCACCCCGGCCCCACCGACGTACAGCTCACCTGCCGTGCCCGGCGCCGCCTCCAGGCCGTCGGCACCGATCACGCGCATCGTCCAGCCGTCGAGCGCCCCGCCGATCGGGCTGTCGCCCGCGTCCCCGCAGTCGGCCGCCGTCATCCGCCGACGGGTGGAGTGCACCGTGGTCTCCGTGATCCCGTACATGTTCACCAGCACCGGCGCCGCGTCGCCGTGGCGGGCGATCCACGGGCGCAGCGACGCCAGCGGCAGCGCCTCCCCGGCGAAGACCACCAGCCGCAGATCGAGTTCCGCCGGGCCGGTGCCCTCCGCCGCCCGTTCCTCCTCGTACCGGACCAACTGCCGGAAGGCGGACGGGGTCTGGTTGAGGACGGTGACGCGCTCCCGGCGCAGCAGCGCGTGGAAGTCCCCCGGGGACCGTCGCACGTCGTCCGGCACGACGACCAGGCGGCCACCGTGCAGCAGCGCGCCCCACATCTCCCACACGGACACGTCGAACGCCGCCGAGGAGAACATCGACCACACGTCCTCGGGCCCGAACCGGAACATCTCCCGCACCCCGGCGAGCAGCGCCGTCACATTGCGGTGCTCGACCATGACGCCCTTGGGCGTGCCCGTCGAACCACTCGTGTAGATGACGTACGCCAGATGCGCCGGACCCGTCGTGACGCCCGTGGGAGCGGTGTCGGGCCGGTCGCCGAGGCCGGTGCCGCCGGGACCGGTCACCACGGTGTGCGGGGCGCGCGGCCCCCCGTCGGGCTCGTCGGTCACCAGCACCGTCGCCCCGGCGTCGGCGAGCACGAACGCCTGCCGCTCCGGCGGACTCGCCGGATCCACCGGGACGTACGCCCCACCCGCCTTGACCACCGCGAGCAGCGCCGTCACCAGGTCCGTGGTGCGCCGCGTCCGGACGGCGACCCGTACCTCCGGGCCGACGCCCAGCGACCTCAGGTGGTGGGCGAGCCGGTTGGCGGCGCGGTCCAGTTCCCGGTAGGTCGCACGGCCGTCGGGGGCCGTCACGGCGACGGCGTCGCCGCGTTCGGCGGCCCGCCGTGCGAACCACGCGTGCAGGGTCCCGGGGGTGTCCTGGCCCGCCCGGGCCCGTCCGTCAACGCTCACGATCGGTGTTCCTCTCAGTGCCGGGGCCGGTGCCGATGGACCGGACCGCCGCGAGGTCCGGGACCGGCCTGTCGGGGAAGGCGACGACCTCCTCCAACGTCCGCTCGTAGGCGGCGAGCAGGGCGGCCGGGGTGTCCGGCCCGAACAGGTCGGTGTCGTACTCCAGGGTCAGCGCGACGCCGTCGCCGCGCTCCTCCACGTAGAGGCTCAGGTCGTACTTGGCGGTGTCCTGGGGGCCGGTGAGGTCCAGGACACAGCCGTCGAGCCCGTCGAAGACCGGGGGCCGCCGCCCGCCCAGATAGCTGAACATCACCCGGAAGACCGGCATGAAGTCCCGCCCGCGCCGGGAGACGAGGGCCTCGACGAGCTTGTCGAAGGGCAGGTCCTGGTGTGCCGTGGCGTCGAGCACCGCGGCGCGCACCCGGGCCAGCAGCTCCCGGAAGCCGGGGTCGCCGTCCAGCCGGGCCCGGACCGGCACCATGTTGATCAGGCAGCCCACCATGTCCTGCGCCTCGGGGCGGTTGCGCCCCGCCGCCGGAATGCCCACCGTGAGATCGGCGGTGTCCGCCCATCCGGCCAGCAGCGCGTACAGCGCCGCCAGATGCGTCATGTTCGGGGTGGCCCGCTCACGTCTGCCGAAGTCCCTCACCGCACGGGACAGTTCGGGGCGCAGCTCGCGGCTGGTGACCGCGCCGCGGAAGCTCTTGGTGGCGGGGCGGGGCCGGTCCGAGGGCAGGGCCGGGGCCTTCGGGTCGTCCCCGAGCACGGAGCGCCAGTGGGCGGTGAGGGAGTCCAGCGCACGACCGGTGAGCCGGGCCCGCTGCGCGGCGGCGTGATCCGCGCAGTGCCACGTCACCTCGGGCAGCGTCCCCGGCCCGGAGCCGTAGAGCAGCCCCAGCTCGTGGTAGAGGATGGTCACCGCCGCGCCGTCGACGGCGATGTGATGGAACGTCAGCATCAGTCGGTGTTCCGTGTCGCCGAGCCGGACCAGCCGGGCGGTCAACGGGGGCGCGGTGGCCAGGTCGAAGACGTGTGCCGCCTCCTCGGCGGCGACGCGCTCCGCCGCCGCCACCGGGTCCGGCTCGCCCGCGAGGTCGGTGTGGGGCAACGGCACCGGCGCCGGGGGAGCGATCACCTGATGCGGGCGCCCGGAGGGCGCCGCGTACGTCGTCCGGAGCACCTCGTGGCGGGCGACCAGCGCGTCCAGGGCGCGGCCCAGGGCCGCCCGGTCCAGGACGCCGTGCAGACGCAGCACCGTGGGCACGTTGTACAAGGTGGTGTCGGGGTCCAACTGCTGCATGAACCAGAGTCGTTGCTGTGCGAAGGAGAGCGGCGGGCGCTCGTCGCGCACCCCCGGGCCGGCGACCGCCGGTGCCGCCCCGGCCGGCTCCGCCGCCGGTGCCCGCATGGCCTCGCGCACCAGCCCGGCCATGGCTCCCAGGGTGTCCGCGCCGAGCAGTCGTGCCGGGTCGACCCGCACACCCAGGTCCGCGTCGATCCGGGCGGCGAGCCGGTCCGCGGTGCCCCCGTCGCCGCCCAGCGCGCCGAACCGCGACGTGGGAACGACACCCGTGACGTTCAGCACCTCGCCCCACAGCAGGGCGAGTTCCTCCTCCACGAATCCCGGGGCCGTCATGCGGACACGACCTCGGGACACGAGGGGTGCACGGCCGGGAGCAGCAGGTCCAGGAGGCGCCGCGGCCAGGTACCGAGGTAGAAGTGGTCGCCCTCGAAGACGTGCACCGAGGTGCCCGCCGACGTGTGGCGGCCCCACAGCGCGGCCCCCGCCACCGGGACATCGGGGTCGGCGTCGGCGACACACACCGTGATCGGGCAGCGCACCGTCGCGTCCGCCGCCGCGCGGTACCCCCGCACCGCGCTCAGATCGGCGCGGAGCGCCGGGAGGAAGAGCTGGACGAGTTCCTCGTTCTCGGCCACCGCCCGGCCGGTGCCGCCGAGTCCCACGACCCGCGCGAGGACATCCGCGTCCCGCTCCTCCTCGATTCCGTGCAGAAGCCGCGCGCGGTCCGCGTGGTGCGAGGGCGCGGCACATGCCGAGACGACGAGCGCGGCCGGAACCGGCCCCGGAGCCGAGGCCGTGGACGCCTCCTCAAGGCGCCGGGCGACCTCGAAGGCCACGAGCGCCCCCATGCTGTGCCCGAACAGGACGGGCCGGTTCACCCGCCGGGCCCGCAGCACCCGGGCCACGGAGTCCGCGAGGGACGCCACGGAGGCGAGGGGCTCCTCGAACAGCCGGTTCTCCCGCCCCGGGTACTGCACCACCAGCACCTCGGTGCCCGCGGGCGGTGTCGCGGACAGGCCGAAGTAGTAGCTGGCCGCACCTCCCGCGTGCGGAAAACAGATCACCGTGCGTTCGGCCCCGGTCCTGGTCTCGGCTTCGGGACGGAAGCACCGGAGCCAGCGGTCCGTGTCCTCACCGTCAATGTCTGTGTCACGAGTCAACGTTCATCCCTGTCGAATCCGTGTGCGTGGACGTCGAGAAGCGAAGGAGGGAAGAGGGAAGCGCGGGCGTGGGCACGCGCGGGTACGGGCAGGGGTACGGGGTTCGAGGAGGAGCGGGGCCGGGGCCCCGGTGCTCAACCCGTCCGGCGCGTCGGCGCGGAATGGTGACGTCGCGTCCGCGGGGCGTGCCGCGCCCGGCCGGACTCCCTCACCCGTGGGGCCCCGGTGCCACGACCGGCGCGGCCGTCGGCGTCGACCGGGTGCGGACATACCCGCGGGCGCCGACGCGGGCCGCGGTGGAACCGGTTGCCGTGGAGCCGGTCGCGGCGGTGTCGTCGGCCGTGTGCGGCGGCCGGTGTGCCCGTGTGCGGCGGCCGGAGGCACGCCGACCGGATCGCGTTCCCCGTTCGGGACCCGCGATCGGCCCGGCCCCCGTGCCCGGCGCCGGGCGCACGGCCCGCTCCGCCGTGAAGTCCGGAATGGAGGATCCCCCGATCCCGACCACCTCGATGGTCCCTTGCATGACGTCCCCCGTCGTCGTGAACGGTCCCGTCGAACGGGACCGCCCACAGCCTTGGTCAGAGCAAACAACGCGGTCAACGTTCCGGCGACGGCGATTCCGATGCGAAGGATCGGCGAATCCGATGGCCGTGCGGACCGGTGTGCGCGGGCCGGTGCGCGTGGACCGGCCGACGCGGAGCGGTCCGGTCCGACCGGAGCGCCTCAGAGCCCGCCGGGTGGCCTCCGACCGGGCGGCCAGGTCCCGGCACGCGCGCTTCCGGCGTTGCCGGCACGACCGGGCCGCTCCGCCACCGGGCCCTCCCGGCGTCCTGGAACCGCACGCGCCATGCCGCGTCCGCCTTCCGGCCGAAGGCCGCCCGACAGGCTCTCAGCCCACCGGACTCGGCCGGTCCTGGGACATGAAGCGCGCCGTCTGGTCGATGAACGCCCGCATCTCGCGGGTGACCTGCTTGCCGTGCCGCCAGGCGATCTGCGTGTAGACCTCGAACGGCGGCTCCCAGTCGAGCACCGCCAGCGTCCCGGCCGTTACCGAATCGGCAACCGCGATCTCGGGCAGCACGCTGACACCGAGTCCGGCGGCCACCCCGCGCTTGATCGACTCGATGGTGCCGAACTCCAGCCAGGGCGTGCCGGGTTCCTCGGCACGCAACTCCGTCGCCAGCAGCTCCTGGTACGAGCAGCCCGCCTCGGGCGCCAGGACGGGAACGCTCCTCAGGTCCTCCGCCGTGACGTCCGGCACTCCCGAGAGGGGGTGCCCGGCGGCAGCGACCGCCACGAGCCGTTCCGCCCCGAGGACTTCCGCCCGCACCCCCACGTGCGTGGTCCGCGCCTCCATGAAGAACCCCATGTCGAGCGTGCCCCGGCGCAGCGCCTCGCAGGTCTGCGCCGAGGGACTGGGCCGCAGCGCGATCTGCAGCTGCGGGTAGCGGTGGTGGAAGAACTCCAGCACCGGTGGCATCCGGTACGAGGTCAGGCTCTCCACGGTGCCGACGGTGAGCACCCCGGAGGGCTCCGCCCAACCGGTCGTCCTCTCGCGGGCCTCGTCGACGAGGGACAGAATCCGTTCCGCGTACGGAAGGAGCCGTTCCCCGGCCGGAGTGAGCAGGATCTTGCCGTGGAGCCGTTCGAAGAGCTCCACCCCCAACGACACTTCGAGGCTCTTGACCTGCGCGGTCACACTGGACTGCGCGTAGTGGAGCTCGGTCGCCGCCCGGGTGAAGCTGAGCAGAGTCGCGACGCGGTGGAACGTGGTCAGTTGTCTCAGGTCCATCTCAATCCCCCGTGGTTCACCGCTCAGTGAGTCACTGCCACCCCATGTCGGACGGCGGGCGTCACGGCCGCGAGAACGGTGACGGCGGCGGTCCTTGCGACGCGGTCGCGGAGCATGCGGAACATCCCTCCGGGGCCGGCTTCCGATGGGTGATGGACGGGTGACGGCCGAGCGCGGTGTTGCCTTTGGCGGGGTCTGCCGCCGCGCATTAGCATCACCGCACGTGGGGTGTGAGGAAAGGGGGAAGGGGTGGCCCCATTGGGCCAAGGCCCATTCAGGCCATCGCCCGGGGGCCGGAGCACCGGCCCGGCGTCGGCGTCGCGCACGCGAGGATGCCCATCGCGCATGGGCGAACGGGAGGACTGAGGCCCTCGTGCTTGAAGTGCTGGGACTGGACACCTTGACCGAGGCCGTCTACCGGGCCATGCTCGCCGGGCCCGGGGAGGACGCGGCGACGCTCGCCCTCCGTCTGAAGACCTCGGAGGAATCCGTGCGCCGGGCCTGGGACACGCTGGCCGGGCTGTCCCTGGTCCAGCTCCCGGACGGAACGCCGTCCCGGTCCGTGGCGGCGGAGCCCCCTCGTCCGGTCAGCCCCGAGATCGCCTTCGACCACCTGCTCTCCCAGATGCAGGCCGAACTGGCCCGCGACCGCGAGCGGATCTCCGTCGCGCGCACCACGGCGTCCCGGCTGCTCTCCGAATACGCGGAACTCAAGGCTCCGCACTGTCCGGTCGGTGTCGAGTACCTCGCCGACGTGGTCCAGGTCCGCGTGAGACTCGCCGCGCTCTCCGAGCAGGTGCGGCGCGAGGTGATGGCCTTCGCCCCCGGCGGGGCCCAGACGGAGGAGAACATGAGGGCCGCCTGTCCGCTCGACGAGCGACTGCTGCGCGACGGGGTGGCGATGCGGACGGTCTACCTGGACAGCGTGCGCAACGATCCGGCCACCCTCGCCCACGCACGCCGTCTCACCGGGCTGGGCGGCCAGGTCCGCACCGTCGCGACGCTTCCGCTCCGGCTGACCCTCATCGACCGGGAGACGGCGGTCGTCCCGGTCAACAGCGAGGACAGCGGCGAGGGAGCCGTCGTCCTGACCGGTCAGGGCCCTCTCACCGCGCTGTGCACCCTTTTCGAGGTGGTGTGGGAAACGGCGCAACCGCTGGGCGAGTCGGCACGCCGGGACGAGGAGGACGTGCTCAACCGCCAGGAGGCAGCGGCACTGCGTCTGCTGGCCGAGGGGCACACCGACGCGGGCATAGCCAAGCGGCTCGGACTCTCGCAGCGCACCGCCCGCCGCATATCGACGGTCCTGATGGAACGTCTGGGCGCGCGCAGCCGGTTCGAGGCGGGCGTGCGGGCGGTCCAACGGGGATGGCTTCCCAGCGATCTGTGACACCTGCGCGGGGGCGGACCGCACGACGTCGGCTACGCGCCGCCGCGGACGCTCAACGGGCGCATGTCGGTCCAGACCTCGTCCACGTGCGCCAGGCACTCCTCACGTGTTCCGGAGAATCCCGCCTCCCGCCAGCCGGCGGGCAGTTCGCGTTCCCGCGCCCAGATCGAGTACTGCTCCTCGTCGTTGATCACCACGACGAACTGCGCGACGCCGTCGTCCCGGACCACGTCCCACCTCCACACATGACTTGGCCGACGGCCACAGCCTGGGACACCACGCCGACCCGGGGCAAGGCCCGCCCCATGCGACATCCCGAACGCCGGGATCGGTTCCGTCGATGCCGGACTCCGCACGGGGACGGGCCGCGCCGCCCGCACACCCGAGGCGTGCGGGCGGCGCGGTGGCCCTGGACGGTGACCGACTGCCTTCCCCGAGGCGTGCGGGCGGCGCGGTGAGGTGCCGGGGCCGTCACCCCGGCCCCGTCGGGAGCCGCCGTCAGCCCGTCGGGCGCCGTCCGCTCCCCGGTTCCTCCGGCTGCGTCGGCGCGACGGTCTCACCGCGGACGATCCGGGGCGCCGGGGCCCGGCCGTCGGTGCCGCGGCTCTCCTTCGCCGCTCCGGCCTCGGCCTTCAGGATGCGCGCCGACTTGCCCGCGGAACGGGCGAGTTCGGGGAGCTTCTTGGCTCCCAGGACGAGTACGACCACGATCAGGATGACCCCGATCTCGCTGATCCCGAACATCAGTCCTCGCCCCCCTCGTCCTCGTCCCCCTCGAAGAAGTCCCCCACCTCGTCGATGACTTCGGCGGCGACCAGGCCACCGACGACGCCGACGGCGAGACCGGCCGCGCCCACCGCGACGGCGGTGCCCACGCCGGGGCCGGAGCGGCGCCCGTCGTCGCCGTGGACCGCGCCACCGCCGTGCCCGTGTCCGTGCGCCTCGTCATGGCCGTGGTAACCGTGCGCCTCGTCGTGGCCGTGGTACCCGTGTGTCTCGTATCCGCGGTCCGCCGGGAACACCGGCCGGTGCTCGATCAGTTGCCGGAGCCGGTCCTCGACGAGCGCGCACCAGTCCTGGCGGGCCATCACGTCGTGCGTGACCGTGAACCGGGAGAGCGCGTCGTGCCCGTCGGCGTGGGGTCCGCCCCGCAGATCGGCCTCCATGACGACCTCCATGCCGCCCGGGGAGGCGAGGAAGGTCACCTCGATCTCGTCGACCCGGTCCGCGTACCGCGGCGGCGGCAGCAGCTCGATCTCCTGGTAGAAGGGGAGCTGCTGCCGGGTGCCGCCGATCCGGCCGTACTCCAGGTCCGCGGACCTGAAACCGCAGCCGAGCTGCCCGAACGCGTCGAGGACCGCCTCCTGCACGGGCAGCGGGGCCACGACGAGCTGGTCGAGGTCGCCGCTGTCCCTGGCGCCGGCCACCGACAGTTCGGTGCGCACGCCCAGGACGATGCCGAGGTCCTGCCCGTACAGCTCGGTCACCGGGGTCTCCCACGGCAGGACGACGGTGAAGGGCACGCCGCGCAGTTCGTTCTCGGCCAGCCGGAAGCCGCCGCCGACGGCGAGGCGTTCGAAGACCACGACGCCCTCCCGCTCGCCCCCGTCGTGCTCGGCCTCCACTCGCGCGACGAGCTCCAGCGTGATGTGCTCGATGTCGAAGGCGGCGGCGCCGCCCCTGAGTTCGACCCGGCCGGACAGACGGCCGCCGGGCACGGCCGCCCCGGCGTCGAGAACCGTGTCGACGGTGGGGCCGCCCACGCCGAGTGAGCCGAGCAGTCGTTTGAACACCATCGCGGCGTTCACTCCCTTACATGCGTACGAGGGGCGTCGGGCACCCGCCGGGAACACCGGACGGGCACCCGCGCTCTACAGGCGTGTAGAAGCATAGGGCCGACGACGGGGCTTCGCGGGGTGCGCGCGACCGACGGGCGGGAAAGTCCGAAAAGGGCTTCCCAGACCGTCCGTTCGGGCGCTTGACGAGCGCGTTTTGCCGTGCCTTTACGTGTGGCGCGCCACCCCTGGGGGCTCGCGGGGCCCCGGGGCGGGCCGGTCGGGCGCGGGTGGAGCCGGTGTCGCGTCGGCGGGCGTGGGTGATCCTCTTGCCCGAAGTATGTGAGGTAAGGCTAACCTTAGTGATCGTGGCCGGGTGGTTCGGTGCCTGTGGGGCATCGGCATGCCCTCCGCGCTGTTTGCACGTCCCCGTGAACCATGGAGTCCCCATGTCCCTGCCCAGACGCCCTTCCTCGACGCTTTCGCGCGGTGCCGTGCGGGCCGCCGCCGTCGCCGCGGCGGCCACACTGCTCGTGACCGGCTGCGGCTCGGACTCCGACGACGCCAAGGGCGACTCGGGCAAGGAGTCCGCGGCCCCGGCCACCCGCACGGTGAAGGACGCCACCGGCCGTGCCGTCCAGGTGCCGGTCGATCCCAAGCGGATCGTGACCCTCACTCAGGAGGAGCTGGACGCGGTCCTCGCGCTCGGCGTGAAGCCGGTCGGCATCACCAACGGGCAGGGGCTGAACAAGCCGCCCGCCTACCTCGCCGACAGGGTTCAGGGCATCGACGTCGTCGGCAATCTGCTCCAGCCGGTCATGGACAAGGTCGTCGCCGCCAAGCCCGACCTGATCCTCGCCGGCGACATGCAGGACGAGCAGGTCCTGAAGCAGTTGCGCGAGATCACCCCGGCCACCCTGGTCACCATGGCGCCGACGGACGACTGGAAGCTGTCGTTCCGCGGCATCGGCAACGCCCTCAACAAGCTCGACGCGGCGAACGAGGTCATCTCCGAGCGGGAGGGTGCCGCCAGGGCGGCGGGCGAGAAGCTGGGCGCGAACAAGGGCGCCGAGGTCTCCATCGTCCGCTGGAACCCGGACGGCCCGAGCTGGATGGAGAACAAGCAGTTCGCCAGCGGCATCGCGCTGGAGATGGGACTGAAGCGTCCCAAGGCGCAGAACAGGGACGGCAACGCCCACACCCCGTCGCTCAGCCTGGAGAAGATCAACGAGATCGACGGCGACTGGCTGTTCCTGTCCACGCTGACCTCCGACGGCGAGAAGGCGCTGGAGGACGTCCGGACCAAGCCGGCGTACAAGGAGCTGAACGCCGTCGGGAAGGGGCATGCCGTGACGGTCGACGGTTCCGTCTGGTCGACCCGCGGCGGACCGCTCGCCGCCGGGGTGGTCGTGAACGACATCGTCAAGGCGCTGAGCGGTTCCTGACCGCGCGCCGGGTGCGGGCCGGGGTGCGGTCGGGACCCCGTCCGCACCCCGGCGCACGTCACGCGGGCCGTTGCCCGTCCCGTCGCGCCCCGGCGAGGCCGGCGGCCGTCCACGCCATCGCCGTCGCCCCGTCCGGCGGTGCCCGCTCGGCCGCCGGTGAGACGGCCGCCTCGGCGAAGGCCGCCTCGTGCGGACCGCAGGTGCCGCCGCTGATGTCGGGCGCCGGACGGATGGAGGGCGGCGCGTGCGACACGTTGCCCCTGCCGGTGCGGGCGAACGGGGGCCGCTCCACGTGCTGCGGGCGGCCGAGGGCGCGGGCGTTGGCCGTCCGCAGCCGCAGCACCCCGGGATCGCCCCCGAAGTCCAGGTGGTCGGGCTCGGGGCGCTCCGGGCTCGCCTCGCGGCCGGTCGTCGGCGCGCCCGCCCGGAAGCGGGCCTCGACCCGCGCCCGCAGTTCGGCGAGGTCCTCGGCGGCCGGGGCCCGCAGCTCGTACGAGGCACGGGCCGGGTCGGGGATCGCGTGGGGCGCGCCGCCCGCCTCCGTGGTGATGCCGTGCGTCCGCCACCGCCGGCGGCAGTTGCCGACGCGGCGGACCGGTGGTCATCTGGGCCACGGCCGACGCGTCGGCGGCGTTGCTGCCATTGTGCGGATCGGGGCCGGGACGCGCGGTCCGGCCGGTGTGGGTCACGGGCGGGGTGCCGGGCGCGAAGGGCCGGAAGTCCGTCATCCCGAACGGGCACGGATGCACCGTCAGCGCGGCGTCCACCCCGTCGAAGGCGCCCTCCCGGTGCATCGGTGCCTTGCCCGCGCCCCGTTCCCCGGCCGGGGTGCCCGGCACCCGTATCCGCGGCCCGAGTCCGTCCGCGAGCGGGGCGAGTCCGGGCGCGGCACCGATCCCGGCCGTGGCGACGGGGTCGCGGCCGAGACCGCGCGGGGCGTCCGTCTCGTGCTCGATCTCCTGCCGTATGCGGGATCTGACGTCCTGGGAGGTGTGGCGTCGCCGCGCGAGTCGGTCATCGGCTCCTCCTCCGGTGCGTGTGCGTGCCGCCCTCCGTCGTGAAGCTCGCGCCGAGGACATGCGGTACGGGAAATTAGCTTAGGCTTACCTAAGTCTTTGGCGGCCAGTGCGCGGCAAGGCTTTCACAACCGAGGAGTTGTTCCCACATGAACCAGCGTCCGGAGCCGTTCCCCCTGCTCACCGCGCAGAGCGGTATCCACTACGCACAACAGCTCGCCCCGGGCGGCACCGAGTTCCACACGGCGGACGTCGTGGAGATCGCCGGAGCCCTCGACGAGGACCGCTTCGAACGCGCGCTGCGTCGCACCGTCGCCGAGGCCGAGACTCTGCGGCTGCGGATCGCCGAGGAGGCCGGGACACCGGTCCAGTACGCCGATCCCGGCGCCGGGTTCACGCTGCACCGGATCGACCTGAGGGCGGGCGGCGAGCCCGTCCGGGAGGCCGGGCGGTGGATCCGCGCCGACCTCTCCCTGCCGTCCGACCCCGCCGCGACGGACGGACTGATGAACCAGGCGCTGCTCCGGGTCGGCGACACACGCTACTGGTGGTACCAGCGCGTCCACCACATCGCCGTCGACGCCTACGCGCTGACGCTGATCGGCCGCCGGGTCGCCGAGCTGTACACGGCAGGCGGAGGGACGGCGCCGGAGCCCCGGTTCGCGCCGCTGCGCGAGA
This sequence comes from Streptomyces sp. NPDC014734, assembly GCF_043083325.1. Lineage (NCBI taxonomy): Bacteria > Bacillati > Actinomycetota > Actinomycetes > Kitasatosporales > Streptomycetaceae > Streptomyces > Streptomyces sp. NPDC014734. Next base: position 298,129 of record NZ_JBIBYN010000005.1, on the reverse strand, counting down.
TCGTCGCCGAGGAACAGGAGTACCTGGCGGGCGAACAGTACGCCGCCGACCGGGAGTTCTGGACCGGCCGGATGGCCGGCGCCGTCCCCGTCACCCCGGCACCGCCCGCCGCGCCGGCACCGGGCGCCGCCCCCGCGGCAGGCGCGCCGCCGCGACGCGCCGTCGACCTGCCCGCCGGCACACTGAGCCGCCTCACCCGTGCCGCCGGTGCCGCCGGGGCCACCTGGGCCGAACTCGTCATCGCCGCCACCGCCGCGCACCTGCACCGGCTCACCGGTTCCCACGACGTCGTCCTCGGCCTGCCGCTCACCAACCGCCGCGGCCCGGCCGCGCTGCGCACCCCCTCGATGTCCGTGAACGTGCTCCCGCTGCGCATCGCCGTCCGCCCCCAGGACACCGCCGCCGAACTGCTGCGCCGCATCGTGCTGGAGATCCGGCAGATCCGACGCCACCAGCGCTACCCGCAGGCGGACCTGCGCCGCGACCTGGGCCTGACCGCCCCCGCCGCCCCGCTCACCGGCCCCCTGGTCAACATCAAGCCCCACGACGGCGGTCCGCTGGACTTCGACGGCCTGCCCGGCACCGTCCGCAACCTCGCCGCCGGACCGGTCGAGGACCTCTCCGTGGGCGCCTGGCCCGGCCCCGACGACAGCCTCGCCCTCGTCCTGGAGGCCGACGCCGGCCGGTACACCGCCGCGGAGACCGACCGCTGCGCCACCACCCTCCGCCACTGTCTCGACGGCCTCACCGAACTGCTGCTCACCGACCCGCACCGTCCGCTCGCCGCACTCGACCTGCTCACCGACGACGAGGTGCACCGCGCCACGACGGGACGCTCCGAGCCGCGCGTCACCACCACCGTGCCCGAGGAGTTCGCCGCGCGGGCCGCACGCACCCCGGACGCGACCGCCGTCCGCTGCGGCGACGACACACTGACCTTCGCCGAACTGGACGCCGCCGCCAACCGGCTCTCCCACCACCTCGCCGCGCACGGCGTCGGCCCCGAGACGCCCGTCGCGCTCGCCCTGCCGCGCTCCACCACCATGATCACGGCCCTGCTCGCCGTCCTCGGGGCGGGTGGCGTCTGCCAGCCCCTCGACCTCGGCCACCCCGCCGCCCGCACCCTCGCCGTACTGGAGGACGCCCGCCCCGCCTGCGTCGTCGGCACCGCCGAGGCACTCGCCGCGCTCCCCGCACACGGACTCCCGGTGATCGCCCTGGACACCCCACAGACGCGCGCCGCCCTCGCAGCGGCCCCCGACGACCGACCCGCCGCCGTGCCAGGACCGGACGACGCGGCCTACATCATCCACACCTCCGGCTCCACCGGCCGCCCCAAGGGCGTGGTCGTCACCCACGCCTCCCTGGCCAACCTGTACGCCGGTCACGGCACCGACCACATCGCGCCCGCCGTCGCCCGGACCGGCCGCACCCGGCTCAAGGTCGCCCACAGCGCCTCCTTCGCCTTCGACGCCTCCTGGGACCCGGTGCTGTGGATGGTCCACGGCCACGAACTGCACCTGCTCGACGACGCCACCTACCGTGACCCGGCCGCGCTGACCGCCTACGTCGACGACCACCGCGTCGACTACCTCGACGTCACCCCCTCCTACGCGGAGGCCCTGCTCGCCGAGGGACTGCTCGGCGACGGTCACCACCGTCCGGCCGTCCTCGTCGTCGGCGGCGAGAGCGTCCCCGCACCGCTGTGGCACCGCCTGGCCGCCACCGAGGGCGTCCACCCGCTCAACCTCTACGGGCCCACCGAGACCACCGTCGACGCCTGCCACTGGACCGGCCCCGACTCCGACGGCAGCCCGGTGCGCGCCACCCGCCTCTACGTCCTCGACACGGCCCTGCGCCCGGCCCCCGACAACGTCCCCGGCGAGCTGTACGTCGCCGGGGCCTGCCTCGCCCGCGGCTACCTCGGGCGGCCCGGCCTGACGGCACAACGCTTCGTCGCCGACCCCTTCGGGGACCGGCACGGCGAGCCCGGCGGCCGGATGTACCGCACCGGCGACCTGGTGCGCCGCCGCCCCGACGGCACCGTCGAGTTCCTCGGCCGCACCGACGACCAGGTCAAGATCCGCGGCTTCCGCATCGAACCCGGCGAGATCCGGGCCGTCCTGGCCCGGCACCCCGCCGTCGCCCGGGCCGCCGTCATCGCCCGCGACGCGCCCGGCGGCAAGCGGCTGCTGGCCTACGCCGTGCCCCGGCCGGGCACCACCGCCGACCCGGCCGACCTGCGCGACCACCTCGCCGCCGAACTCCCCGCACACATGGTCCCGGCCGCCGTCGTCCTCCTCGACGCCCTGCCCCTCACCGCCAACGACAAGCTCGACCACCGCGCCCTGCCCGACCCCGCCCCGCCGACCGCCACGGCCACCACGACCGGCCCGGCGACGGCCGGCCCGCACACCGACGTCGTCGCCGGACTCTTCGCCGACCTGCTCGGCACGGACACCACCCCCGCCCCCGGCAGTTCGTTCCTCGACCTGGGCGGCCACTCGCTGCTCGCGGCCCGGCTCGCCGCCCGGCTGCGCGAGACCTTCGACGTGCCGGTCTCCGTCGCCGACGTGTTCCGCGAGCCCACCCCGGCCGCCCTCGCCGCCCTGGTCCGCGCCCGCCACACCGACGACGCCCCCGGCGACGACGTACCCCTCGTCCCCGTGCCCCGCACCGGCGAACCGCCCCTGTCACCGGCCCAGCAGCGGCTGTGGTTCCTGCACCGGCTGGAAGGGCCGAGCCCGACCTACAACATCCCGCTCGTCCTCACCGTCGAGGGACCACTCGACGAGGCAGCCCTCACCACCGCCCTCGCCGACCTGACGGCCCGCCACGAAACACTGCGGACGCTCCACCCGGTCCCCGAGGACGGCCCGGACAGCCTGCCCCGGCAGCACGTCCTCGCCCCCGGCGACCCGGCGGCCCGGCCCGTCCTGCACCGTGCCCCCGACGGCGAGGACCTGACCGCCGCCGCCCGCCACGCCTTCGACCTGGCGAGCGAGATCCCGCTGCGCGCCAGCCTGTTCACCGGGGCCGAGGACCGGCACACCCTGCTGCTGGTGCTGCACCACATCGCGGGCGACGGCGCTTCCACGACTCCGCTCTCCCACGACCTCGCCACCGCCTACCGCGCCCGGCTGGCCGGCCGGGCACCGGAGTTCGCCCCGCTGCCCGTGCGCTACGCCGACCACGCGGCCCGGCAGCGGCTGCTCCTCGGCACCCCGGCCGAGCCCACCCCCTTCGCCACCGCCCGGCTCGACCACTGGAAGCGGGCACTGGCCGGACTGCCCGACCACATCGACCTGCCCACCGACCGCCCGCGCCCGGCCGTCGCCTCGTCCGACGGCGACACCGTCCCGTTCGCACTGGACGCGGGCACGCACACCGCGCTCGCCCGGCTCGCCCGCACCACCGGCGCCAGCGTCTTCATGACCGTCCAGGCGGGCCTCGCCGCCCTCCTCACCCGGCATGGCTGCGGCACCGACATCCCGCTCGGTACCCCCGTCGCCGGACGCGACGACGACGCCACCGCCGCCCTCGTCGGCTTCTTCACCAACACCGTCGTGCTGCGCACCGACACCTCCGGCGACCCCACCTTCCGGGAACTGCTGAGGCGGACGCGGACGTCGGCGCTCGCCGCGTTCGAACACGACGCGCTGCCCTTCGACCACCTCGTCGAAGCCCTCAACCCGCCCCGCTCGCTCTCCCGCCACCCGCTCTTCCAGACCATGCTGGCCTGGCAGTCGGTACCGGACGCCGCCTTCCCGCTCGGGCCCGAAGCCACCGCCCGGCTGTCCACCACGACCTCGGGCACCGCCAAGTTCGACCTCACCCTCAACGCGGGCGAACACGCCGCCGGCGGCATCGGCGGCTTCCTGGAGTTCCGCACCGACCTGTTCGACCGCTCCACCGCCCAGGCCCTCGCCGACCGCCTCACCCGCCTGCTCACCGCCGCCGCCGAGAACCCCGACACCCCGCTGGGCCTGCTGCCGCTGCTGAGCGGCGACGAACGCCGCCGCGCCCTCGTCGACGGCAACCTCCCCGAGGACAGGGGGGACGCCGCCGCCCGGCAGCTGCCCGCCGCCCCGGCCACCCTCGCCGACCGCTACGAGGAGGCGGCCCGCCGCCACCCCGGCCGGACCGCCGTCAGCCACGACGGCGCCCGCCTCACCTACGCCGAACTCTCCGGGAACGCCCACCGCCTCGCCCGGCTGCTCGCCGACCGCGGCATCGGCCCCGGCTCCATCGTGGCCCTCGCCCTGCCCCGCTCCCTCGACCTGGTCACCGGCCTGCTCGCGGTCTCCCTCGCGGGCGCCGCGTACCTCCCGCTCGACCCCGACTACCCGGCCGACCGGCTCGCGTACATGCTGGCCGACGCCCACCCCGCCGCCCTCGTCACCGACACCGCCACCGCGCCCCGGCTGCCCGCCCACGAACTGCCCGTCATCACCGCCGACGGCGACGCCGCCACGACGTACGACGACGCCCCGCTCCGCCAGCAGGACCGGGTCCGCCCGCTGACCCCCGACGACCCGGCGTACGTCATCTACACCTCCGGCTCCACCGGCCGGCCCAAGGGCGTCGTCGTCACCCAGCACAACGTCACCCGGCTGCTGACCTCCACCGACCACTGGTTCGGCTTCGGACCGGACGACGCCTGGACACTGTTCCACTCCTACGCCTTCGACTTCTCCGTCTGGGAGTTGTGGGGCGCCCTGCTGTACGGCGGCAAGGTCGTCGTCGTACCCCACCTGACCAGCCGCGACCCGCACGCCTTCCTGCGGCTGCTGGCGGCGGAACGGGTCACCGTCCTCAACCAGACGCCGTCCGCCTTCTACCAGCTCGCCGCCGCCGACCGCGAGGAGCCCGGACACCGACTCGCCCTGCGCCACGTCGTCTTCGGCGGCGAGGCACTGGAACTCGGCCGCCTCGACGACTGGTACGCGCGGCACGCCGACGACGCGCCCCGGCTCGTCAACATGTACGGCATCACCGAGACGACCGTGCACGTCACCCACCACGCCCTGGACCGCCGGACGGCCGCCGCCGCCACCTCGTCCACCATCGGCGTCAACATTCCCGACCTGCGCGTCTACGTCCTCGACGACCGGCTCCAGCCGGTGCCGCCCGGGGTGACGGGGGAGATGTACGTCGCCGGACAGGGCGTGGCCGCCGGCTACCTCGGCCGGCCCGGCCTCACCGCGACCCGCTTCGTCGCCGACCCGCACGCCCACCTGTTCGGCGAGAACGGCACCCGGATGTACCGTTCCGGCGACCTCGCCCGCCGCCGCGCGGACGGCACCCTGGAGTACTTCGGCCGCGCCGACCACCAGGTCAAGGTCCGCGGCTTCCGCATCGAACTCGGCGAGATCGAGGCCGTTCTCGCCGCCCATCCGCAGGTGGCGGACGTTGCCGTGGTGGTCCGCGAGGACGTCCCCGGCGACAAGCGGCTCGTCGCCTACGCGGTGCCCGCCGCACCGGCCCCCGGCGCCGCGCCGGACGGCGACGCGGCGGATGACCTCGCGACACGGCTGCGGGAACGGGCCGCCCGTGACCTGCCCGTCCACATGGTCCCCTCCGCCGTTGTCGAACTGGAGCGGCTGCCGCTGACCGGCAACGGCAAGCTGGACCGCGGGGCCCTGCCCGCGCCCCGCCGCCCCGCCGCCGGGGCCCCGGCGAGGGCCCCGCGAGGCCCGCGCGAGGAGCAGCTCCGCGCCATCTTCGCCGAGGTGCTCGGCACGGACCGGGTCGGCGTCGACGACAACTTCTTCGACCTCGGCGGCCACTCGCTGCTCGCCGTCCGCCTCGCCGCCCGCGTCAAGGCGGCCCTCGGCACCGACGTGTCGATCGGCACCGTCTTCCGGTCCCCGACGGTCGCGTCCCTGGCCACCGCACTCGACACGGCCCCGGACGGCGGCGACGACCCGCTCGACGTGCTGCTGCCGCTGCGCCCGGCCCGCGACGGCGACCGCGCCCCGCTGTACTGCGTGCACCCGGCCGGCGGGCTGAGCTGGTGCTACGCCGGGCTCATCCGCCACCTGCCCGCTGACGTGCCGATCTACGGCCTCCAGGCGCAGGGCGTCGGCCCCGCCACCGCCGGCCACCCGCTGCCCACCACCCTGGAGGAGCTCGCCGCGCACTACGTGACCCGGATGCGGGAGGTCCGGCCCGCCGGACCGTACCGACTGCTCGGCTGGTCCACCGGCGGCATCATCGCGCAGGCCATGGCCACCCACCTCCAGGACCTGGGGGAGACCGTCGAACTGCTCGCCGTCCTGGACGCCTACCCCGCCGAGGGCTTCCGCGAGCTGCCGGTCCCCGACCACGCCGAGGCGATGGAATCCCTGCTGGCGATGGGCGGTCACGGCCCCGACGCGCTGGACGGCAAACCGCTCACCACCGCCCACGTGATCGAGGTGCTCCAGCGCGAGGAGAGCCCGCTGGCCGCGCTGACCACCGGCACGCTGGAAGCACTCGCCGACATCTACCTGAACACCAACCACCTGGTGCGGGGCTTCGACCACCGGCGCTTCGACGGCGACGTGCTGTTCTTCCGCGCCACCGTCGACACCATCGACGACGACCTCACCCCCGGCACCTGGGCCCCGTACACGGCCGGGCACATCGACAACACCGACGTCGCCTGCTCGCACAAGGACATGACCCTGCCGGGACCGATCGCGCACATCGCCCGCGTGGTCGCCGACCGCCTGACCGACCTGGAGAAGTGACCCGATGGCCGCGCACACCCCGAACGACGACGCCCCCGTCAACCCCTTCGACGCCGACGGGGACGGCGTCGCCTTCCTCGTCCTCGTCAACGAGCGGGGTGCGTACTCGTTGTGGCCCCGGTTCGCCGAGGTGCCGGCCGGCTGGACGGCGGTCCACGGCCCCTGCCCGCGCCAGGACGCGCTGGACCTGGTCACCGCGCACGCCGACGGGCTGCCGGTCCGGTGACCGCCACCGAGCCCCGTACCGGGCGGGGCGGCCTGCTCCCGGTGCCGCGCATCCGTCCCCGCCTCGCCGTGGTCCTGGTCTACGTGGCCGCGATGTGCATGAACGGCCTGGACTCCACCATCGTCAACCCGGCGCTCTACACCATCGCCGAGGACTTCGGCAGGCCCGTCGCCGCCGCCAACACCGTCGAGACGGCGTTCCTGGTCGCGCTGGCGCTCGCTCTGCCGGTGGCGGGCTGGCTCGGCGACCGGTACGGCACCAAGCGGGTCTTCCTCGGCTCGCTCGCCGTGTTCACCGCCGCGTCCGCGCTGTGCGGACTTGCCTGGAACCTGCCGGTCCTGGTCGTGGCACGCGCCCTCCAGGGCCTGGCCGGCGGGCTGTTGACCCCGGTGGGCATGACCCTGTTGTTCCGCGCGTTCACACCGCCGGAGCGGGTGGGGCTGTCGAAGGTGCTGATCGTGCCGACGGCGCTGATGCCCGCCCTCGGCCCGCCGCTCGGCGGCCTGCTGACCGAACATCTCTCCTGGCACTGGCTGTTCTTCGTGAACGTGCCGATCGGCACGGCCGCCGTGCTGCTCGGGGCGGTCGGGCTGCGCGAGCATGTCGAGGGCACCACCGGCCCGTTCGACCGGGCCGGCTTCTGGCTCGCCACGCCCGCCCTGGGCCTGCTCACCTACGCGCTCGGCTTCGGCCCGGCACACGGCTGGTCCGACCCCTTCGTGGTGGTGGGTGCGGTCGCGGGCGCGGTGCTGCTGGTGGCGACCGTCGTCCAGCAGCGCCGCGCCCCCGCTCCGCTGCTGGGGCTGCGGCTCTTCGCCGACCGCTACTACGGCCCGGTCGCCGCGCTGGCCGCGCTCACCGCCGCCGGGCTGATGGGCGTGCTGTTCGTGGTGCCACTGCTGTTCCAGGCGGCCCTCGGCGGCTCCGCGCTGGACGCGGGACTGAGCGTCTTCCCGGAGGCGATCGGCCTGATGCTGGCCTCGCGGGCCGTGGACCGGCTGCTGCCCCGCCTCGGGCCACGCCGTCTCGCCGCGGCCGCGCTGCTCGCAGCCGCCGTGGTGTTCGGGGCGCTCGCGGTACCCGGCACGGCGGAGAACGAATGGGCCGTGCGGGCCCTGATGTTCCTGATCGGGCTGGTGCTGGGCACGGCCGTGCTGACCGTGCAGCTCGCCGGGTTCGAGACCGTCGCACCGCCGGACATGGGCCGGGCGATGGGCCTCTTCCAGATCGTCCGCACCCTGGGCGGCGCCCTCGGCATCGCGCTGTGCGCGGCTCTGGTGGGCGGCGGTGCGCATACGGCCGGTGGGACGATGGACGCGGGTCCGTTCCGCGCCGCGGTAGGAGCGACGGCCGCGCTCGTGGCGCTGTCGGCGGTGTTCGCCCTGCGGCTCCCGCGCACGGCGCCCCAGCCGCCGCCGTTCGACGAGGAAGCGCCGGGAGGCGGGGAAGCGGCGGGCGACGCGGACGTGCCGGGCGACGAGGAGGTACCGGGCGACGAGGAGGTACCGGGCGTCGCGGAACCGGTGACGGAACTGAGCGGGGGAGCGGCAACGGGAACGAGAGCGGGAACCGGAACGGGAACGGGGGCGCCGGAGCGGTCCGGCGCGACCTGACCCCGACCGCGTGACGGGGAGGGAGCCCCGCGGCCGACGCGCCGCGGGGCCCTTCCCCGTCTTCGTGTCCTTCCGGCCCTCCGAGGGGTGTACTACCGCCCGGTGTTCTCGCCCGCGCCCCTGCCCCGGGCCGTTCCCCCGTCCGCGTCCCGGGCCGTTCCCGCGCCCGCGTCACCCAGCAGCGCCGACAGCCCGTCGGCCAGACCGCCCCGCCAACAGGCGTAGTCGTGGCCTCCGTTGAACTCGCGGTAGGAGACGTCGTAGCCGCGGGCCCGCAGGACGTTGCGCAGCCGCCGGTTCTCCGCCAGCAGCATCCATTCCTGGAGACCCACTTCCAGCCACAGCCGGACCGGCCGCCGGTGGCCGGTCGCGTACTGCCGGGTGAGCCACTCCTCACCGCGTTCCGGATCGTTCTCCGGCCACCAGAAGGAACCGGACTGCGACACCGCCAGGCCGAACCGGTCGGGGCGCCGGAACGCGGCGAACGCGGCGGTCAGGCCGCCCGCGCTCTGTCCGGCGACGAGGGTCCGCTCCGGCCGGGACGTCGTGCCGAACTCCGCCCGGGCCCACGGCAGCAGGGTGTCCGCCAGCCAGTCCACGAACGCGTCGTTGCAGCTCAGGTCCTCCATTCTGCGGTCCATGGTGTCCACCAGCAGGGCCACCGTCGGAGGCAGCGCCGCGTCCGCGCGCATCCGGTCCAGCACGCCGCCCATGTCCAGGACCGGCCCCCACATCTCCCCGTCGAGCAGCACGGCGACCGCGTGCGGCGCCGTCGACGGGCCGTGCCCCGGCGGCAGGTGGACGGTCACCCGGCGGCCGTCCACCTCTCGTACCGAGGCCGTCCCGCGCGCCGCGCCGTCGCCGTCGTCCGTGACGTACGGCTGCGGGAGAGCAGCGGGCAGCGACAGGACCGAGGAGGAGTGGCGTCCGCCCCGCGCGGGCAGGGGCGGTGTCCGGCTCAGCGGATCCGGCACCGCCCGGTCCAGTGCCGCCCGCCAGGAGGCGCGGTCGGTGCGCAGCAGTTCCTCACGGGTGCCGTGGCCGGGCAGGAACTGGTAGGAGGCCCGGTGATCGGCGCGCAGCCGGTGGGAGAGCGCCCAGACGCCGGTGCCCTCGACGCGGTGCATCAGATGCCGGGTCAGGTCACCGGCGTGACGGTCCCGGTCGGTGACCGTGTGCACCAGGAGCAGGACATCGGTGGCGGGACGGTCCGGTTCGTCCCGCAGGACGAAGGTGACCAGGCGGCGGGCCGGGTCGCCCTCGGGGTCGGGCTCGACGAGCGGTGTTCCCGTCCGTTCGGCGCGGAGCCAGAACTCGGCCTCGGCGCCCGGTACCCGGGCCCGGACGGCGTCGCGCAGGGCGCGCAGTGCGGGGGTGGGACATATGGTCGCGGTCACGGTCGTCCGCCTTTCGTGCCTTCGTACAACTGGGCCTCGTGCTGCGTGCCTTCGTGCCTTCTGGCCCTCGTGTGTCGGTCGGGGTGGGGCGGCGGTCCGGCGCCGTGCGAGGGGCCCGTGCGGGGTCGTCCGGTGAGACGGGCGAGCCGCCCCCGGTGTTCAGACCCGGGTGGCGGACGACCGGCCCAGCAGCACCCACAGCAGGAAGGGCCCGCCGAGGACGGTCGTCACCACGCCCACCGGGAGTTCGACGCCGGAGAAGGCGATCCGCCCCAGGGCATCGGCGGCCACCACCATCACCGCACCGGTCAGCACGGACCCGACCAGGGGTACCCGCAGCGGTCCGGCGAGCCGTGCGGCGATGACCGGGGAGGCCAGCGCGACGAAGGCCACCGGCCCGCACACGCCGACCGCGAGCCCCGCCAGGGCCACGGCCAGCAGCATGCACAGCAACCGGACGCGGTCCGGGCGCACGCCCACGGAGGAGGCCGTCGCGTCGTCGAAGCGCAGTACGGCGAGGTGCCGGGCCACGACGAGGGCCGCGGGGACGAGTACGGCGAGTCCGATCAGCACCGGCACCGCGACGGAGTAGCCGCGCCCGTTGAGGCTGCCGGACGTCCACACGTACAGCGAACTCGCCGAGTTGAGCGAGCGGCGGGAGAGCACCACCTGGGTGACGGCGGAGGCCAGCGCCGACATCGCGAGGCCGACCACGAGTACCCGGTAGCCGCGTCGGCCGAGCCCGCCGGAGACGGTCGTGACGACGAGGACGGCGGCGAGCGCGCCGAGCGGGCCCGCCCACCAGGAGCCGAACGTGCCGGTCGTGCTGAAGGTCACGGACAGCAGGATGGCGGCCGTGGCGCCGTCGTTGACGCCGAGGAGCTCGGGTGTGGCGAGCCGGTTGCGGGCCAGGGTCTGGGTCAGGCACCCGGCGAGCCCGAGTGCGGCTCCGGCGACCAGCCCGGCGACGATCCTGCCGAGCCGGAACTTCTGCACGAGCAGTACGTCGAAGCGGTCGCCCTGACCGAGCACCGCGCGGAACGTGCGGGTCACACCCATGTCGCTCTGGCCCGCGTACGCCGAGAGCGTGACGGCCACCAGGGCGAGTGCGGCGAGCGCGAGCACGGCAAGGGCCGGCCTGCGGTGCACCAGCAGCGAGAGCGGTCCGCGCCGCAGCACGGCAGTTCCGGCGCCGAGTGTCCCGGCGGGCGCCATCGTCGGCCTGCCCGCCGCCGCTCCGTGCGGCGTCTTCGTGCCCGTCGCCGTCCCGGTTCCGGCCACCGGACGCGGGCGTCGCACGACACCGGTGAGACGGGACGACAGTCCGGGCCGTCCGCCCCGCCCCGACGGGACGCCGTCGGCGGCCGGTTCGGCCATGCCCATCGCCGCCAGTTGCCGTGAGCGCACGATGCCGATGAGGACCGGAGCGCCGATGAGCGCCACGATCACCGACACCGGCGCCTCGAACGGCCGCGACACCACCCGGGCCGCCACGTCCGCCACGGTCAGCACCCCGGCACCGATGAGCCCGGCCAGGACGATCCGCGCGGCCGTCCGGGTTCCGGCCAGCGAGCGGGCAAGGAACCCGGCGAGCAGTCCCAGGAAGGAGATCGGCCCGGCCAGGGCGACCGCCGCGGCGGTGAGCAGCGTGACGGCCGCGGCCACCGTGGTGCGGATCAGCGACGGCCGGTGACCGAGGCCGCGGGCCAGGTCGTCGCCGAGCGCGAGCGCCGACAGCGGCCGGGTCACCAGCAGGGCGATCACGAAGCCGATGACGAGCACCGGCAGCAACCGGTACAGCTCGCCGAAGCCCTCCACCCCCGCCAGCGAGCCGAGCACCCAGAACCGGAACCGGTCGTAGGTCTCGGCCGAGTTGACCACGATGACACTGGTGAGTCCGCCGAAGGTGGCGCCCAGCGCGGAACCCGCGAGCACCAGCCGCATGGGCGAGCCTCCGCGGCCCCGTCCCGCGATGAGCAGGACCAGGCCGCTCGCGGTCACCGCGCCGACGAACGCGCACACCAGGTAGGCGTATCCGGAATCCAGGCCGAGCAGTGCGATGCCCGCCACGACGCCCAGCGAGGCACCCGCGTTGACCCCCAGCAGGCCGGTTTCGGCGAGCGGGTTGCGGGTGACGGCCTGGAGCAGGCAGCCGGCGACGCCGAGGGCTGCGCCCACCAGCACGGCGGTGAGCGTACGGGGCAGCCGCAGATCGCCGATGACCAGGGCGAGCCGGCTGTCGGCACGGGCGCCGTGACGGTTCAGCAGATAGTCCAGGGCGCCGCCCGGACCGACCTCTCCGGCGCCGACGCACAGCGAGACGCCGCAGAGCAGCACGACGACCGCCGCGAACCCGGCGACGACAAGACGGGTACGGCGACCGGACGGTTCGGCCGCGGGGACGCCCCCGGTGCCGTCCGGGGGCCCGCCCCCGGGCAGGGGACCGTCCGCGGCGGTGGGTACGGCGGTGGTCGACGAGTCGGCCTCGACCGTCAACGTCCCGGCGCTTTCGTCCATTTGGGCGTGGGGACTTCGGACCTCGGAATGCCGCATGTGCATAAAGTGAGGTTAGCCTAACCATACAAGCGGTGGAGTCGCCGTCGGGTCGCGCATGGTCACCGCCCTCGCGAATGGGTAAGGTTAGGCTTACCTTACGAAATGGGGGTCAGTAGTCATGTCCGACGTCATATCCGGCGCTTCCGCGTTCGCGTCCGGTTCCGTGTCCGAGGCCCGGGACGGGCGCCAAGCCCTGTGCGGGAGCCGTTTCCTGACCGGCCGTCGCGCCCTGGTCACCGGAGCGGGGCAGGGCATCGGCGCCGCCGTCGCCCGCGCGCTCGCCGCGCAGGGCGCCCACGTGGCGGCGGCCGACCGGAACGCCGAGGGCGTCGAGGCGCTCGCGGCCGACCACGCCGAGTCCACTGCCCGCGTCGAGTCCGCCGACCGCGCGGCGCTCGCGGGAGGCGGTGCGCCGGAACCGGCCGGGGTCATCACGCCGTACGCCATGGACGTCACGGACGCCACGGCCGTGCGCGGCGTGGTGGACACGGCCGGCACCCGTCACGGACCCCTGGACATCCTGGTCAACGTGGCGGGAATCCTCCGTCCCGGCCCGGCGGCCGAACTGTCCGACGAGGACTGGGCGGCCACCTTCGCCGTGAACACCACGGGCGTCTTCCACACCGCCCGGGCCGTCGCCCCCGGCATGGCCGCCCGAGGCCGCGGCAGCATCGTCACCGTCGGTTCCAACGCCGCCGGTGTGCCCCGGACGCGGATGGCCGCCTACGCGGCCTCCAAGGCCGCCGCGGCGATGTACACCAAATGCCTCGGGCTGGAACTGGCCCGCAGCGGCGTCCGCTGCAACGTGGTCGCCCCCGGTTCCACCGACACCCCGATGCAACGGGCGCTCTGGCAGGACCCCGACGCCCCCGCCCGCGTGGTGGAGGGCGACCCGGCCGCCTACCGCACCGGCATCCCGCTCGGCCGGATCGCCGCCCCGTCCGACATCGCCGACGCGGTCCTCTTCCTCGTATCGGACCTCGCACGCCACATCACCATGCAGGAGCTCTACGTCGACGGCGGCGCCACCCTTCGCTGACGGCCTCTTCGCCGACGGCGTCCTCCAGGGCAGCCGTATCCGCGACGGCCCTGTCCGCGACAGCCGCCTCCACGACAGCCGCCTCCACGACGGCCGTCGGCTCGCGCCGTCCCGGGGCCTCGCCCCGGCGTCGTCTCCGGTCGCCGCGACTCCGTCCGTGACGACCTCACCCGCTCGCCCCACCCCGCGCATCCATCCCCACCCCGTACGCCCGTGCCCGCGGCCGGACGTACGAGAAACGGAGCCACCGTGTCGACGGCACCCCAGGTCGCCGCACCCCGCACCACCGCCGAGCCCGGCCACCCCGCCGTGGGCGTGGCCACCGGCCTGCTCAACTCCTACGTCCCGGGCGCACGGTTCCTCGGCACCCCGACCCGCACCCTGCTCGGCGAGGGCGTGCACAGCGAGGTGCCGCACGACCAACGGCCACCGGCCCTGCGGGTGGCGGCCACCCTCGCCGAGGCCCGCGCCGCCGGCCACGCCCACCCCGTCGTCATGGGCGCCATCCCCTTCGACCAGGACGCCCCCGCCGCACTCGCCGTCCCCGCGACCCTGCACACGGCTCCGCCGCTCACCGCCGACCCGCTCGTCGCCCTCCCCACCGACCCGCCCTCCCGTACAGACCTGACGGTTCATCAAGAACCTGCCCCGGCACACTATTCGGCAGCCGTCGCCGACGCCGTCGCTCGTATGTGGAAGGGCGAGTTCAGCAAGGTCGTCCTCGCCCGCACCCTCCGGGTCGACGCCGACGCACCGTTCGACGTCCCCGCGATGCTCCAGCGACTCGCCCGCCGCGACCCCTCCGGCTACACCTTCGCCCTGCCCACCGGCCCCCACCGCACCCTGCTCGGCGCCAGCCCCGAACTGCTGGTGTCACGGCACGGCTCCCGGGTGGTCGCCAACCCGCTGGCCGGCTCCGTGCCCCGCAGCGACGACCTCGCCGAGGACGTCCGGCGCGCCGCGACCCTCCTGGAGTCGGCCAAGGACCTGCACGAACACGCCGTCGTCGTCAACGCCGTCCAGGAGAGCCTGGCCCGTCACTGCACCGGCCTGACCGTGCCCGCCAAGCCCACCCTGGTCCGCACCGCGACCATGTGGCACCTCTCCACCACGGTCACCGGCACCCTCCGCTCCCCGGACACCACCTCGCTCGAACTCGCCTGCGCGCTGCACCCGACCCCCGCCGTCTGCGGCACCCCCACCGACACCGCCCGCCGGATCATCCGGGAGAGCGAACCCTTCGACCGCGGTTTCTTCACCGGCATGGTCGGCTGGGGCGACGCCGACGGCGACGGCGAATGGGTCGTCACCATCCGCTGCGCCGAGGCCGAACCCACCTCGTTGCGCCTGTACGCGGGAGCCGGAGTGGTGGCCGCCTCCGAGCCCGAGGCGGAGACCGCCGAGACCGCCGCCAAGTTCCGCACCTTCCTCGGCGCCGTGGGGGCCCAGCTGTGAACGCCGACCCGACCCCGACCTGGCCCGCCGATTTCGCCGAACGCTACCGGGCCGCCGGACACTGGCGCGGCGAGACCTTCGGCGAGATGCTCCGCGACCGGGCCCTCGACCACCACGACCGCGTCGCGATCGTCGACCCGGCCACCGACGGCAGCGCCGAACGCCGCTGGACCTATGCCGAACTCGACACCCGCGCCGACCGGATGGCCGCCGGCCTGCTGGCCCGGGGCATCGCCAAGGGCGACCGGGTGGTGGTGCAACTTCCCAACACCGCCGAATTCTTCGAAGTGATCTTCGCGCTGTTCCGGATCGGCGCGCTGCCGGTCTTCGCGCTGCCCGCGCACCGCGAGACGGAGATCCGCTACTTCTGCGAGTTCACCGAGGCCACCGCCTACGTGATCGCGAGCGAGCACGGGGGCTTCGACTACCGTGAACTTGCCGCGGCGGTCCGCGCCGACGTACCCACCCTGCGTCACGTGTTCGTGGTGGGCCCGGACGCCGGGGAGTTCGAACGGCTGGACGCGGTGCCCGCCGAACCCGTGGACATCGACGGCCCCGAACCCGGCGATCTGGCCTTCCTCCAGCTCTCCGGCGGCAGCACCGGCATCCCCAAACTCATCCCGCGCACCCACGACGACTACATCTACTCGCTGCGCGGCTCCAACGAGATCTGCGCGGTCGACGAGCACAGCGTCTACCTGTGCGTCCTGCCCGCCGCCCACAACTTCCCGCTCTCCTCGCCCGGCACACTCGGCGCGCTGTACGCGGGGGCCCGCGTCGTGCTGTGCCATCAGCCCAGCCCCGAGGCGGCGTTCCCGCTGATCGAACGGGAGCGGGTCACCCTCACCGGCCTCGTCCCGCCGCTCGCCCTGGTCTGGACGGAAGCGGCCCCGGCCACCCCGTACGACCTCAGCAGCCTGGACGTCCTGCTGGTCGGCGGCGCCAAGTTCAGCGAACAGGCCGCCCGCCGGGTCCGCCCCGCCCTCGGCTGCACCCTCCAACAGGTCTTCGGCATGGCGGAAGGGCTGGTCAACTACACCCGCCTCGACGACCCCGCGGAGACCGTCGTCACCACCCAGGGCCGCCCCATCTCCCCGGACGACGAGATCCGCGTCGTCGACGACCAGGACGAGGACCTTCCCGAGGGCAGCACCGGCCACCTGCTGACCCGCGGCCCGTACACCATCCGCGGCTACTGGCGCGCACCCCGGCACAACGCCCGCTCCTTCACCGACGACGGCTTCTACCGCACCGGGGACATCGTCCGGCGTACCGCCACCGGCCACCTGATCGTGGAGGGCCGGGCCAAGGACCAGATCAACCGCGGCGGCGAGAAGATCGCCGCCGAGGAGGTCGAGAACCACATCCTCGCCCACCCCGCCGTCCACGACGCCAACGTGGTCGGCGAACCGGATCCCTACCTCGGCGAACGCAGCCGCGCCTACGTCATCCTGCGGGACGGGGCCGAAGCGCCGAAGCCCGTCGCGGTCAAACGGTTCGTCCGCGACCGCGGTCTCGCCGCCTACAAGGTGCCCGACCATGTCGAGTTCGTGACCGAGTTCCCGCAGACCGGCGTCGGCAAGATCTCCAAGAAGGACCTCCGGGCCGCCGCCCGGACCGTCCCCGACAGTCACCTCCCCGGCCCCGCCTCCGTCCCCGACAACGCCCTTCCCGGCCCCAGCGCCGACAGCTCCCTCCCCAGCCCCGCCTCCGCCACCGACAGTCCCCTTCCCACCTCCGCATCCGCAGCCGCACAGAACTGAACCGGACCCCCTCATGGCCCTGCCCGAGATCACCTCGTACTCCATGCCGACCGCGGCAGACCTGCCCGCCAACCGGGTCGACTGGAAGGTCGACCCGTCCCGCGCGGTCCTGCTCGTGCACGACCTGCAGAACTACTTCCTCTCCGCCTACGACGACCGGACCGACCTGATCCCGGAACTCCTCACAGGCGTCGCCGCCCTGAGGGCCCGTGCCGGACAACTCGGCATCCCCGTCCTCTACACGGCCCAGCCCGGCGGACAGACCCCAGCGCAGCGAGGCCTGCAACAGGACTTCTGGGGCCCCGGCCTGCCCGCCGACCCGGCCGCCGAGGCGATCGCCGAGGCCGTCGCACCCGGCCCCGAGGACACCGTCGTCACCAAATGGAAGTACAGCGGCTTCGCCCGCACCGACCTCGCCGACCGGCTCGCCGTACTCGGCCGCGACCAGCTCGTCATCACGGGTGTCTACGCCCACATCGGCGTGCTGATGACCGCCTGCGACGCCTGGACGCGGGACATCCAGGCGTTCGTCGTGGCCGACGCCGTGGCGGACTTCTCCGCCGAGGACCACGCCATGGCCCTGAAGTGGGCGGCCGGCCGGTGCGCCGCCGTCACCACCGTCGACACCGTTCTCGAAGGGATCTGAACACCATGACGCTCACCCTGGAGCACATGCGGAAGGACATCGCCGACGTCCTCGGCGAGTCCGTCGACGACATCCCCGACGACGAGAACCTCGTCGACTACGGCCTCGACTCCGTCCGCCTGATGATGCTGGTCGGCCGCTGGCGCGAGGCACACGGGGTGGACACGGCCGTCGCGGACCTCGCCGAACGCCCGGCGATCGAGGAATGGGCCGTACTTCTGAAGATCACCGCCTGAAGATCACCGCCTGAAGATCACCGCCTGAAGACCACCGACCGGGACCATCGCCCGGGACCACCTGCCGGAATCCCCTCCCGCGGGGAGAGTCGGCGCGGACGGAGGGGACGTGGCGGTTCAGTGGCCACCCCTCCCCGTCCGTGCCGCATGAACATGGTCGTACCCTGCAAGTGTTCAGCCCGGCCCATCGGATGCAGGAGACCTGTTGAGCACCGCGGACGACTCCCCGACCAGCTACTTCGAGCGAATCGACGAACGGAGGTACCGGCCCACCCGCCACGCCGGCGGCGCCTGGAACGCGGACGAACTGCACTTCAGCCCCGTGGGCGGCCTCGTCACGCACGCCATCGAGCGCTTCCTCGCCGCGCGCGGGGGCGCGGGCGGTGCTGGGGGCGGGGAGATGCGCATCGGCCGCATCAGCTTCGACATCCTCGGCCGCATCGCCGTCGACGACATCGAGATCCACGTCGAGACGATCCGCCCCGGTCGCACCATCGAGCTCGTCGAGGCGACGCTCGCCATCGCCGGACGTTCCGTGGTCCGTGCCCGCGCGTGGCTCCTCGCGGCGGGCGACACCGCCTCCGTGGCGGGCGGCGACACCGAGCCGCTGCCCCACCCGGACCGCGCCGAACCGTGGCCGATGGCCGATCTCTGGTCCGGCGGCTTCATCGCCTCGATCGACGTGCGTACGGTCGGCCTCCCGCAGCCCGGCCGCACCACCGCCTGGATCACCACCGGCCTGGACCTGGTGGCCGGTGAGCAGGCCGGTCCGCTCGCGTCCTACGTGGCCCTCGTCGACACCGCGAACGGCATCGCGGTGCGTCAGCCGCCCGGCAAGTGGATGTTCCCCAACGTCGACCTGACTCTCCACCTGCACCGTCAACCCCGGGGCGAATGGGCCGGCTTGGACACTTCCGTCACCTTCGGCGCCGAAGGCCACGGTGTCACCAGCACCGTGCTCCACGACGTCCACGGCCCGATCGGCCAGTGTCAGCAGATGCTGACGGTCCGGCCGCTGGAAGCCCCCTGACACGTGCCACGCCCGGCCCGTCACCCGTCGCCCGTCGCCGCGGGAGTGGGCCCCGCGGCGCGTGGGCCCCGAGGCCGTCCGGCACTTCGGCGTGCACGGGCCTGCGGGGCGCCGAGACGTCGCTTCCCACCCCGAAACCCGTTGGTGCGGGATGCGCGTCCCGGATAGGTTCCGTACTCAACTTGCCGCAACGTGCGCGGCATTGCTCCCGAACCCGGACAAGCCGTCGCGGTCGGTGTGCTCGACGACACGGCAGGGGGACGGTCGGATGGCGGGTGTATGGGTGACGGTCTGTCTGCCGCCCGAGGCGGTGGTCGATGTCGAGGGAGCGCTCGCCAAGGCCCTCGCACCCTTCTATCAGGACACGAGCGACAACCCCGTCGACCGCGGCATGTGGGACGCGCGTCGCATCCACGGGGGGAGCGACGGCATGGGTTTCGCCGTCGCTCCCGGGCACGAGGACGATCCGAGGCTCATCCACGACGACCGCCGGTACGACGGCACACCATGCCCCAGCGCCCCGGGCGTCTGTGCCGGAGGGCCGCGCGCCCTGCTCGACTTCTCGCAGCCGCACCTCGCTTCCGAGCGTGCCGTCGTAGCGTCCTGGGACCTGTGGCACAGCCTGTCCGCCACGCATCCCCCGGCCGTTCCCCTCGCGGTCTTCGTGGACCGTTGGCGGAACGATCCGGAGGCGTTCCCCGGTGACCGGTTCGGCGAGGAGATGCTTGCCGCCTACCGGGCCCAGCCGCTGATCGGGGCCTACCTCGATCATCCGTTCAGCCTCGACATGGGATATCTGGGCTTTCTGGGCCCCCACGATCCCGAGGAGCACCCCGTCATCGGCTACGCCGGAACCCGTGCCGCGTACATCCGTGACTTCACCGGGGCGAACCCGCCGGACACGGACGTGCTCACCCCGGACGGCTGGTGGTTGGAGGGCGGCACCCACGCCGTCCATGCCTTCTGCGAGCCCGCCCTCTGCCCTCACGTTCCTTCGAGGCCCGCGGTGTGGCCGGGAAGTGAGGCGTATCTCGCGGACCTGCCCGGCGACACCGTCCTCGTCCGGCTCCACTGCCACTCCTGACGTCACCTCTGACGTCACCTCTGACATCAGAGGTGACGTCGCGCGGGCGGTGCCGCCGGGCGTGCGGTGCGTGCTTCCAGGGTGAGGCGGGCGAGTTCGTCGAAGCCGATGCCGTCGAAGTCGCCCACGGAGGTGGTCAGGCGGTTCTTCAGCGGGGCCGACCAGCGTTCGCCGATCGCCTCCGGCCGCCCCGCGAGCAGCCCCGCGATCGAACCGACGGTGGCGCCGTTGGAGTCGGTGTCCCAACCGCCCGATACCGCACGGCAGATGGAGCCCTGGAAGTCGCCGTCGGCGTGGGTGAGGGCGGCGGCGACCAGGGCGGCGTTCGGCAGGACGTGCACCCAGTGGTGGTCGGGTGCGTATCGGGCGTGGAGTACGTCGACGACCCGCTCGAAGCCGGAGGCGGTGCCGGTGGGTTCCGCGCGCGCGGTGTCGACACCGAGGCGGACGGCCTGTGCGTAACGCGAGTTCGGCGGGACGTGACGGAGGGCCGCGGCCAACGCCTCGTGCACCGTGGTGGGGCCGGGGCCGGCCGCGTGCGCGAGGGCCGCCGCCACGAACGCCGCGCCGTGGACACCGTTGCCCGTGTGCGACAGCACCGCGTCACGGCGGGCGAGTTCGGCGGCCCGCGCCGGGTTTCCCGGGTTGGTCCAGCCGAAGACGTCGGCCCTGATCTGGGCGCCGATCCACTCGCGGAACGGATTGCGGTACGTCGCCGTCAGCGGCGGTTCCAGCCCGGCGAGGAGGTTGCGGTAGGCGACACGCTCCGCGGTGAACGTGCGGCCCGCCGGCAGTTCGTCCAGCCACAGCCGTGCCACGTCGTCCGTGGTGAACCCGTCGCCGCGGCCACGGAGCAGCAGCAGGTTGAGGAGCGGGTAGTCGAGGTCGTCGTCCTCCGGCATTCCGTCGATGTTCTCGGCGAGCGAGGTGGAGCGGGAGCGGCGGTTCCAGGGATGGGCGGTGGCGACGGCCGCGTCCAGGCCCCTCGCGGTGAACCAGGTGCGCAGGGGCCAGTTTCCGGTGGAACGGGCGATGGCACGGATGCCGTCGAGGGAGACCTTCTCGACGGGTTTGCCCAGCAGGCAGCCGATCGCCCGGCCCAGCCACGCCGCGTGCAGGCGGTCGTGTTCCGTGTTCGGGGCGGGCCGGGGGTGAGGGGGCGTGTCACCCGCCGGGTCACGGTCCGCGTCCTCGCGGAGCGGTGCGGGCGCCGCTTCCGCCGCGGTGAGCGGCGACGGGAGATCGGCGAGCGCGTCCAGCAGTTCCTCCGCGAGTGCCCGCAGCCGGGGCGGGGCGGGGTGCGGCGAGGCGCCCGCGCGTTCCGGCGCCGGGTGGCCGCCCGCCGCGGCCCAGCGGCGTCCGATCTCCGTCGCGTCACGGCCGTCCAGCGCCGCCTGACGCAGTTCGTGCCCGACCAGGTCCTCGGGCTGCACCCATGTCAGACGTGTCATCAGAGGCTCGTGATCGCGGCGAAGGCGGCCTCGTGGGCGCGTCGCCGTTCCAGGTCGCGGGTGTGGACCTCGCGGGCGACGCGGGCCAGGGAGACGGCCGGGGACCACAGGTCCAGCCGGCTCGCCCGGGCGACCTCGGTGCCCCACTCCTCGGGCACCGCGCCCTCGCCGTGCAGGGCGCCGACGAGCGCACCGCTCATCGTGGCGGTCGAGTCGCAGTCGCGGCCGTAGTTCACGGCACCGAGCACCGTCCGCCGGAAGTCGCCGCCGCCCACCAGCAACATGCCCAGCGCGATGGGGAGTTCCTCGATGGAGTGCAGGCGTGAGGGGCGCCGGGCCCCCAGGGACGGGTTGCGGTACTCCGGACCGACGGTGTCGAAGGGGGCCACCGCCTCCCGCAGCGGGGCGAGGGCCTCCTCGAAGTCGTCGTACCGCACGGCGACGTCGCACACCGCCTCGATCGCCGAGCGGGTGCCGTCCTTCGCCACCCCGAGGGCGGACGCGACGACGGACGCGGGCGTCGCGCCCGGCACGAACGCCGCCGCCACCGCCGCGGCGAAGACGCCCGCCGCCTCGCGGCCGTAGGACGACTGGTGCGCGCCCGCGATGTCCAGGGCCTCCTCGTACGCCGTGCGCGGGTTGCCCGCGTTCACCACACCGACGGGGGCCATGTACATCGCCGCACCGCAGTTGACGATGTTGCCGACGCCCGCCTCGCGCGGGTCGACGTGCCCGTAGTGGAGGCGCGCGACGATCCACTTCTCCGCGAGGAAGATCCGCTGGAGCGGCAGTGCCTCCGCCTCCAGCTCGGGAATCCAGCGGGGACGGGTCATCAGGTCGGGGACCAGGTGGTCGGCGATCGCGTGGGCGTCGAGGTGGTCGCGGACCTTCTCGTACACGCGGACCAGGGCATGGGTCATCAGGGTGTCGTCGGTGACGTGTCCGTCGCCCTTGTGGTACGGCGCGATGGGGCGTGCGGTCCGCCAGGCGTCGCCGTGGAACGGACCCACGATGCCGTGCACCCGGCCGCCGTGCCGTTCGACGATGGCCTGCGGGGTCCAGCCCTCGACGGGGCCGCCGAGCGCGTCGCCCACGGCGGCCCCGACGAGCGTGCCCGCGGTGCGGTTCTCCAGGCTCAGGACGGTGGGCGTGGTGTCGGTGCGGGTGGTCATGCCGGGAAGCCTCCGGGGGAGGGGAGGCCGGCGCGGCCGTCCGGCGCGGCGACCGGACGCCCCACCGGGAGGCCGAACTCCGGTCCGGTCGGGCGGTGGTGTGCGGTCCACCGGTGGAGTGGCGGCGGAGGGGGATCGGCATGCATGGCGTTGCACTTTCCTTTTTGTCAGGGATGCCCCATTGGCCTCGTTGGTGGTAGAGGATACGGCTGCCGGCGTCGATGAGGCGGTTGCACGGAGCCGCGCGTGTGCTGCCCGGCCGCGTCCGGTGCCCGGTCGGCCCCCCGAGGGCCTGTCGGGTGACCTCCGGCCGGGCGGCCACGTCCTGGCACGCGCGCTTCCGGTGTTGCCGGGACGGCCGAGCGGCTCCGCCGCCGGGCCGTCCCGGCGTACTGGAACCGCCCGCGCCGTGCCGCGTCCGCCTTCCGGCCGAAGGCCATTCGACCGGCTCCGGGCCGCCCCCGTGCGCCGGGGCCGCACGGCCGCGGCGGCAGGGGGTGCGATCCCGCCCCCCGCGGGATGTGTCATCCGTACGAGAGGTCCGAGCAGGGGTTGTCGTCGGCGGAGCGTGCGTCGTCGGCCACCTTGACGGGGACGGCGGGCGGCGGGGTGGAGGCGGAGGCGTCCGGTTGGTCCGCGTACACGCTGCCGACGACGACGGCGATGCCCGGCGCGGTGACCTGGGTGAGTTCCGCGCCCGGGAAGACGCGGGCGAGTTCCCCGGCCCGGTCCTCCTGGCCGGGGCCGTACCGGATCACCGTGCCGACCTGCGTGCGGACGTCGGCCGTCGTGACGTCGGTGACGGTGAAACCGTGCCCCTTCAGGGTTTCGGCGGCGCGGGCGGCGAGGCCGGGCACCGTGGTGCCGTTGTGCACGGCCACCGAGATGCCGGCGCCCGACACGGGCCCGTCGGCGCCCGGCGTGGGCGACGAGGCCGGTGCCCCGGCCTTCCCGTTCCCGGCGTCCTCTCCGTCGAGGGTGCGGTCGGCCCTCAGCGCCGCCCACAGGGCGTCGGCGTCCGGGTGGACGATCGCCACCCGGGCGCCCTGGTACTTCCACGGCACGGTCACGAACTTGGTGTTGTGGAGATCGATGTCCTTCATCGACATCGCGAAGGAGACCAGCTTGTCGGCCGAGCCGAGCCCGGGGTCGACGGTCATCGACTTGGTCGCCGCGTCCGCGAGCGGGAACAGTTTGGCCGGTGTGAGCCCGTCACTCTTGATCTGCTTCAACAGGCTCGCGACAAAGGCCTGTTGCCGCTTTATGCGCCCTATGTCCGAACCGTCGCCGATGCCGTGCCGGATGCGCACGTAGTCCAGTGCCTTCCGGCCGGAGACGGTCTGCGGGCCCTTGGCGAAGATCCGCTCGCCCCGCGTGGTGCGGTTCGGGTTGAGGTCCTGCTGATAGACGTCCTGGGGCAGGCAGACCTGGACGCCGCCGACGGCATCGGTCATCGTCGCGAAGCCCTTGAAGTCGACGACGACGGTGTGGTCGACGCGCAGCCCGGTGAGCTTCTCGACGGTGTTCTGGGTGCAGGCGGGATTGCCCCGGGCGGTCTCGCCGACCGAGTAGGCGGCGTTGAACATGACGTTGTGCTGGGGGCGGGACCAGCTGCCGTCCGGCAGTTTGCAGGACGGGATGTCGACAAGGGTGTCGCGGGGGATGGACACGGCGACGGCGTGTTTCTGGTCCGCGTAGGTGTGCAGCAGGAACGCGGTGTCGGAGCGGCCGACGTCGTCCTTGTCCCCGCCGCCCAGCTCGCTGTTGCCGTCGGTCCTCCCGTCCGAGCCGATCACCAGGACGTTCGATCCCTTGGTGGAGGCGGGCGGCCGGTCGCCGGACACCCCGTCCGCGTCGAAGGTGGTGATGTTCCCGTTCAGCCGCAGATACACCCAGCCCGCACCGGCCGTCCCCAGGACGAGCAGCGAGGCGGTGATGGCGAGGACGGTCCGGCCGCGCCCCCGCCTGCGCCGCCGGCCGCGCTCCGCCGCTGGGCGCGCGCGGCGCCGGGATGCCTGGCGGCTGTCTGTCATGTGTCCATCCCATCGGTCATGCGGGCAACCCATTGGTTCCGGTCACAGGGAAGGACGACTGATCCCGCCCCACGGTTGTACAGTTGCGCAATGTAGCAAGCGTGATCGGTGAACGACGCCCCGCGCGGGCCGTAGAAGAAGAGAGGGGTGGGTGGAGTGTTCCGCAACGCGCTGGAGCCCTGGCATCTGCTGATCCTGGTGCTGGTGATCGTCGTGGTGTTCGGGTCGAAGAAGCTGCCCGACAGTGCCCGGGCCCTGGGCAAGTCGCTGCGCATCCTGAAGAGCGAGACCAGGGCCATGAAGGAGGAGAACGCGCCGACTTCGGCTCCGGCCTCCTCCGGCCCGGTTCCGCCCGACCCGGCCGCGTCCGACGCGTCTGGCGGGTCCGAGACGGTGTCCCCGTCGGTCCGGATCGTGCCGGGGGTGTCGTCCGAAGCCGCCGCGTCCCGGAGCGTCCGGTCGGCGCCGGGCGACGCCTCCTCGGCCCGTCCCGTGAGGGAGAACGGCACCGAGCCGCGCTGACGCGTGCGGCGGCCCTCTCCGGTCCCGTCCCGTTCGCGCCCGCCGGCCCGGTGCGCGTGTCACGATCGGGTGCACGGGCGCGCCCCGACCCGCACGAGCACTTCAAAGATTGCGTAATGTTTGAACTATCGTGAGGTCAGTACGCACCCGACGGAGCCCGGTGCTCCGGTGGGCAGATCATCGGCGCGCGTCGAAGGAGAGCAGTAGTGTTGGGCGTCAGTCTCGCCAAGGGTCAGAACGTCGTCCTGAACCAGGACGGCACACCGCTCGCCGATGTCACCGTCGGCCTGGGTTGGGACGCGCAACCGGTAGGTGGCGCGGACTTCGACCTCGACGCTTCCGCGATCATCTGCGGACCGGATCAGAAGGTCGTCTCCGACCGGCACTTCGTCTTCTACAACAACCTCGCCAGCCCGGACGGGGCGGTGCGGCACACCGGTGACAACGTGACCGGAGAGGGCGACGGCGACGACGAGCAGCTTCTCATCGACCTCGACCGGCTGGACGAGAAGACCGGACAGATCGTCTTCACCGTCTCCATCCACGACGCGCAGAACCGCGGCCAGAACTTCGGGCAGGTGGAGGACGCCTACATCCGCGTGGTCGACAACCTCACGGGCCGCGAGATGTGCCGCTACGAACTCTCCTACGACGCCGCGGGCGAGACGGCGATGGTCTTCGGCGCCCTCTACCGCCGGGGCGGCGAGTGGAAGTTCCGTGCGATCGGGCAGGGATACGCGTCGGGGCTGGCCGGCATCGCCACGGACTACGGCGTGGACGTCTCCTGAGCGAGCGGGACCTTCGGAAACACACCCCTCGCCTGCGAGCAGTGGCCGCGGACGGACGAGCGGGAGCCCCGGACCGGGCCCGGAATCGGGCCCGGTCCGGTCGTGTCCGCGCCGGATCGGAGCTCCCGGCCGACGCGGA
Organism: Streptomyces sp. NPDC014734; assembly: GCF_043083325.1. NCBI lineage: Bacteria > Bacillati > Actinomycetota > Actinomycetes > Kitasatosporales > Streptomycetaceae > Streptomyces > Streptomyces sp. NPDC014734. The sequence goes on along the minus strand of NZ_JBIBYN010000005.1, from coordinate 272,245 downwards.
CACCGCCGGTGCGCATGCCGCGCGGACACCGGGCGAGCGGCCGTGTCCGGACGGGTCCGGTGCCCGGTCCGCTCTCCGCGCGCCGCGGTCAGCCGCGCAGGTCGGGGAGGCCCGGCCCGCTGAAGTCCGGTCCGCTGTAGTCGGGCCGGCCGAAGTCCGGTCCGCCGGAGCCGGAGCCACCGGTGGAGCCCGGTCCGTCGAAGCCCGGGCTGGCGAAACCCGGTCCGCTGTAGTCGGGCCGGCCGAAGTCCGGTCCGCCGGAGCCGGAGCCACCGGTGGAGCCCGGACCGGCGAAGTCGGGACTGTCGAAATCCGGGCTGCCGAATGCCGGACGACCGAAGTCGGGGCTGCTGAAGCGGGGCCGGTGATCCGGGGCCCCGCTCCGGCCGGGCTCGGCCTCCACCGGTTCCTCCCGGAGCCGGGCGACGAGGAACGGCCGGATGCCGGCGTCGCGCAGCGCGTCGTGCCACGCCTCCCTGGCCCGGTCGAGGTCCTCGGAGTGCTCGGCCCGGACGTCGGTGCCGGACGCCCTGTGCTCCGCCGCGGTCCGGTAGAGGGCCACGACGCCGATGACGGCCGCCAGCGCCGCCGTGCCGAGGCTGATCCAGCCCGCGTCGATCAGGGTGGCCGCCATGACGGTCCAGCTGTCGGTGAGCCGCAGTACGTACCCCAGTCCCAGGAACGTTGCCGCGGCGACGGCGGCCAGGACCGGGGTGAGCACAGCCAGTACGGGCACCAGACCCGCGCCCGTGCGCTCCTGGTGCCCCGGCCCGGACAGGGAGGCCGCCCCGCCCGGCTGCCCGCCGTCGTGCGTCCGCCGCCGCAGCGCCAGGTAGGACAGGTACTCGGCCTCGGCGGCCGACGCGACACGGGGACCGGCCGCGAGGCCCTTGACGCGCAACTGCCCCGCGCCGATGCGTGACCGGGCCAGCAGCCGCTGTATCTCCGCCGAGCCGATGACCTCGTCGAGGACCGCCGCGTAGTCGGCCCTGTCCTCGTCCCGCAGCCGGAACGACCGGTCCATTCCGTTCCCCCGATGTGTGTGATCCGCTGCCCGGCTCGTGCCGGGCGCGACATGCAGGACCCGTCGGGCCCAGCGCTGCGGCCGGGAAGGTTCACCGGCCCGCGACGCCCGGTACGGCACCTCGCCGCGTCGTCACCTCGTCCGCGTACATCCAGTACGCCGACGGTGCTCCGCCCCGCGATGCACCGCACCGGACGCCGCGGGCTTCCCGGCAAGGCCTCCCGGTCACAGCACTACAGGTGGCCGGCGACGGCCGGCATCAGGTCCTGGAAGGTACGCCCGTTCGCGGCGGCGCCGATGGCGGTCATCTGCCAACCCGACCCCGAACGCGTCACCTTGGCCATGATCTGCGCGGTGTGCCGCCCGCCGCCGGTCAGTGTGTAGCGCGCCAGCTCCTGCCCGGTGGTCTCGTCGACCAGACGGCAGAAGGCGTTCTCGACCTCCTCGAAGGTCTGACCGGTGAACGAGTTCACGGTGAACACGATCTGGTCGACATGGGCGGGGACGCGGTGCAGATCGACGACGATCGATTCGTCGTCGCCCCCCTGGCCGGCGCCCCCGACCAGGTTGTCGCCGGTGTGGCGCACCGCCCCGTCGTCGCTCGTCAGATGCTGGAAGAAGACGACGTCCTGTGCCTGTCCACCGGCGAACAGGATCGCCGAGGCGTCCAGGTCGATCTCGCGTGCGGTGAGACGGGCGAGGAACCCCTTGCGGGGTGCGGCCTTCCAGCCGAGCCCCATGCGTACGACGGTGAGTTCACCGCCGCCGGACTTGGCGAGGCTGATGCGCTGGCCCTTGGAAAGATCGACGCTCATGGATCCGTTTCGCCTCTCGGATGTGCCCGCCGGTGGTCGGTCCGACGGGACGGGTCGGACGTGTCGGGGCCGACGGGCGGCCCCGACACGTCAGAGATTGACGCCGAAGTCCGCGACGATGCCGCTCAGACCGGAGGCGTACCCCTGGCCGACGGCACGGAACTTCCACTCGGCGCCGTTGCGGTACAGCTCGCCGAAGACCATCGCGGTCTCGGTGGACGCGTCCTCGCTGAGGTCGTAGCGGGCGATCTCGGCGCCGCCCGCCTGGTTGACCACCCGGATGTACGCGTTGCGGACCTGGCCGAAACTCTGGCCCCGGCCCTCCGCCTCGTGGATCGACACCGGGAACACGATCTTGGCGACCTCCGCGGGCACGGCGGCGAGATCGACCTTGACGATCTCGTCGTCCCCCTCGCCCTCGCCGGTGAGGTTGTCACCGGTGTGCTCGACCGAACCGTCGGGGCTCCGGAGGTTGTTGTAGAAGACGAAGTGACCGTTGGAGAGGACCTTTCCGGCCGCGTCGCACAGCAGGGCGCTGGCGTCCAGGTCGTAATCCGCGCCGGTGGTCGTACGGACGTCCCAGCCCAGTCCCACCAGCACAGCGGTGAGTCCGGGAGCCTCCTTGGTCAGCGAGACGTTCCCACCCTTGGCGAGGCTCACACCCACAGTGATTCTCCTTCTTCCCGATTTCATGTCGAACATGGCGTCTCTTCCCAAGCACGACGCCGGACGGTGACCGCCCGCGCGCACTGCGACACCAACTGAAATCTACAGCACTGTAGAGGTTGCGGCGGGGTGGCGGCGGTGTCGTCGTGGGTGCGGGGACGGGCGGAGAGCGCGCCGCGACCAACGGAACGCGGACGCGGCGTCGTTGCGGTCGACGGGGGGAGCGGGGCGATTGCCGGTGGGGCGCGTGCGCGCGGCGTCCGCGGTGTGGGGCGGGCCTGCCGCCGGTGCGGTCGGCGGCGTGCGCCTCGCCGGGGTTCGCCGATCCGGGCCCTGCCTGCGGGGAAGGGGCGGGCGCTGCCGCGGCCCCGACGTCACGAAGGTCGGTGCGTCTCGTGAGGGAGCGTCACATCGGCTTGTGGATATGGCGGTTGGCGCTCGGAAGGGCGCGTCCTCCGGGCCTCGGCGATGCTTCGCCGAAGCGAACCTAACAGGCGTCACGACATCATGTCTAGACCAAAGTGCGTGACTGTACGTACTGGACCGGACGCGAAAAGCGATGGGAATGTGACCTGAATCACAAGATCCTTGACAGTCGTCGGGAGGTGTCGAAAGCTCGTTCATCATTGGTCTGGACCACGATGAATGGGCGGGGTTCATGTTCGAGCCGTCACATACTTCCGCCACGGGCTCGTCGCGTGCGCCCGGTGAACCACGGTTCGAACGCCCCGGACCGGGGCCGCGGGGGATCGCGGCGGCCGGCCGGCGCGGGGGGCCCGGGTGCGGTGACGGTCCGGTGCCGTTGTCGTCCGGGCCGGTGGCGGCGGTGCGCGGCGGCCGGGGGTGCTGATGGACCGTCGGCCCGCGGACGTGCGGCTCGCGTTGTGCGAACTGTGGCAGGCGTTCGGTGGCATGACCCTGTTGGCCCGGTACGGTGCCGACGCGCCCTGGCCACATTCGTCCTGGGCCCGAGAGGCGCAGGGGGCGCTGACGCCGCGTCTGAGGGCGGTGGCCGAGCTGGCCCGGCCGCGGGGGCGTGTTCCCTCGTTCCTGACCGGAGGCGTCGGCTCGCGCAGGACGGGCATCGCCGACGAGATCGACGGCATGAGGCGCACGCCCGCCGGACTCGTCCGCGACGAACTCGCCCGGGAGTACCCGCAGGGGTTCGACGACCCGCTGATCGCCGCGCTGATCCGTGAGCCCGAGGTGCAACTCGGTTATCTCGCCGTGGAGTTCACCAACTTCTGGCGCGTCGCGATGGAACCGCGCGGTACCGGACTCGCGCGCTCCCTGGAGGAGGAGATCCTCTTCCGGTCGCGCACACTCGCCATGAGCGGGGGTGCGGCGCTGTTGCAGGAGCTCGGGCTTCCGGCCGACCGCACGGACGACGCGGATCGTCTGACCGTGGTGCCGATGCTGCTCACGGACGAAACCCACCTGTGGTCGGCGGTCGGCGACCGCACCGTGGTCTCGTACGCCGCGCGCGGAGCGGGCCTCCTGCGCGGTTCGGCGAAGCGGGACGGTACCGCGCAGCCGCAACGCGGCGACCGGCTGGCCATCCTGCTGGGCAGGGGGCGCGCCTCCGTCGTCCGCGAACTGTCGGCGCCGACCACCACGTCCGCGCTCGCCGATCACCTGGGACTCGCCGTGAGCACGGTCTCCGAGCATCTGTCGGCCCTGGTGTCCGCCGGTGTGGTGCAACGTCACCGGGCCGGTACGCGGGTGCTGTACGAGCTCAACCGCGAGGGCATGACGCTCACCGAGTGCTTCATGAACCAATGACCCGTTGCCGACGCGGAGTCGCCGGACCGGTCCGACGGCCGTCATGACCCGCGACGGGGGCGGCGCCCTTCGTCCTCCGCACCGCATAGGTTGGCAGGCTCACGTCATTCATCTGGGAGTCGGCGATGCGCGCGGGCCTGTGCCGGACAGGATCCGAATGCCCAACCAGACGTGCAACCAAGGCGATTCGGCGCACACCGAAAGGGTTGTCCGGTGTGGGGCGGTCGACAAGAGTCGAGGTGGGAACCGCTCGACCGGAGGACCGCAACGCCGTGTGCAAGCCACTTGGAACCGTCAACTTCCTGAGACCCGCGAGCGTCGCGGATGGCCCCGACGCGCTGCCGACCTGACAGGTCGTCGGAACCAGGTCGTGGCAGCGGGACCGTGACGACACCGCCGTCCTCGCCCACCCGCCGTGACATCGCCCCCCCCGGTGACAGCACAACACCGGAGGCGGACCCGCGCCCCGTCGAATCCGTACCCCCGGCCCGCGGCGCACGACGTCCGACGCGCACGTCGTGGCACCGGCGGCCCCGGCCGCGCGGTACCACCCCCGATCTCCCTTCCACCTCCCCTTCCGCAACCGGACCGGCGCGGTCGGCGACGGCCGGCCCCGGACCCCGGCGACGGAGCCGTACCGGCCTTCCGCGCCCCGGTGACGTGCCCCGCGCGGGTGCCACCGCGAGGCGACCGGACCGACCAGCCCCAGAGAACGCCGACGAGCGTCGACGAACTTCGAACGACGGAGTGATTGCATGCCGACTCCTGCCCCCTACCTGTACCGAGCCCCTTCGTCCCGCCCGTACTTCAGCGCGGACGGCGAGTCGTACCTGGCGCAGACGCCGCTGCGGGACATCCGCAAGTCGTACGACCTGCGCGTGTTGTCCGAAGAGGACTTCGCCCACTGGCAGACCTACGGCTACGTCGTCGTGAAGCGGGCGATCACCGCCGACGCGGCGAAGCGGCTGCTCGACTTCACCTGGGACTTCCAGGGCCTCGACCCCGACCGGCCGGACAGCTGGTACGAGGACCGGCCGTTCCGCACGGACCTGGACCGCGAACTGCACGTCTACGGTTTCGTCGAGGCGTACCACCACCAGCTGATCTGGGACAGCCGCCAGGCGCAGCGCGTCTACGACGCGTTCGTCGACGTGTGGGACTGCGAGGAGCTGTGGGTCACCCTGGACCGGCTCAACCTCAACCCGCCCAACGTCAAGAACCGCGACCGCGCGCTCATCGCCCCCACGGACAAGGGCTTCGACATCGAGCTGCACTGGGATGTCGACACCTCGCTCGCCGTGCTGCCGCAGCGGGTGCAGGGCATCATCGCGCTGAACGACACCCAGCCGGAGCTCGGCGGATTCCAGTGTTCGCCGGAGCTGTTCCGGCAGTTCGAGCCGTGGAAGATCGGGCAGCCCGCGGACCGCGACCCGATCCGGCCGGACACCGACCGGGAGGAGTTCCCCGTCGTACGGCCGCAGCTGGAAGCCGGTGACCTGCTGATCTGGAACGGGCTGCTGGCACACGGCGTGGCCCGCAACACCTCCGGGAACGGCGTCCGCGCCGTCCAGTACCTCTCGATGATGCCCGCCCTGGAGTCGTACGACGCACTGCGCCGTTCGCGGGTCGAGTCCTGGCGCGACCTGTCCACCCCGGACTGGAACAAGACCCTGGTCGGCGATCTGACGACGCACGAATCCCTCAGGTACGGCACCGCCGAACTTGACGCCCTCGGCGAGAAGCTGCTGGGGCTCAGGTCCTGGCACGGACAGAAATCCGAGCAGTCGACCGGAGACACGGCATGCGCAGAATCTGCCTGACACTTCCCACCAACAGGGCCTGCGCCGCCACGATCGCGGCCGTGGGCGAGGAGGCGGACCACGCGGCCACCCACTTCGACGTGGAAGTGGACCTGCTGATCCTCGACTCCTCCGACGCGGAGGTGTTCGCACAGCACGCGCGGGTCGTGCAGGAGTCGCGCCGGGCCCCAGGTGTGACCGTGCACCACCTCGCCGAGGCGGACCAGCGGGCCTTCCTCGAGGAGGTGATCCGGACCTCCGGAGTCGGCAAGCCCGACCTACTCCTCGACCTGATGCTCCCGTCCGGTGTGTCCTACGGCGCCTGCACCAACCGCGCCTTCCTCATCGCGGGGGCTCTCGGCTGCCGCTCCGTGCACCGCAGGGACTCGGACAGCGACTACCAGGCCCTCGACGGCCGGCCGGTCTTTCCCGTCCATCACGAGCTCACCTCGCTCGGGAGGACCGCGGCCGACGCGGCGAGCGGTGTGACCGAGACGGTGCTCGGCCCGGAACACGCCGACAAGCCCGTGGCGATGGTGGGCAGCTCCTTCGTCGGCGAACTGTCGGTGGACATCGGTGAGATCGCCCGGCTCGACAACGACGTCTACCACGACGTGGTCAGCCTGTGGGCCCCGCGCGCCTGGCCCGAGGAGCAGAAGCGGGCGCTGGTCGAGGAGTCGTTCACGGGGGCGGGCACCGACCCGTTCGTCCGCGACCACTCGACCCTCACCCACGTCGACCCGATGCGCGTGGACATGTGCAACATCGCCTTCCTGGACGAGGTGTACGAGCGGGTGCCGTTGCCGCCCGCCACCGACACCATCGGCAGCGACTACTTCCTCATGCACCTGGTGCACGACGGCACGCTGCCGGGGGTGCTGCACAACCGCAACATCGTCAACTTCTACACGCCCGAACGCCGCACCGACGCGGGTTTCATGGCGTACCAGTTGAGGTTCACGAAGTTCTTCCTCTCGATGCTCTACCTCAACTCCGTCTACGACCAGATGGCCGGGGCCGGGGCCTCGCTCCTCGACGACCGGCACCGGGTCCGGCCGGCCGCGGTCGCCGACATGGTCCGGGAGAGCACCCTGCTCGACCGGGAGGAGAACGTGCACCGGCTGGACGTCATCGACCGTTCGTACCGCCGACTCGGCGGCAGATACGCGGAGTTCGCCGAGTCCCTCGCCGCGCGCGGCGAGCGGCTGCTCGACGAGGCCCAGGCGGACATGGAGGACTTCGCCCTGCTGATCGAGGCATGGGGACCGCTGGTCGAGGCGAGCAGGACCACCGCCCTCCACCGGCCGCACCCGCGTCCGTCCTCGGCCCCGGACGCATCGGCATCATGCGGCTGAACGCACACATGCGGGCCGCGCTGACGGCCGCCACCGAGGACCGGATCGTCTTCGACCTCGCCGGAATCGAGGCGCAGTACGACGAACTGCTGCGGGAACTCCCCGGCGTCCGCGTCCGGTTCGCCATGAAGGCATGCCCCGTCGACGAGGTCCTCGCCCGCCTGGCGGGCAGGGGATCGGGCTTCGACGCGGCGAGCCCCAACGAGATCCGGCAGGCACTCGACACCGGTGTTCCGGCCGAACGGATCCACTACGGCAACACCATCAAGTCGGACCACAACATCGCCGCCGCGTACCGGCTCGGCATCCGGGACTTCGCCACCGACAGCCTGCAGGACGTCGCGGCGATAGCGGAACACGCCCCCGGGGCACGGGTGTTCTGCCGACTGGCCACCGCCGGGGACGGGGCGCTGTGGGGCCTCAGCCGGAAATTCGGCTGCTCGGCGGCGGACGCGCTGCTCGTGATGGACGCGGCGCGATCGGCCGGGCTGGTACCGGCCGGCCTGTCCGTGCACGTGGGCTCGCAGCAGATGACGTCCGAGGCGTGGCAGGACACCTTCGACCGCCTCGCCGACGTGATCGTGGCCCTCGACCGGCGGGGCATCCTGCTGGACCACGTCAATCTCGGCGGCGGACTGCCCGCCCTCGGCTACCTCGACAACCGGGGCCGTCCGCTGGACCCCCCGGTGGACAAGATCTTCGCCGTGATGCGGGAGGGCATGCAACACCTCGGTGCCGTCTCCGAATCCCCACTGGAGTTCCTCGTCGAACCGGGCCGCCACCTGGTCGCCGACCACGGGGCGATCAGGGCGCACGTGGCCCGTCTCTCGTCCAGGCAGCAGCTCGACGGCGCACGTGAGCACTGGCTCTACCTGAGCTGCGGGAAGTTCAACGGCCTGTACGAGATGGACCAGTTGCAGTACCGGCTGCTGTTTCCCACTCACGCCGACGGGGACCGCGTCCACGCCGACGGGAGCTGCCTCCACGCCGACGCGGACCACGTCCACGCCGTCGTCGCCGGACCCACCTGCGACAGCGACGACGCCTACGCCCACGAGCACAACCGGGTCCGCGTGCCCGGGGCCGTCGCGTCGGGGGATCCGGTCTGGATCCTCTCCTGCGGCGCCTACGCAACCGGATACATGACCCAGGGGTTCAACGGCTTCACCCCGCTTCCGTACACCTGGACACAGGGCGAGTAGAGGAATCACCACCGTGCGCATACGACATATCTCCGAGGACGACTGGGACGGCATCACGGCACTGGAGGCCGACGTCTACGGCCCGCTCGGACTGTCGGAGGGACGGGCCGCGCTGCGGTCCAGGGCCCACGCCTCTCCCGGTACCTGCTTCGTGCTCGACCACGGACGACGCGCGGCGGGATACCTGCTCGCCCTGCCGTACCCGATGTTCGCGTTCCCGGACCTGGAACGGGAGGAGGACGTCGTCTTCCACTCGCGGAACCTGCACCTGCACGACCTCGTCGTGGCCGAGGAGTTCCGCGGCCGGGGGCTGGCGAAGAACCTGCTGCGCCACCTCACGGGCACGGCCGCCTCGAAGGGCTACGACGGAATCTCCCTGATCGCCGTGTCGGGCAGTGACACCTTCTGGGCGGCCAACGGCTACCGGGCCCACCCCGACGTCGCACCACCACCGGGCTACGGCACGGACGCGGTGTACATGTCCAGGACGGTGCCGGGCGACCGCCACGGGACAACGAACCTCGCCGACGAGCCGTCGCTCGGGGCACCTCTGCAAGACGAAGTGGGCTGATCTCATATGCTGGGCGTTCGTGACCCGTTCCACCGGGCGCAACTGGCCATCGCGGCACTGTTCTGCTTTCTCGGGTTCCAGTACGCCACCTGGGCGTCGAGGCTCCCCGCCATCAAGACGGAACTCGGCCTCTCGGAAGCGGAACTGGGCCTGCTGCTGATGGCCTGCGGGGCGGGCGCGGCGGCGTCGTTCCCCCTGGTGACGGTGTTGATGAGGCGACTGGGTTCGCGACGCCTCGCGTTCCTGTCCGCGGTCTGCCTGAGTCTGCTGCTGCTCGCGCTCGCCGCGGCACCGAACTATCCGGTCGCTCTCGCGGTCGTCTGCTGCGACGGCGTCGCCGTCGGCTGCCTGAACGTCGCGATGAACGCGCAGGGGGCGGCGCTCGAAGCCACCCACCGGCGCACCGCCATGTCCCGGCTGCACGCGACCTTCAGCGCCGGGTCCCTGTTCGCCGCGCTGCTCGCCTCCGGGGTGAACACGGTGACCACGTCCGTGGCCGCGCACTTCGGGGTCGCCGCCGTGATCCTCCTGCTGCTGGTCGTCCTCACCCGCTCGGGACTCCTGACGGAGGACCGGAAGGAGAAGGGTGAGGGGGAGGAGTCCGGCGAGAGCACCGGGGAGAAGCGCCGGAGCAAGTGGACCGTGCCGACCCGGGTCACCCTGTGGATGGGCTTCGCGATGGTGTTCGGCACGGTGACCGAGGGCGCCATGAACGACTGGTCCGCGCTCTACATGAAGGACGTCGTCGACGCGTCGGCCCAACTCGCGCCCATGGGCATCGCGGTCGTCTCGGTCATGATGGTGCTGGCCCGTCTCTTCGCCGACGGCTGGCGCAGCCGCTGGGGCGACGGACGCATCGTGAGGATCGGCAGCGCGGTGGGCGGTGTCGGGCTGGCACTCGCCCTGCTGACCGGTGGCGTGGTGCCCGCGCTGATCGGGTTCGCCTGCGTCGGCCTGGGCGTCGCCGCCGTCACCCCGTGCGTCTACGTGGCGGCGGCCGGGCAGGGCACACAGGCGCTGGCCCTGGTCGCCGCCATGGGGACGACGGGCCTGCTGGCCGGCCCCGCGCTGATCGGCTTCATCGCGAGTGCCAGCAACCTGGTGTGGGGGATGGGCGCCGTCGCGGTCAGCGCCCTCCTCGTGTCGTTGTGCGCGACCCGGATCAGCTGGCCGAAGACCGCCGCCGAACCGGAGCCGAGCACGGTCTGAGAGCCTGTCGGGCCACCTTCGGCCGCCCGGCCGGAGGCCACCGACAGGCCCTGAGCACCAACGCGGCCAACGGCCGCTCCCGGGCCCGGTGCCACGGGGTTCGGCAGCACATCGAGCGATACGGGGCGCGCCCCGGACGTCCCCACGGCGTCCGGGGCGCGCCGCGTGTCGTGGAACCGCCGGCGGAGCAGGGGCGGAACGGGCCGTGACGGGGCGGGCGGTGGTCCGTCGGGCCGGTGTCGCCGCCGCCCCCGATTCCCTCTACTGTTCCCGTGTGGAAATCGCCGGGACCGGCATCGGCCGGACGGCGCCGGAACGTCGAGGCAGTACGCCGGCGAGGGGGAGACCGTGATCGAGAGAATCGTGCCGTCCCAGGTGGTCGTGGAGGAGGCGTTCTCCGATCCGCCCCTGGCCACGCTCTTCCCCGCGGAAGAGGAACTGATCCGCAACTCCGTCGAGGTGCGGCGCAAGGAGTTCACCACGGTGCGCCACTGCGCCCGGCGTGCGCTCGGAACGCTCGGCATCGCTCCCGCGCCGATCCTCAAGGGCGAACGCGGCGCGCCGATCTGGCCGGAGAAGACGGTCGGGAGCATGACCCACTGCAAGGGCTTCCGGGCCGCGGCCGTCGCCCATCGGGCGGACATCCTCACCATCGGGGTCGACGCCGAACCACACGCGCCGCTGCCCGACGACGTGCTGGAGGCCATCGCCCTTCCGTCGGAACAGCGGCGCGAGCGCGAACTGAGCGCCCGGATACCCGGGATTCGGTGGGACCGGCTGCTGTTCAGTGCGAAGGAGAGCGTCTACAAGGCGTGGTTCCCGCTCACCCGGCGCTGGCTGGGCTTCGAGCAGGCCGACATCGTGCTCCGCCCGGACGGTGAATTCACCGCCGAACTCCTCGTCCCCGAAGAGATGTTGAGCCCCGCCGCGGCGGTGCCCGTACAACCCGTCCCGGGGAGCGGGCCCGGACGGCCGTTCCCACCGTCCACCGCGTCCCCGGCGGTCCCCAGGGTCCTCCGCGGACGCTGGCTGGTCGCGGACGGCCTGCTGGCGACCTCGATCGTCGTCGTGAACGGACCGACGGCCCCCACCGACCCGTCCACGGCGGCCGACGGCCTCACCACACCCGTCACGGGCACGGGCGTCGGTGTCTGAGCGCATGAACCAGGACCGTGCGAACGAGGGCCGTGCGAACGGGGATCACGCGAACGAGGGCCGCAGACGCGCGCGGGAGGCGGGCATCCCCCTGGTGGGGGAGCCCGGCCCGTGGAACGCGATCACGGACGTGCCGGGGGTCGAGGTCGGCTACGTCACCCTCGTCGAGGGCGACGACGTGCGCACCGGCGTGACGGCCGTGCTGCCGCGCGGCAGGGACGGCGTCGGCACCCCCTGCGCGGCCGGATGGCATTCGTTCAACGGCAACGGCGAGATGACCGGAACGGCGTGGATCGAGGAGACCGGATCGCTCGCGGTCCCCGTGGTGATCACCAACACCTACGCGGTCGGCCCGGTGCACCGCGGCGTCGTCGAGTGGGTGCGCGCCAACTGCGGTGGCATGGCCCCCGAGTGGCTGCTGCCGGTGGTGACCGAGACCTGGGACGGCCACCTCAACGACATCCACGGCCCGGCGGTGCGGTCCGGCCACGCGGGGGCCGCGATCGACGCGGCGGCCTCCGGCCCGGTCGAGGAGGGGTGTGTCGGCGGCGGGACGGGCATGCGCTGCTACGGCTTCAAGGGGGGCTCGGGGACCGCGTCGCGGGTGGTCCGGTACGGGGAGGACCGCTACACCGTCGGCGCGTTCGTACAGGCCAATTTCGGCGCACGGCGCGAACTGGTGGTGGCCGGCGTGCCGGTGGGGCGCGAGCTGCCCGACCCGGTCGCGGCTGCGGCGCCCGGACCGGCGGACGACGCGGAGCGTCCGGTGCCCCCGGGCGCCGGCTCGGTGATCGTGGTGGTGGCGACCGACGCGCCGTTGCTGCCGGGTCAGTGCAAGGCGCTGGCCCGTCGTGTGACGCTCGGTCTGGCCCGCACCGGAACCACCGGGAGCCACTTCTCCGGAGACCTCTTCCTCGCCTTCTCGACCGCCAACCCGTCCGCGTTGACCAGTACCTTCCCCGAGGACGACGGCAGCGCGCCGTACGAGTCGATGCGGTTCGTGCCGTGGGGGCGGATGGATCCGTTCTTCACAGCGGTGGTCGAGTCGGTGGAGGAGGCGGTGCTCAACGTGCTCACCGGCGCGCACTCCATGACCGGACGGGCGGGCCATCACGTACCGGCGCTCCCGCTGCACCGGGTGACGGAGTTGATGGCGCACCGGACGAGGTGACACGGGGTGCCTCCCCGTCGTCCGCCCGGGGAGGCACCGGGAGCAACGAGCGGGGGAGCGAGAGGGGGCGTCGCGGGCCCGCCCCTCTCCTGCTCCCCAGGCCGTAAGCCGTAGGGGCGCCCGGCGCGGCGGTCGCTGGTCACGTACAGGTTCGTCGGCCATACTGCCCGCCGTGGAGCAGCGCATAGATCCGAACACTCAGCCCGGGTACGCCGCGGGGACAGACCCGGCGTACATTCCCGGCCTCACGGCCCCCGTCACCGCCGTGAAGGCCGAATCGAGCCCGGACGGGCACGACCAGGAACGGACGGAGGAGACGGCCCCGGCAGCGGTGGCCGTCGACGACGCCCCCGCACGGGCCACGACCGACGACACGACCGACGACACGACCGACGACGCGGCCGACGGCGACACCGGGGCCGGTACCGCCGCGGCAGCCGAGGAGGAAGGGAAGGAGACGGAGGACCGGCCGACGCAGGACGGCCCGGTGTTCGAGGTGAGCGACCGTCGCGGGTCGATCACCGTGAACCACGAGGGCGTCAGGTTCCGGCTCGACGACCAGGAGGCCGAATTCGACTGGCACGAGATCGGGGCGGTCGAGGTGAAGACCCCGCGGTTCGGCCGCAGGTTCACCGTCACGGTCCACATGTCGACCCGCCGGTGGTTCAACGCCGAGGTCGAGGCGCCGGCCAGGAGCGACCTGAAGCCGTGGGCGGAGAAGCTCGACGCGGTCCTGGACGCCTACTTCGAGGAGTCCTGAGACGACGACGCCGTCCGAGGGGCCGGAACGCACACCGGCCCCCGGATCGCGCCGGGGACCCGTCCGCCCGGGAAACGTACGCACCCTGCCGCGTCCGTTTTCCGGCCGGAGGTCATCCGGCGGGTTCGCGGCGGTCGTCCCGGCACGCGTGCTCCCCGCGGAGCGCGTCGAGGACGTACGGCCATGCCGTCGCGCCCAGTGCCGCGTCCGCCGCCGGTGAGCCCCCGTACCGGAAGTGCGCGGACGCGGGGGCCGGGACCCAGTCCTCGTCGTAGGGGACGAATGGCAGCGGTTCGCCGCGCCAGGTCCACGAGGAGCGGTACGGCCGGTCCCGGCCGTCGTGGCCCGGCCCGACGTTGGCCCAGGTCGGCGAGGTGGGCGAGAGGGCCACCACGGCGTCGACCCCGGGCAGCAGCACGGACAGGTGCAGGGCCGCCTCCGCGCCCTTGGACGAGCCGAGCACCCCGATGCGCCGGGCGCCGTACGTGCGGAGCACCTCGATCGCGGGACCTCGCAGATGCCCGGTGGCTGCCCGGCGCCGCCGCCGAACCAGCGGACCGACAGCGCGCAGATGCCCTCCCCGGCCAGCAGGCGGCACCGCTCGACCTCGACGCGCCCGCTGGACCCGGACAGCACGAGCACCCCGGCCCCGCCGTCCGCGGTCCCGCCCGCGGGCATGGCGAGAAACCCCTCGCGCGCGCCCGGGAGGGGCGGATCGTGAGGGGTTCTCCGGTCGGTTCCGCGCGTGTTCGCGCCCGATGCGTCGAACGTGTGCTCGACGATATCCATCGGGCGGTCAGGCATCCGTGAGGACCACCGAGCGGGTCAGGTTGCGCGGGCTGTCCGGGTCCAGGCCGCGGGCCGTCGCGCGGGCGACCGCAAGGCGCTGGGCGCGTACCAGATCGGCGAGCGGGTCCAGGCCGCTCTCCACCCACCGGGCCCCGGTCGAGAGCAACTGCTCGGACAGGCCCTCCGGGGCGGTGCCGAACATCCAGGTCGCGGTGGTGTCGGAGGCGATGCTGATCGGGCCGTGGCGGTACTCCATCGCGGGGTACGACTCGGTCCAGGAGAGCGACGCCTCCTTCATCTTCAGCGCGGCCTCGTTGGCGAGGCCCACCGTCCAGCCCCGGCCGAGGAAGGTGAACTGGGTGCAGTCCACCAGCCCTTCGGGCAGCGGCTCGGCCAGCGCGGTCTCCGCGTCGCGCACCACGGCGTCGGTGTGCAGCCCGAGGTGGGCGCGGAACAGCGTGAGCGCGGTGGTCGCGAACCGGGTCTGCACCACGGACTTCTCGTCGGCGAAGTCCAGGACGACGACCTCGTCGGCCGAGGTCATGATCGGCGTGTCGGGGTCGGCGGTGACGGCCACCGTGCGGATCTCGCCGCGCAGACGGTCCAGCAGTTCCAGCACCTCGGTCGTGGTGCCCGAGCGGGTGAGCGCGACGACCCGGTCGTAGCGTCGGCCGAAGGGGAACTCCGAGGCGGCGAAGGCGTCGGACTCGCCCTGCCCGGACCCCTCGCGGAGCGCGGCGTACGCCTGGGCCATGTAGAACGAGGTGCCGCAGCCGACGATCGCGACGCGCTCACCGGCGGCGGGCAGGGCGTCGGCCCGGGTCTCGGCCAGTTCGGCGGCGCGGCGCCAGCACTCCGGCTGACTCGCGATCTCGATCTCGACAAATGACACTTTTGCACTCCGAACTCGTAGTGGGATGCTCGTTTATGCACGCTATACGCGTAGTGCGAGCATTTTCAAGCATTCTGCTTGCGAGAGACTTGACTGGACAGAGCCTTGTGCGACGCTTGCGCGTGTCCGGTGACCGTACCCAAGGGGATGGGTGCCCGAAGCCCGGGCTCGTGAGGAGACTTCTCTTGTCCAGGGAAACCCGGTGGAACGCGCTGCTGGAACTCGTCGGCAAGAACGGCCGGGTGGAGGTCGAGGACGCCGCCGTCACCCTCGACGTCTCGGCCGCGACCATCCGCCGCGACCTGGACCAGCTCGCCGAGCAGCAGCTGCTGACGCGCACCCGCGGCGGCGCGGTCGCGCACGGTGTCAGCTACGAGCTCGCGCTGCGCTACAAGACCGGCCGCCACGCCCCCGAGAAGCAGGCCATCGGCCGTGCCGTCTCCGAACTGGTGGCGGTGGGCGAGGTGGTGGGGCTGACCGGCGGCACGACGCTGACGGAGGTGGCGCGCTCGCTGGCGGTGCGTTCCGACGTCGTCGGCGACACCGCGGCGGGGGTGGGGGGCCAGCCGGCCCTGACCGTGGTCACCAACGCCCTCAACATCGCCAACGAACTGGTGATCCGTCCGCAGATCAAGATCGTGGTCACCGGCGGCGTGGCCAGGCCCCAGTCGTACGAGCTGACGGGACCGCTGGCCAGCGGCGTGCTGGGCGAGATCACGCTGGACGTGGCCGTTCTGGGGGTCAAC
The DNA here is from genome assembly GCF_043083325.1 of Streptomyces sp. NPDC014734. Taxonomy (NCBI): domain Bacteria; kingdom Bacillati; phylum Actinomycetota; class Actinomycetes; order Kitasatosporales; family Streptomycetaceae; genus Streptomyces; species Streptomyces sp. NPDC014734. Next base: position 256,309 of record NZ_JBIBYN010000005.1, on the reverse strand, counting down.
GCGATCGACACCGAGCGCGGTGCCTACGTCCACCACGAGGGCGAGGCCAGCATCAACCGGCTGCTCGCCCAACAGGCGCAGCGGGTGGTGGTGGCGGCGGACTCGTCGAAGATCGGCAAGCGGGCCTTCGCCCGGGTCTGCGACCTCGGCCTTGTCGACTTCCTCGTCACCGACAAGGGGATCACGCCCGAGGCCGCCGCCCGCTTCACGGAGGCCGGTGTCACGGTCGTGGCCGTCTGAACCGCTCGTCACGACGGCGGGCCGCCGCCCTTCGGGGTGGCGGCCCGCCGTCATGTGCGACGGGTGGGCGAAGCCGGACGATATGCGCGAAACGGGATGCTGCCCTCGATGGGTGACTGCTCGGAGATGTTGCTGAAGCTCACCCGTGATGCATGTTCGAGCATCCGCGATCGCGGCCATGGGGGAGGGGCGGGCCCGCCTCGCCGCGCCCCGGCGCCCCGGTCGCTGCCGCTTTCGTGATGCTTGGTCACCTTATTTCGGGTCGTGCCGGGCCTCTTGGGGTGTCTGTGGGGGCGAGGCGGTAACCTTTTCCGTGTCAATAAATGTTCGTTACATGTGTGAAACGAACAACTCTTGCCATCCGGGTGTGGCGTCGTGAACTATGTGCCTGTCCCCGCGAAGGGGCGTCGGCCGCATCCGACGGTGCGGGCCCGTCTCCGTGCCCGCGGGACACGCCCTTGCCCCATCGGCCGGTGCGGGGCATCGCTCGTCGGCGAGCGGTCCCCGCCCCCGTCCCGAGCGCCAACGGCCCGCACCACACGTACAGACAGAAGGGACCACCGTGTCAGATCTGCGCCTCGGCGTCATCGGGCTCGGCCTGCGCCGCTCCATCGCGACGTCCGCCCACCACCCCGGCAAGGGGTCGGCGATCACCGCCGTCTGCGACCTCGACCCCGAGGTGCGCCGGCGTGAGGCCGAGCGCTTCGGCACCGATCTCGCCGTCGAGGACTACAAGGAGCTCCTCGGCCGCGACGACCTCGACGCGATCATCGTCGCCACCCCCGACGACACCCACGAGACCATCGCCGTCGACGCGCTGCGCGCCGGCAAGGCGGTCTTCGTCGAGAAGCCGCTCGGCATCACCGTCGAGAGCTGCGACAACATCCTGCGCGCGGCGTACGAGACCGGCACCCGGCTGTACGTCGGGCACAACATGCGCCACATGGGCGTCGTGCGCCTCATGCGCGACATCATCGCCCGCGGCGACATCGGCGAGCCCAAGACCGTGTGGGTGCGGCACTTCGTCGGCTACGGCGGTGACTACTACTTCAAGGACTGGCACGCCGACCGGACCCGTACCACCGGCCTGCTGCTCCAGAAGGCGGCCCACGACATCGACGTCCTGCACTGGCTGGCGGGTGGCTACACCCGTCGCGTCAACGCGCTCGGCGATCTCCTCGTCTACGGCGACCTGCCGCGCCGCGAGCCGGACACCCCGCGCCCCGAGAACTGGCTGCGCGAGTTCGACTGGCCGCCCACGGCCCGCAAGGACCTGCACCACGTCGTGGACGTCGAGGACGTCTCGGTGATGAACATGCAGCTCGACAACGGCGTCGTGGCCGCCTACCAGCAGTGCCACTTCACCCCGGACTACTGGCGCAACTACACCGTCATCGGCACCGAGGGCCGCCTGGAGAACTTCGGCGACGGTCCCGGCGACGAGGTCAAGGTCTGGAACACCGGCCCCGGCGGATACCGGCGCGAGGCCGACATCACCTACCGGGTGCCGGACGCCGGAGGCACGCACGGCGGCGGCGACACCCGGATCATGGAGGAGTTCTGCCGGTTCGTGCGCGACGGCGGTGTCACCGACACCTCGCCGGTGGCCGCGCGGATGAGTGTGGCCGCCGGGGTGCTCGCCACCCGCTCGCTGCGCGAGGGCGGCATGCCGTACGACGTACCGGCACTGGACCCGGAGCTGATCGCGTACTTCGAGCGCGGCCAGGTCCGCTGAGGACGCCCCCACCGCCGAATCGCCCCGAGCCCCGGGCCGTGTCCGCGCACGGCCCGGTGGGGCCGTCGTCCGACGGCACGGCCCCCGGTTCCGGGGCGACTACTTTCGGCCATGCTCGGTGGGTAGTCGGCTTCCTCGGGTTTGGCGACCGCCCGTCGAAGGCCGGAAGCGGGGCAGGGGACCATGGAGCGCAATGTCGTAAATGACGAGAATGGCGCTGTATGGGGTGGTGGAATGTCGGTTCCGCAGGGTCACCGATTTGCCACCGTCGAGCCGGTCGAGCAGCGATTTTGCGCCAACGGAACCCAATCGTGACCGAGTTCGAACGCATGGCCGGAACGTGGTCGGCATAATCGCGTCCATGTCGATCACGGGTGGAGAAGTCGTTGACCTGGGGCGGGGCCTGTACGCCTGGCTCCCGCCGAAACGAGGCTGGGGGCTGGCGAACTGCGGTCTGCTCGTCTCACCCCGCGGCGCGCTCTGGATCGACACCCCTTACGACACGGCGCTGGCCGGCCAGTTCCTCGCCGAGTCCACCGAGCGGCTGCCCGAAGGGGTCTCCATCGACCGGGTGATCGTCACCCACGCGAACGGTGACCACTTCTGGGGCGCCGGTGTACTGCCGGACGCGGAGATCATCGCGACCCGCGAGGCCCGGGAGCACATCCACTACGAGCCGACGCCCAAGCAGCAGCACGCGCTCGTCACCGGCGGCGACCGGGAGTCCGCGCTCGGGGCCTACCTCGCACGCCACTTCGGTCCCTTCGACTGGTCGAGTACCGAGCCGGTGCACCCCACCACCTACTTCACCGGCGAGCTCGAACTGACCCTGGGGGAGTACCCGGTCCGGATCTCCGCCCTGCCGTCCGCGCACACCACCGGTGACCTGATGGTCCATCTGCCCGCACAGGGAGCGGTGTTCAGCGGGGACGTCATCTTCTCCTCCAGCTCCGCCCAGCCGGGCGACCACCCGGTGCACTGGGCGGGCCCGCTGGACAACGTGATCGCCGCCTGTGAACGGATCCTGGACACCGGGGCCGGGACCATCGTCCCCGGGCACGGGCCGGTGCTCGACCGGGCCGGGGTGCGCGAGCACGTCGTCTACCTGGAGTACGTGCGCGAGCGCGCCCACGCCTTCCACTCCGCGGGCATCCCGGCCCTGGAGGCGGCCCGCCGGGTGATCGGCGAGGGACGCTACCCGGAACTCGGGCTGCCGGAGCGGCTGGTGGTGACCATCGGCAGCGAGTACCGGCAACTGGACGGCTCCGAGCTGCCCGGTGTGCTCCAGGTGATGACCGACGTCGCCGTGGTCGCCCGGGAGGTCGAGGAGTCCAGCGACCCGGTGGGTGCGACGGAGCGGTGAGCACGACCCCCGCAACGGCCCACACCGGGGACCGGCTCCGCCCGGTTCCGCGGTCAGGGCGAAGACCGAGCCGGCCGAAGACCGGCCCGACTACAGAAAGGCGGTGACGGCATGGGATGGATCCTGGCGGTGATCGCCGCCGCGGCCGCCGTGGCGGCGGCCGTCCGCGCACAGAACGCGGCGCGCTCGGAGCAACTGGCGCTGGCCCGCGCCGAGGTCGCCGAACGGCAGACGAAGGCCGCCGAGGCCCGTACCGTCGCCCTCACCGACGAGATCAGGCAACTCGCCCGGCGACGCATACCCGCCGCCGCCCTCGCGCTCTCCCACCCCAACGCGCCGGTCCCCGGACTGCGGGAGGCGGCCGAGATCGACGGCGAGGCGGCCCGGCTGCTCACCGAGGCCGTGCAGGCCACCCGTACGGCGGTCACCGAGGAGCGCGGCCGGGTGGACGCCGCGGCGCGGGCGGCGATGCGCGGCACCTCGGCCAAGATCCAGTCCCTGCTCAACCAGTCCCAGCAACTGCTCCACGAGCTCCAGCACGAGTACGACGACCCGCGGATCCTGCAACTTGACTTCCGCAACGAACTGGCGCTCCGGCGCACCCAGTCCACCGCCGTGCTGTGCGACGCCTGGCCGGGGCTCGCCCGGCAGAACTCGCCGCTCGTCGAGATCGTGCTCGGCGCCCAGTCCCGGGTGGCCGGCTACGAGCGGATCAAGGTGGCCAACCACCTGCGCGACGAACGGCTCGCACTCGTCGCCCGCGCCGCCGAGCCCCTCGCCATCGCGCTCGCCGAACTGCTGGCCAACGCCACGGCGTACTCGCATCCGGACACCGACGTCCAGGTGACGATCCAGCAGAGCGGTGGACGCGGCGCTTTCCTGGTCGTCGACGACGGCGGCATCGGCATGGACGACGACGCGCTGAACCGGGCCCGCACCCTGCTGGCCGGTCCGTCCGAGGTACTGCTGACCGAGCTGGGCGACCCGCCGCAGACGGGCTTCGCCGTCGTCGGCCGACTCGTGGCCCAGTACGGATTCGACTGCCACATCGAGGCATCGCCGTTCGGCGGCATGCGGACGATGCTCAGGGTCCCGGCCCATCTGCTGATCGTTCTGGAGAACGAACGCACCCTGTCCGTGCTCGCCCCGGCGCCCGTCCGGGCCCAGGGCCCGACGTCCGCCCCCGCCCAGGACCCGGCGCCCGTACCGGCGTCCGGCGCCGGGGCCGGACCCGCCGACCGGGCAACCGCGGCGGCGCGGCCCGAGCCCGCGCCGCACGCCGAGGAGACGGCCCCCCGGGTCGGGTCCGCCCCCGAGTCCGCGTCCGCCGCCCCCGCAGCGCCCGCCGGGCTCCCGACCCGGAGGCGACGCACGCCCCGTCCGGCCCGGACACCGGCCGCCGCGTCCGCAGGCCCGGACCGCGACCAGGTGTCCCGTACACCGGAGCAGGCGGAGGCTTCCTGGGCGGCCCTCCAACAGGGCACCCTCAACGGCAGGAGCGTCGTCCGGCGCCCCACCGCACCGGCACCGGACGACCAGGACCACCACCGTCGCCAGGACGAGCAAGGAGACAAGACGTGAGCGCCCCCACCCCCACCACAGGTGACCTCGCATGGGTGCTGACCCCTCTGCTGGAACTCCCCGGGGTCCAGCACGCCGTGGTCGCCACCGGTGACGGCCTCGTCGAGGGCGCGTCCCCCGGCCTGGACCGGGCGTCCGGCGAACGGGTCGCCGCCATGACCGCCACGCTGCACGCCGCGGCCCGCGCCTTCACCACGGCCTTCACCGACGTCGACACCCCCGGCCTGGCGCAGACCGTCGTCGAGTCCGACCTGGGCTTCGCCATCGTCGTGCCGGCCGGGAACAACACCACGCTCGCCCTGTTCGCGGAACCCGGGGCCAAACTCGGTGACATCGCCTACCAGATGCAGGTGCAGGTCACCGCCCTGACCCGGGCGATGAACGCCCCCGCCCGTCAACCGGACAGCGCCGCCCGGCCGTGACCGCCGGCCGAGGACGCCGTCTGATACCCGCCTACCTGGTCACCGGCGGTCGCACCCGGCCCGCCGGCCGCGCGCTCGACCGGCTGGCCGTGCTGGTGCGCACCGACACCGACCTGCCGCCGGACACCGGCTCGGAGCAGCGCAGACTCTGCCAACTGCTCGAACCGGGCGCGCTCACCGTCGTCGAATGCGCGGCCCACCTGGACCTCCCGGTGAGCGCGACCGTCTTCCTGGCCACGGACCTCGCGGCCGCCGGACATCTGCACACCCGACCGCCCATCCCCAGCGCCGGGGAGATCGACCGGTCGCTCGTCGAGAGGCTGCTCGTTGGACTCCGCTCCCTCCACTGACCGCGCCGGCGTCGGGTACCTCCCGCCCGCCGCCCGGACCCTGATGAAGATCGTCGTCACGGGTCCGTTCGGCGTGGGCAAGACCACCCTGATCCGCACGCTGTCGGAGATCGCCACGCTCCACACCGAAGAGGCGATGACCCAGTCCAGCACCCGGGTCGACGACACCGCGGGCCTGCCGGACAAGACCACGACCACCGTCGCCGTCGACTTCGGTCGGCTCACCGTCCTCGACGACCTGGTGCTCTACCTGTTCGGCACCCCGGGCCAGCAGCGGTTCCTCCCGCTCTGGGAGGACATCGCGCGCGGCGCGCTCGGCGCCCTCGTCCTGGTGGACACCCGCAGGCTCGCCGACTCCTTCGCCGTCATGGACATGGTCGAGGAACAGGGGCTGCCGTACGCGGTGGCCGTCAACCGCTTCCCCGACGCCCCCGCCCACAGCGACGAGGTCCTGCGCAAGCACCTCGACCTCGCCCCCGAGACCCCGCTGGTGCAGTGCGACGCCCGTGAGCGCCGCGGCGGCATCGACGCGCTGATCGCGCTGGCCGAACACGTGCTGACCGCTCTGCCCCGGCCCGAGGACCCGTCATGACACCGTTCTCACAGCCCCCGCAGCCCCTCGCGCTGTACGGCCCGGACTTCGCCGCCGACCCGCGCGGCCACTACCGGCGCCTGCGCGAACACGGCCCCCTGGCCCCCGTCCGGATCGCCCCCGGCATCAACGCCCTCCTGGTCACGGACTACCAGGCCGCCGTCGACCTGCTGCGCGACACCCACACCTTCACCAAGGACCCGCGCGCCTGGCAGGCCACGGTGCCCGACGACTCACCGGTCCTGCCGATGCTCGGCTACCGGCCCACCGCGCTGTTCAGCGACGGCGAGGTGCACGCACGCTACCGGGAAGCCATCAACGACGGCCTCGCCCTGATCGAGCCGCACGTCCTGCGGGCCGAGGTCGCCCGGGTCGCCCGGCGGCTCATCGGCGAGTTCGCCGCCACCGGCAGGGGCGACCTGATCGCGCAGTACGCCCGGCGGCTCCCGCTGCACGTCTTCGTCACCTGGTTCGGCGTGCCGTCGGACGACGCGGAGCGCATCGTCAACGGCATCGCCGGCATGTTCAACTCGGCCGAGGACGCCACCACCGCCTACGCCGACCTGGTGCGGGTCGTCACCGATCTGGTCGCTGCCCGGCGGGCCGCGCCGCGCCGCGACCTGACCTCGTACCTCCTCGCCCATCCGGCGGATCTCGACAACGACGAGACCGTGCGTCAGATCACCCTGCTCATGAGCGCGGGCCACGACCCGACGACCAACCTCATCGGCAACGCCCTGCTCCACATGCTCACCGACGCCCGCTACGCGGGCTCGTTGCACGGCGGCGCGATGACGGCGCACGAGGCGATCGACGAGGTGCTCTGGCAGGATCCGCCGCTGGCCAACCTCTCGGCCCACTACCCGCGTCACGACACGGAGTTCCACGGCGTCCGGCTGCGCGCCGGACAACTGCTCCTGGTCTCCTACGCGGCGGCCAACACCCAGGCCGAGCCGGGCTCCTCGGCGCCCGGGACCCGCTCCGGTTCCAGCGCCCACCTCGCCTGGTCGGCCGGGCCGCACCGGTGCCCGGCCAAGCAGCCCGCACTGCTCATCGCCATGACCGCGATCGAGCAGCTCACCAGCCAGTTGTGCGACGCCGAACTGGACGTTCCGGTGGACCGGCTGACCTGGCGACCCGGACCCTTCCACCGAGCCCTGGTCAGCCTTCCGGTACGTTTCACTCCGGTCGACATGAGCGCGACATCGGGCCCGGACGAGGCCGCGACGGACATTCGGCACGGAGCGGCGGAGGTGCCGATCGGCCCGTGAACCGTGTCGGTGGTACGCCGAACGGGTGAGGGACGAGAGAATTGCCCGATGAACAGCGAGCGCAGCGGGCGCAACGCCGACCGAAGCACAGACGGGGTGGTCCGGTGAGCAGGTATGACAGGTACGACGTCACGGACGAGCAGTGGGAGGGGCTTGCCCAGGTCGTGCCGCTGCGCAGCCGCAACGCGTGGCCGTCCCGGGTCGATCACCGCGCGGTTCCCGACGAGGGGCCGGAGGCCGAACAGCGGCGCCTCGTGGTGCTCCGGGTCCAGGTCTTCGCGGACGCGCGGGAGGTGGCTGAGTACCTTGTCGCGCAGGTTCCGGTACTGCTCGATCTGACCAGCGCCGAATCGGACGTGGCCAAGCGCATCCTGGATTTCACCAGTGGGGTCGTCTTCGGGCTCGGCAGCGGGATGCACCGGGTCGACCGGAACGTCTTCCTGCTGTCCCCGATCGGCATGGAGGTCGAGGGGGCCGCCGCCGCGGCGGGCCTTCCCGGCTCCTAGCGGGGCCGCCGGGGCGGCGGGCCGTGGCGCCGACCCGGTGCCGAACGGGCGCGGCCGACCGCGACGGCCGGATGCCCGCCGATGTCCCGCCGGGATCCGGGGCGGGGCCGGACCGGCGAGGAACGACGGGCCTGCCGCGACAGCGGGAAAGCCGTCCGCACGGGACCGCCGGAGCGCACGTAGCCCGATCGTAGGAAGGCCATTCGGGCGGAACGGTTCTCCTGTTCGCCGTCCGCGTACCGTCCGCCCATGACTGCACTCCGCCCGGAGGCCGCCGCCGCGCCGCCCTCCTCCGGTACGCCGGCCCGCGCGGCGAGCCCGCCGGTCCCCGCGGCTCGCGTCCGCGTCACCGGGCCCGTCCGGTCTCCCGGATCCGTCCGTCGGGCCGGCCCCGTCGTCACCGAGCTGCGGCTGTCCGCCTTCGCCTCGCACCGCGGCGCCACGTTCCCCCTCGGCCCGGTCACGTTCTTCACCGGTCCCGGTGGCAGCGGCAAGTCGAGCGTCCTGAGGGCGTACGAGGCGCTGGCACGGCTGGGCGGCGGGGAATCCCTGGACGAGGTGTTCCCGGATCCGGTGGGCTGCGTGCCGGAGGGCGCCGCGGCCGACGCACAGGGCCGCCGCGGATTCCGGATCGGCTGTACGACCGACGGGCCGGCGGGGCCGGTGCGGCTCGATGTCGCGGTTCAGGCGGAACCGACCCTCCGCATCGTCGGCGAACGTCTCACCGGTGGCGGCGAGACACTGCTCGCCACCGCGCTGCGCGACCCGGGACGGTCGACGGTCCAGGCCGCCTGGCACACCGCCGGCACGGTCCCGGTCACACGGGCCCCGCTGCCCGACGACCGGCTCGGAACGGCCCTGCTGCCGTTACGGGTGGCGGGCCGGACCGCGGGGCAGTTACAGGTCCTGGCCGCCGCGGAGCAGACGGTGGTGGCCCTGAGATCGGTCTTCCCCTGCGAACCGCAGCCGTCCCGGATGCGCGCCCCGGTCCCGGCCGGCGACGACCGGCTGCGCCGGGGCTGCCGCAACCTCGCGGCGGTGCTGGGGCGCACGCACACGGGCTGCGCCCGGCGTCACGCCCGACTGGTCGCCGTCGCCCACGCCGGCTGTGCCGGGCCGGTCACGGCGTTGGGGGTGGAGCGCACGGCGGACGGGAGGCTGCGTGCGACGGTCGGGCGCGACGCGGGCCGCACCACGCCGCTCGACCGTCTGGGCGACAGCGAACTGAGGTACCTCGCGCACGCGCTGGTGCTGCTCGTCGGCCCCGGGGTGCTGGCGGTGGACGCGGCGGGGGAGGTGCCCTCGGCCCTGCAGACCCTCACCGTGCTGGCCGACGGCTTCGACCGCGATCTGGACGGGCGGCAGGTGCGCGGGCTGCTGGACCTCGCGGTGGCGGTCGCGGCGGCGGGGCACATCGGGCTGGTGGGCACGGTCACGGAGCGCGGTGCGGCGGGGGCCCGTGAGACGGCCGGGGTGAGGGTGGTAGACCTGGAACGGTGACAGAACCCGACGTACGCGCCCTGCAGCGACGACTTGCCGCGTTCGCGGCAGCACGTGACTGGGGGCAGTACCACAACCCGAAGAACCTGGCGATCGCGCTGAGCGTCGAGGCGTCCGAACTCGTCGAGATCTTCCAGTGGCTGACGCCGGACGAGTCGGCACGGGTGATGGAGGACGCGGACACGGCCCACCGGGTCGCGGACGAGGTCGCGGACGTGCTCGCGTATCTGTTGCAGTTCTGCGAGGTGCTGGGGATCGACGCGCCGACGGCGCTCGCGGAGAAGATCGACCGGAACGAGGTCCGCTTCCCGGCCCCGGAGCGCCCGGAGAACCTCCAGACCCCGAATCGTCACTCTTCGGAGTGATCCACTTGTGCACAGTTGAATTCCTGTCCACAGATTTCCGAATTCCCCTGGCTTTTCGGTACCGGTGCCCTCACTGTGGGTAATGGATGAGTTGAGCGGCTTTTCGTACGGACGGGGGTAACGCATGGAAGCGGAGAGGCTCGTCGGAGTCAGCCGGCGTGCGCTGGCGCAGAGCCGGGGCACACCGGACATCATCGCCGAGGCGTGGCAGGCCCAGGCGCTCGCCCAGGCGATCGGCAGCAGGATCGCGGTGGACGGTCCCAAGGAGTTACGGGGCGAGGCGCGCGGGCTCAGCGAGATCGGCGGGAGGAGCGGCGGGCCACTTGACCATCCGGTGGCACGGGCGCAGGTGGCGCGGGCCGCACAGCTCTCCGGGCTCGCCGAGCCGAGGGCGGCGCTGACGGGGTTGGGCACGCTGCTCGGCGAGGTGGGGATGGCCCTGGTCGGGGTGGCCTGCGAAACCGATGAGCAGGCGCTGTACTGGCAGTGCATGGAGGCGATCGACGCGGCAGACGAGTCGATGGACCGGGTGCACGGGATGCTGCGGCGTCTCGACGAACAGGAGCGTGAACGACAGCAGGATCTGGAGCGCGGCCGGGAGCGGGACGGCCCGTACGACGAGCTCCGCGGACCGGCCGGTTCGGCGGCGGGCCGGTCGTGATCGTGCGGGGCTCCGCGCCGGTGCGGCACCGTGACCGACTGGAGCATCGTGGCCGTGCGGGTTTGTGCGGGCCTCTCGCGAGCGGCCCGCACGTTCGTGGGCGGCCGGGGCCGGGAGGGCGGGGTGCGCGGTGAAGGCGGACGGCGCTCGACGCGGGGGCCGTGGTGTCACGGGGGGAGGAGACGAGGAGGAACGACCGGCGCCCCTGGGTGCAGGATGGACGCATGGATCTTCGAATCTTCACCGAGCCCCAGCAAGGGGCCGACTACGACACCCTGCTCACCGTCGCCAAGGCGGCCGAGGACCTCGGTTTCGACGCCTTCTACCGCTCCGACCACTACCTCCGCATGGGGCCGGGGGACGGCCTGCCCGGTCCGACCGACGCCTGGATCACCCTGGCCGGGCTGGCCCGCGAGACCAAGAGGATCCGTCTCGGCACGCTGATGACGGCGGGGACCTTCCGACTCCCCGGAGTGCTCGCCATCCAGGTGGCGCAGGTCGACCGGATGTCCGGCGGGCGCGTCGAACTCGGGCTCGGCGCGGGCTGGTTCGAGGAGGAGCACCAGGCCTACGGCATCCCGTTCCCGAAGGAGAAGTTCGGCAGGCTGGAGGAGCAGCTGGAGATCGTCACCGGCCTGTGGGCGACCGAGGCCGGCAAGAAGTACAACTTCGACGGAAAGTACTACCGACTGACCGACTCGCCCGCGCTGCCCAAGCCGGCGCAGACCAAGGTGCCGATCCTGATCGGCGGCCACGGGGCGAAGCGGACACCGAGGCTGGCCGCGCGGTACGCGGACGAGTTCAACATTCCCTTCGCGTCGCTGGAGGACAGCGAGAAGCAGTTCGGGCGGGTCGGGGAAGCGGCGCGAGCGGCCGGCCGCGGACCGGACGACCTGGTGTACTCCAACGCGCTGGTCGTCTGTGTCGGAAAGAACGACGCGGAGGTGGCACGTCGCGCCTCCGTCATCGGCCGTGAGGTGGAGGAGCTGAAGGCGAACGGGCTCGCGGGCTCGCCGGCCGAGGTGGTCGACAAGATCGGCCGGTACGGCGCGATCGGATCGTCCCGCATCTACCTCCAGGTCCTGGACCTGGAGGACCTGGAGCATCTGGAGCTGATCTCGTCCCAGGTCCAGTCCCAGCTCGGCTGAGAGGGCGCGGCTCGGCCGGGAGGGCGGCTCGCACCGCCCGGTCCCGCCGCGGACCCGCCGGGGCGTGCGGACGGTTTGCGTCCTCGGACGTGCGGACATCACCGGTCCGCGTCCCACCCCCGGCGCGAGGACGGTTCCGGTTCGGCGGAGCGCGGGCAACCGGCCACCGGTCGTGCGCGATCCGGATCGGAGCCCCGGTGCACCAGAAGGCATCAACCGGGGCATGACAGGGAGGTGTTCGTGCGGTCCGTCCGTCCGGCCGAGGGGGTGCCCGTCGGCGCGCTCGGCGACGCGCTCGCCAGGGGACCGGTTCTGCTCGACGGCGGTCTCTCCAACCAACTGGAGGACCAGGGCTGCGACCTCTCCGACGCGCTGTGGTCGGCCCGGCTGCTCGCGGACGCCCCGGAGCAGATCGAGGCGGCGCACACGGCCTATGTGCGGGCGGGCGCCCAGGTGCTCATCACGGCGACCTACCAGGCCACCTTCGAGGGGTTCGAACGACGGGGCGTCGACAGGTCCGGGACGGCGGAGCTGCTCGCCCGCGGCGTGCGGCTGGCTCGTCGGGCCGCGGCCGGGGCGGGGCGGGACGTCTGGGTCGCGGCGTCGATCGGTCCGTACGGGGCGATGCTGGCGGACGGCAGCGAGTACCGGGGGCGTTACGGGCTCTCCGTCCGGGCACTGGAGCGGTTCCACCGCCCGCGGGTCGAGGCGCTGGCCGCGGCAGGGCCCGACGTACTGGCGCTGGAGACGGTGCCGGACGTCGACGAGGCGGAGGCGATGCTGCGCGCGGTCGGGGGATGCGGGCTGCCCGTCTGGCTCTCGTACAGCGTGACGGGGGACCGAACCCGGGCGGGGCAGCCGCTGGAGACGGCCTTCGCCCTCGCGGCGGGGCACGAGCGGGTGCTCGCCGTCGGGGTGAACTGCTGCGACCCGGCGGACGTGGACCGTGCTGTGCGGGTGGCGGCCGGGACGGCCGGGAAACCGGTCGTCGTCTATCCCAACAGCGGCGAGCGATGGGATGCCGCGGAACGGAGGTGGGCGGGCGGCGCCACCTACGACGCGGAGAGGGCGCGGGCGTGGTGCGACGCCGGGGCCCGGCTGGTGGGCGGCTGTTGCCGGGTCGGGCCGGACACCGTCGCGGAACTGGCCGGACTGATCGGCGGATCGGCCGAGAGCCGGGGAGACCGGGGGAGAGCCGGAGACCGGCAGGGGAAGCGGAAGGTACGAGCGAGCGGGGGAGCGGCCGGGGGAGGGACGGCCGGAGGGGACGACAGCCTTGAGAACACGTGAAAATGCTTGGTGGCGGATGGGCGGACCGGACCATACTCGGACACGTGTTCCTGACGATCAGTACCACCGGCCATGCGGAACGTCCCGCGACCGATCTCGGCTTCCTCCTGCACAAGCATCCCGATCGGGCGCAGACGTTCTCCACCTCCCACGGCACGGCACATGTCTTCTATCCCGAGGCATCCACCGAGCGCTGCACCGCGGCGCTGCTGCTGGAGGTCGATCCGGTGGCCCTGGTGCGTCGCGGCAAGGGCAAGGGCCGGGGAGGCGCCCCGGACGCGGCGCTGGCGCAGTACGTCAACGACCGCCCGTACGCGGCGTCGTCGCTGCTCTCCGTGGCGATGAGCACCGTCTTCAAGTCGGCGCTGAACGGGGCGTGCCGGGCGCTGCCGGAGCGGGCGCGGGAGCCGCTCGCGCTGCGGATCGAGGTGCCCGCGCTTCCCGCGCGCGGCGGGGCGGAGCTGGTGCGCAAGATCTTCGGCCCGCTCGGCTGGACGGACGTGGACGTGACGCCCGTGCCGCTGGACGAACGGTTCCCGGAGTGGGGCGACTCGCGGTACGTACGACTGGTGCTGGAAGGTGAACTGCGGCTCGCCGACGCGTTGCGGCAGCTGTACGTCCTGTTGCCGGTGCTCGACGACGCCAAGCACTACTGGGTCGCGCCGGACGAGGTGGACAAGCTGTTGCGGGCGGGTGAGGGCTGGCTGGCCACCCACCCCGAGCGGAAGCTGATCACCAGCCGTTACCTGTCCCGGCGCTGGAGCCTGACCCGTCAGGCGGCGCAGCGGCTCGAACTGGTGCGGCTCGCCGAGTCGGACGACCTCGACGTCGAGAACGTCGACAACGCGGTCGACGAGACCACGGACACCGAGGAGAGGCCGGTGCCGCTCGCCGAGCGGCGGCGTGCCGCGATCCTGGCGGCGCTGCGCACGGCCGGAGCGCACCGGGTGCTGGATCTCGGTTGCGGCCAGGGCCAGTTGGTACAGGCCCTGCTCAAGGACGCGGCCTTCACGGAGATCGTCGGCGTCGACGTCTCCGTACGAGCCCTCGCCATCGCGGCGCGCCGCCTGAAGCTGGAGCGGATGGGCGAGCGGCAGGCCGGGCGGGTGACCCTCCGGCAGGGTTCCCTCACCTACACCGACAAGCGGCTCAAGGGGTACGACGCGGCCGTGCTCAGCGAGGTCGTCGAACATCTCGACCTGCCGCGGCTGCCCGCGCTGGAGTACGCCGTGTTCGGTTCGGCCCGCCCGCGGACGGTCCTCGTGACGACACCGAACGTCGAGTACAACGTCCGCTGGGAGACCCTTCCGGCCGGACACGTCCGCCACGGCGACCACCGGTTCGAATGGACGCGGGCCGAGTTCCGCGACTGGGCCCGGGAGGTGGCGGACCGGCACGGATACGGCGTCGAGTTCGTGCCGGTCGGTCCCGACGACCCGGAGGTCGGGCCACCCACCCAGATGGCCGTGTTCACCATGACCGCCGGCGACACCGCACACCGGACCGAGAAGAAGGGGGAAGCCGCATGACCGGTACCGCCCGCACCCTGCCCGTCACCGACCTCTCCCTCGTCGTCCTCATCGGGGCCAGCGGTTCCGGCAAGTCGACCTTCGCCCGTCGGCACTTCAAGCCGACGGAGATCATCTCCTCGGACTTCTGCCGCGGCCTGGTCGCCGACGACGAGAACGACCAGAGCGCCAGCCGGGACGCCTTCGACGTCCTGCACGTGATCGCCGGCAAGAGGCTCGCCGTCGGCCGGCTGACCGTCGTGGACGCCACCAACGTCCAGCCCGAGAGCCGCAAGCAGCTCGTCCAGCTCGCCCGGAGCCACGACGTGCTGCCCATCGCGATCGTCCTCGACCTGCCCGAGGAGGTCTGCCTGGCGCGCAACGCGGCCCGTCCGGACCGCGCCGACATGCCGCGCCATGTCGTCCGGCGCCACCGCAGCGAACTGCGCCGTTCCCTACGGGGCCTGGAGCGCGAGGGATTTCGCAAGGTGCACGTCCTGCGCGGAGAGGAGGAGGCGGAGCACGCCGAGGTCGTGCTGGAGCGCCGTCACAACGACCTGCGCCACCTCACCGGCCCCTTCGACATCATCGGTGACATCCACGGGTGCAGCTCCGAGCTGGAGACGCTGCTCGGCAGGCTCGGCTATGTCGACGGCGCGCACCCCGACGGACGTACGGCGGTCTTCGTCGGCGACCTGGTCGACCGGGGGCCCGACAGCCCCGGCGTGCTGCGCCGCGTCATGTCCATGGTGTCCGCGGGCAACGCGCTGTGCGTACCGGGCAACCACGAGAACAAGCTCGGGCGGTACCTCGCGGGCCGTACGGTGCGGCCCACCCACGGACTCGCCGAGACCATCGAGCAGCTCGACCGGGAGGACGAGAAGGACCCGGCGTTCCGCGCGCGGGTACGGGAGTTCATCGACGGACTCGTCAGTCACTACGTGCTCGACGGGGGCGCGCTCGTCGTCTGCCACGCCGGCCTGCCCGAGAAGTACCACGGCCGCACCTCCGGGCGGGTCCGCTCGCACGCGCTGTACGGGGAGACCACGGGGGAGACCGACGAGTTCGGTCTGCCCGTGCGCTACCCGTGGGCGGAGGACTACCGGGGTCGTGCCGCCGTGGTCTACGGCCACACCCCGGTGCCCCGCACCTCCTGGATCAACAACACCATCTGCCTGGACACGGGTGCGGTCTTCGGAGGAAGGATGACCGCGCTGCGCTGGCCGGAGCGCGAGCTCGTCGACGTACCGGCCGAGCGGGTCTGGTACGAGCCGGTCAGACCGCTGACCACCGAGGCGCCCGGGGGCCGGGAGGGCCGCCCGCTGGACCTCGCGGACGTGCAGGGCCGCCGGGTCGTGGAGACCCGGCACCTGGGGCGCGTCGCGGTCCGTGAGGAGAACGCCGCGGCGGCGCTCGAAGTCATGAGCAGGTTCGCCGTCGACCCCCGGCTGCTCGGCTACCTCCCGCCGACCATGGCGCCCACCGCCACCTCGCGCGAGGACGGCTATCTGGAGCACCCGGCGGAGGCCTTCGCCCAGTACCGGGCGGACGGTGTCGCCCGGGTCGTGTGCGAGGAGAAGCACATGGGCTCGCGTGCGGTGGCCCTGGTCTGCCGGGACGCGGACGCCGCCCGCGAACGCTTCGGCGTGGGCGACACCACCCGTGCCCCCGGCGCCGCGCCGGGCCCGACCGGGGCGCTTTACACCCGCACCGGCCGACCGTTCCTCGACGACGACGCGCTCACCGAGGCGATTCTCGACAGGCTGCGCACCGCGATCACCGCCGCCGGGCTCTGGGAGGAGTGGGACACCGACTGGGTGCTGCTCGACGCCGAACTGATGCCGTGGTCCCTCAAGGCGTCCGGGCTGCTGCGCACGCAGTACGCGGCGGTCGGCGCCGCGTCCGGCGCCGCCCTCCCGGCCGCCGGCCAGGCCCTCGCGGCTGCGGCGGCCCGCGGGGTGGACGTGATGGCCCTCGCCGACCGCCTACGCGGACGGGCCGAGGACGCGACCGCCTTCACCGAGGCGTATCGCCGCTACTGCTGGGGCACCCGGGGGCTGGACGGGGTGCGGCTCGCACCGTTCCAGATCCTCGCCGTGCGGGGCCGCTCGCTGGCCTCCGTGCCGCACGACGAGCAACTGGCCGGGATCGACCGGCTCGTCGAGCACGACCCGACCGGGCTGCTCCGGATGACCCGTCGGCTCGTCGTCGACACCGGGGACGAGGCATCGGTCCGCGCCGGGGTCGACTGGTGGCTGGAGCTGACCGGACGCGGCGGCGAGGGCATGGTCGTCAAACCGCTCGCCGCGCTGGTACGGGACGGCAAGGGGCGGCTCGTCCAGCCGGGCGTCAAGGTGCGCGGCCGGGAGTACCTCCGGATCGTCTACGGTCCCGAGTACACCCGCCCGGAGAACCTGGAACGGCTGCGCGGCCGGTTCCTCGGCCACAAGAGGTCGTTGGCGCTGAGGGAGTACGCGCTCGGGCTCGAAGCGCTGGACCGGCTGGCCGACGGGGAGCCGTTGTGGCGGGTCCACGAGGCGGTGTTCGCGGTGCTGGCCCTGGAGTCGGAGCCGGTCGACCCCCGGCTGTAGGCCGTGTCCGGCACATCCCGTACGGCACCGGGCACGTCGCGCGGCGGACCACGACCGAGCGCCGGCCCGCGGTGGGCGCTTCCCGGCTGTGGCGTTCCCCGTGCCTGCCGCCCCGTCCACCGGAACCGGGGCCGCCCACCGGCGCCGGTGGGCGGCCCCCTGGCGGCCACCGGAAACGCGCGGGCGATTCGCCGGGTGAACGGTGCTCGGCATGGTGAGGATGGAGACATGGGATTCCACGTCGACTCCGAGACCGGGCGGCTGCGCCGCGTCATCCTGCACCGTCCGGATCTGGAACTGAAGCGGCTCACACCCGGCAACAAGGACGCGCTCCTCTTCGACGACGTGCTCTGGGTGCGCCGGGCCCGCCAGGAGCACGATGGCTTCGCGGACGTGCTGCGCGACCGCGGGGTGGAGGTGCACCTCTTCGGTGATCTGCTGTGCGAGTCGCTGGAGATCCCGGTGGCCAGACGGCTCGTCCTGGACCGGGTCTTCGACGAGAAGGAGTACGGCCCGCTCGCCACCGAGCACCTGCGCGCGGCGTTCGAGGATCTGCCGGCGGCGGAACTGGCCGGGGCGCTGGTCGGCGGGATGACCAAGCGGGAGTTCCTGGAGCGGCACACCGAGCCGACCTCGGTCCGCTTCCATGTCATGGGTCTCGACGACTTCCTGCTCGACCCGCTGCCGAACCACCTCTTCACCCGGGACACCTCCGCCTGGATATACGACGGGGTGTCGATCAACGCGATGCGCTGGCCGGCCCGGCAGCGCGAGACCGTCCACTTCGAGGCGATCTACCGCCACCACCCGCTCTTCACCGGGCCCGAGGCGGGCGCCTTCCACCACTGGTCGGAGGGGCAGGACGACTACCCCTCCACCATCGAGGGCGGCGACGTCCTGGTCATCGGCAACGGCGCGGTCCTCATCGGGATGAGCGAGCGCACCACCCCGCAGGCCGTGGAGATGCTGGCCCGGGGGCTGTTCGACGCGGGTTCGGCGCGCACGATCGTGGCGCTGGACATGCCCAAGCGCCGGGCGTTCATGCACCTCGACACGGTCATGACGATGGTCGACGGCGACACGTTCACCAAGTACGCGGGCCTGGGCATGCTCCGCTCGTACACCATCGAACCGGGGGACGGGCCGAGGGATCTGCGGGTCACCGACCACCCGCCCGAGCACATGCACCGGGCGATCGCGCACGCCCTGGGGCTGGACGCGATCCGGGTGCTCACCGCCGTTCAGGACGTGCACGCCGCCCAGCGCGAGCAGTGGGACGACGGATGCAACGTGCTGGCCGTCGAGCCGGGCGTCGTCGTCGCGTACGAGCGCAACGCCACCACCAACACCCACCTGCGCAAGGAGGGCATCGAGGTCATCGAGATCCGGGGCAGCGAGCTGGGCCGGGGCCGGGGCGGCCCCCGGTGCATGAGCTGCCCCGTGGAGCGGGACGCCGTGCCGTAGGGCCCGGTCCCCCGGCCGCACCGCCACCGCACCACCGCGCATGGAGGTGCCGTGTGCGGTGCTTCGCACAGACACTGTATATTGATGCGTTCTTTCGTATAGACTTTCATGGTTGCTGTACGTCCGACCGTCGCCCACCCAGGAGCTGTTCCATGGCCATAGACCTCGCAGGCCGCCATTTCCTCAAGGAGCTGGACTTCACGGCCGAGGAGTTCCGCGGTCTGATCGACCTCGCGGCCGACCTCAAGGCCGCGAAGAAGGCGGGGACCGAGGAGCAGCGGCTGCGCGGCAGGAACATCGCGCTGATCTTCGAGAAGACCTCGACCCGCACGCGCTGCGCCTTCGAGGTGGCCGCCGCCGACCAGGGCGCTTCCACGACGTACCTCGACCCTTCCGGTTCCCAGATGGGACACAAGGAATCGGTGAAGGACACCGCGCGTGTCCTCGGCCGGATGTTCGACGGCATCGAGTACCGGGGCGACAGTCAGGCGGCCGTCGAGGAGCTGGCCGCCCACGGCGGCGTTCCGGTCTTCAACGGACTCACCGACGACTGGCACCCCACCCAGATGCTCGCCGACGTCCTCACCATGACCGAGCACTGTGCCAAACCGCTGGACCGGATCGCCTTCGCCTACCTCGGCGACGCCCGCTTCAACATGGGCAACTCCTACCTGGTCACGGGCGCCCTGCTGGGCATGGACGTGAGGATCGTCGCGCCGAAGGCGTACTGGCCCGCCGAGGCGGTCGTCGACGAGGCCCGCAGGCTGGCCGGGGCGAGCGGGGCGACCATCACCCTCACCGAGGACATCGCCGAGGGCGTCGGGGGCGTGGACTTCGTCGCCACCGACGTCTGGGTCTCCATGGGGGAGCCCAAGGAGGTCTGGGCCGAGCGGATCGAGGCCCTCGCGCCGTACGCGGTGACCATGGACGTCCTGCGCGCCACGGGCAACGCGGACGTGAAGTTCCTGCACTGCCTTCCCGCCTTCCACGACCTGGGCACCGCGGTCGGGCGGGAGATCGAGGCGGCCCACGGGCTGACCGAGCTGGAGGTCACCGACGAGGTCTTCGAGTCCGCGCACTCGGTCGTCTTCGACGAGGCCGAGAACCGGATGCACACGATCAAGGCGGTTCTGGTGGCCACGCTGGCCGCCCGCTGACCGCGAACGGCTGATCACGAACGACTGATCACGAACGGTTTGGCCATGACCGGCTGACCGCGCGTGGCTGACCGCGAACGGCTGATCGCGAACGTTTGACCGTTCGAGCGACTGGACGCGGACGGTCGGCCGCGAACGGCTCACCGCGTGAGCGGGCGGCCGTCGGGGTGAACTCGCGCGCGCACGCGCCGTTCCGCGCCGCGCGGTGGGGTTCGGGCTCGCACGCTCGAACCCCGCTCCCGTGCGTGCCACCGTCGGCCGTGCCGCACCCGCCGTCGCGGGACAACGGCCGAGGGCCACGCCTGCGAGCGGTCCGGGACCCCACTCCCGGAAGACGCCGGCCGTTCCCGGAACCCCGTCGTCCGAAAAGCGCCGATCCGCAAGCCCCGCTTCCCGGAGCCCCCCAAGGGCCCCGAGTCGCGTTCCCCCCACACGCTCCACCGGAGATGAGAACACCCCGTGAGTCCGCTGCGACCGTCGAACCGCCCGAGCCCGTCCGGTCCGCGCGTCAAGAACCCTCACCAGTTGATCGCCGAGTCCGGCGCCGACCTGGAGGGACACGGCCTCAAGCGCACCATGGGCCTCTTCCAGCTCGTGTGCTTCGGTGTCGGCGCGGTCGTCGGCACCGGCATCTTCGTCGGCCTCTCCGACAGCGTCGCCGAGGCCGGGCCGGCCGTCGTCGTGTCCTTCGCGCTCGCCGCGATCACCTGTGTGTTCACCGCCTTCTCCTTCGCCGAGCTGGGCAGCGCGATCCCGGTGTCCGGCAGCTCGTACTCCTTCGCCTACGCGACCCTGGGGGAACGCGTCGCGTTCCTCGTCGGCTGGTGCCTGCTGCTGGAGTACGGGGTCTCGGTCTCCGCGGTCGCCGTCGGCTGGAGCCAGTACGTCAACGAACTCCTGGACAGTGTGATCGGCAGGCAACTGCCCGCCGCGCTCTCGGCGGGCCCCGGTGACGGCGGAGTGATCAATCTGCCGGCGGTCCTGGTGATCCTCATGGCCGCGACCCTGCTGGTGCGCGGGGTACGGGAGAGCGCGGGAGCCACCGCCGCGATGGCCGTTCTCAAGATCACCGTTCTGATCCTGTTCTGCGCCATCGCCTTCACCGCCTTCCGGCACGACAACCTCACGCCCTTCTTCGCGCACGGGGCGGGCGGGGTCACCGCAGGCGCGTCGCTGGCGTTCTTCTCGTACATCGGTTTCGACGCCATCACCACCGCCGGCGAGGAGGTGAGGAACCCGCGCCGGAACATCCCGATCGCGATCATGGTCTGTATCGGCCTGGTCACCCTGCTCTACTGCGCCGTCGCGCTCGCCGCCATCGGTGCGCTCGGGCCCCGGGAGGTCGCCGACAGGCCCGCGGCGCTCTCGATCGTCGTGGACCAGGTCACCGACTCGACCATCGGGGGCGGTGTCATCGCGTTCGGGGCGGTCGCCGCGATCGCCTCGGTCGTGCTCGCGGTGATGTACGGCCAGACCCGCATCCTGATGTCGATGTCCCGGGACGGCCTGATCCCGCGGGTCTTCGAGCGGGTCTCGCCGCGCACCTCGACGCCGGTCGCCAACACCTGGATCGTGGCCGCCGTCTTCGCGGTGCCCGCGGCCTTCGCGTCCCTCGACATGGTGGTGAACCTGACCACCATCGGCACGCTGGCCACCATGGTCGCGGTGAACCTCGCGGTGATCGTGCTGCGCCGCCGCAACCCCGAGGTGAGGGGATCGTTCCGGGTGCCGCTGTATCCGCTGAGCCCGCTCCTCGGCGTCGGCTTCTGCCTCTACCTCATGTACGGGACGGGGTGGCGGACCTGGGCGCAGTTCGCCGTCTTCCTCGCGGTCGGCGCGACGGTGTACGCCTGTTACGGGCGCGCCCGTTCCCGGCTGGCCGCGGCGGACGGAACGGGGCGGTGATCGTCGAGCGGCCCGCGGGGCGGATGCGGCGTGCCGCCGGTCGCCTCCCGCGCGGGAGGCGTCGCGCGGCGGTCAGACACGGGGCGCACGGGACGGCAGCGTGAACCACACCGCCTTGCCCCGCTCCGTGGTGCGGTGACCGCAGGCGGAGCTGAGCGCGCGGATCAGCAGCAGGCCCCGTCCGTGCTCCTGCCAGGGGTTCGGTTCGCTGCCGGGCACCGGACGGGAGAGGTCGCCCGGTGGGGTCGGGTCGCGGTCGTGCACCTCCACCTGGCAGCCCGTCGGCCAGAGCTCCACCACCAGCTCGATGGGCTCCTCGCCGCGCGTGTGCTCCACCGCGTTGGCCACCAGCTCGGCGGTGAGGAGCTCGGCGGTGTCGGAGTCCGCCGGTGCGTCGATGTCCGCCAGCGCCGTACGGATCAGCGCACGGGCGACCGGTACGGCCGCCGTGGAGTGCGGCAGGGCGATCCGCCAGGAGGCGGGAAGGGGGACATCGGGGGGCAAGGGAAGGTTTCCGTTCCGGAGTCGATGGACTGTTTGGCGGCCAATACTTCTGCACTTCAACCTTACGAAGTGCAACAACGCGGACAAGGGTCCGTCGACCGGTACGAAGGGGACGTTCGGCACTACGCTCTCACGCTCCTGATGTGACGTTCCCGTGACGGGAGTCACGTGCAAGTGATAGCTTCGACGACAGGCAGCGGCCCGACGGCTGAAGGGGAGCACCCTCCATGAGCCCGTTTCCCAGCTCCGCCCCTCGAACGGATGACTGGCGTCATCTGAGGGTGACGACGGACGACGGAGTCGCCACGGTCACCCTCGCCCGACCCGAGAAACTCAACGCGCTCACCTTCGGCGCCTACGCCGATCTGCGCGACCTGCTCGCCGAACTGTCCCGCGAACGCCGCGTGCGCGCCCTGGTGCTCGCGGGAGAGGGCCGCGGCTTCTGCTCCGGTGGCGACGTCGACGACATCATCGGCGCGACGCTCGCCATGGACACCGCCCAGCTCCTCGATTTCAACCGGATGACCGGCCAGGTGGTGCGGGCCCTTCGTGAAACCCCCTTCCCCGTCATCGCCGCCGTACACGGGGTGGCCGCGGGCGCGGGCGCGGTTCTGGCCCTGGCCGCCGATTTCCGGATCGCCGACCCCTCCGCCCGCTTCGCCTTCCTCTTCACCAAGGTCGGCCTCTCCGGCGGGGACATGGGCGCCGCCTACCTGCTGCCACGCGTCGTCGGCCTCGGCCACGCCACCCGGCTGCTGATGCTCGGCGAACCGGTCCGCGCCCCCGAAGCGGAACGGATCGGGCTGCTCAGCGAACTGACCGAGGAGGGCGGCGCGGACGCGCGGGCGGCGGAGCTGGCCCGCCGGCTCGCCGACGGGCCGGCCCTCGCGCTCGCCCAGACCAAGGCCCTGCTGACCGCCGAACTCGACATGCCGCTCGCCGCCGCCGTCGAGATGGACGCCGCGACCCAGGCCCTGCTGATGCACGGCGAGGACTACGCCGAATTCCATGCCGCCTTCACCGAGAAGCGGCCCCCGAACTGGCAGGGCCGGTAGCGCGATGCCCTCCGGAACCGGCATCCCCCGCACCGGCGCTCCCGCCCCGCAGGAGCCCGTCGCACCCCGCCCCACCCAGCCGGACCCCGTCCCGCACCGGCCCGGCGTGCGACGGATCGCGGTCATCGGCGGCGGCCCCGGCGGGCTCTACGCCGCGGCCCTGCTCAAGCGCCTCGGACCGGAACGCGACATCACGGTCTGGGAGCGCAACGCCCCCGACGACAC
Source organism: Streptomyces sp. NPDC014734 (assembly GCF_043083325.1). Lineage (NCBI taxonomy): Bacteria > Bacillati > Actinomycetota > Actinomycetes > Kitasatosporales > Streptomycetaceae > Streptomyces > Streptomyces sp. NPDC014734. The sequence goes on along the minus strand of NZ_JBIBYN010000005.1, from coordinate 232,876 downwards.
CTTCGGCTTCGGCGTCGTCCTCTCCGACGAGACCCTCGGCGGCATCGAGCACGCCGACCCCGTGGTCCACCGGGCCCTCCAGCACGAGTTCGTGCGGTGGGACGACATCGACATCGTCCACCGCGGCGTGACCCGGACCTCCGGCGGCCACGGCTTCGCGGCCCTGGGACGACGCAGGCTCCTGGAGATCCTGCACGAACGCTGCGCCTCCCTCGGCGTACGCCTCCGCTTCCGTACCGCGGCCCCGCCCGCCGCCGAACTCGCCGCCGCGTACGACCTGGTGATCGCCGCCGACGGGGTGCACAGCCTCACCCGCACCGCCCACGCCGACATCTTCCGCCCCCGCCTCGCCACCCACCGCTGCCGCTACATCTGGCTCGCCGCGGACTTCGCGCTGGACGCGTTCCGCTTCGAGATCGCCGAAACCCCGTACGGGGTGATGCAACTCCACGGCTACCCCTTCGCCGCCGACGCCTCCACCGTCATCGTCGAGATGCGCGAAGAGGTCTTGCACACCGCCGGATTCGACACCTGCTCTGCGGAGCGCTCGACCGCGCGCTGCGCCGAGATCTTCGCCGAGGCCCTCGGCGGACGGCCGCTGCGCTCCAACAACTCCGCCTGGCTCACCTTCCGCACCGTCGTCAACGACCACTGGTCGCACGGCAACACGGTGCTCATCGGCGACGCCGCGCACACCGCGCACTTCTCGATCGGCTCCGGCACCAAACTCGCCGTCGAGGACGCGCTCGCACTCGCCGCCTGCGTCGAGGAGCGGACCGGGCTGCCGGACGCGCTGGCCGCGTACGAGGCCGAGCGGCGGCCGGTCGTCGAGTCCACCCAGCGGGCCGCCGCGGCCAGCCTGCGCTGGTTCGAGGAACTCGCCACCCACGTCGACCAGCCGCCCCAGCAGTTCGCCTTCAACCTCCTCACCCGCAGCCGCCGCGTCACCCACGACAACCTGCGGATGCGCGACGCCTCCTTCACCGCCGCGGTCGAGGAGGAGTTCGGCTGCGCCCCCGGCACCCCGCCCATGTTCACCCCGCTGCGGCTGCGGGGCCTCGAACTCCGCAACCGCGTCGTCGTCTCGCCGATGGACATGTACTCGGCCGTCGACGGTGTCCCCGGCGACTTCCACCTCGCCCACCTGGGAGCACGGGCGCTCGGCGGGGCCGGGCTGGTCATGACGGAGATGGTGTGCGTCAGCGCGGAGGGACGCATCACCCCCGGCTGCACCGGGCTCTACACCCCCGAACAGGCGACCGCCTGGCGGCGGATCACCGACTTCGTCCATACCCACGCGCCCGGCACCGCGTTCGGCGTCCAGCTCGGCCACTCCGGGCGCAAGGGCTCCACCAAGCTCATGTGGGAGGGCATCGACAAGCCTCTCGACCACGGCAACTGGCCCCTCGTCGCCGCCTCCCCGATCCCGTACGCGGCCGGGGTCAACCAGACCCCGCGCGCCCTGGACCGGGCCGGACTCGACACCGTGCGCGAACAGTTCGCCGCGGCGGCGCGGCGCGCCGACCACAGCGGCTTCGACCTCCTCGAACTCCACTGCGCCCACGGCTATCTGCTCTCCGGCTTCCTCTCGCCGCTCACCAACCGGCGCACCGACGCCTACGGCGGGTCACCGGAGAACCGTCTGCGCTTCCCCCTCGAAGTCTTCGACGCGGTACGCGCCGTCTGGCCCGACGACCGCCCCATGACCGTCCGCGTCTCCGCCACGGACTGGGCCGAGGGCGGCACCACGGCCGAGGACGCCGTCGAGATCGCCCGCGCCTTCGTCGCCCACGGCGCCGACGCCATCGACGTCTCCACCGGCCAGGTCGTCCCCGAGGAACGCCCCGAGTTCGGCCGCTCCTACCAGACCCCCTACGCCGACCGGATCCGCAACACCCTGTGCGTCCCGGTCGTCGCGGTCGGGGCGATCTCCTCCTGGGACGACGTGAACTCGCTGCTGCTCGCCGGCCGGGCCGACCTGTGTGCCCTGGGCCGCCCCCACCTCTACGACCCGCACTGGACGCTGCACGCCGCGGCCGAACAGGGCTACGGCGGACCCGGCGCCCCCTGGCCGCTCCCGTACCGGGCGGGCAGCCGAACCCCGCCGACGGGCCGCACCGACGCCCCGAAGCCCCGGCTCACCCTGGGATGACCGGTCGGCACCCGCGGCGGCACGGGCCGGGGCGGGAGCGGGGCGTTCACCGTTCCGGCGCGCCGAGCAGCAGGCGGTCCGAGACCGGCCGGTAGCCGATCCGCCGGTACACGCCGTTGCTCGTCGGGTTCGCGAGGTCAGTGAAGAGCAGCACCTCGGCCGCGCCCGCCTGCCGCGCCGCCCGGCTCGCCCGCGCCGTCACCGCCGCCGCGTAGCCGCGGCCGCGGTGCTCGGGAGGCGTGTAGACGGTGGCGACCCGCACCGTGCCCGCGACGCGCGGGGAGACGCCCGCCATCGACACAGGGACGCCACCGTCCTCCCAGAGGGTCAGCCCGCCGGACGCCGTCCGTTCGTCCACCAGCCGTCCCACAGGGGAGCCGGACTGGCCGGTCTGCTCACCGAAGGCCAGATGCCAGGCCACCAGGAGCTCCCGGTCGTCGGGAACGGCGGTCCTGGCCCGGCCCGGCGGCGCCGGACGGGGCGGGACGAGCGTGCCCAGACGGTACAGCCGCTGCTCCTGGAGGACGCGGCGCCGGCCGGGCAGGGCGGCGGCCAGCGCTTCGGCGGTGGCCCGGTCCGCGTTGACGCCCGTCCGGCCGCCGACGGCGGCCGGGAGCACGGCGGCCAGCGGACCGACGGCCTCCGGGGCGACGGCGCCGAGCAGCGGAGGATGCGGCGGGGTCCGTACCAGAGTCCCGGCGACCGTGCCGTCAGCCCCGCGCCACCAGCCCAGCACCGGCTCGGCGTCGCCGTAGGCGTGGGGGCCGTTGCGCCGCAGGGACGCGGTGACGGTCAGGACGAGGGTGTTCTCGACGGGCCGCGCGGCCAGCGAGGCACCGGCCGCGTCGAGAAAGGTCTCGACGTCATGCGTGAAGGTCCAGGTCATGGTTCATCCTGCCGGGGGTGCCCGGCACGGGGCATGCGTATTTCCGGGCCCGGAGGGGAGCGGCGAGCCGTCTCCCGGGGCCGGTCGCCCCGCTCGGCTCAGGTGTCCCGGAGCCGGAAGCGCTGGAGCTTCCCGGTCGCCGTCCGGGGGAGCGCCGGAAGGAACTCGATGACGCGCGGACACTTGTGCGGGGCCAGTTCGCCCTTGACGAACGCGCGCAACGCGTCGGCCGACACCTCGGCGCCCTCGCGCAGCACCACGTACGCCGCGACGACGCTGCCGCGCACCTCGTCCGCCCGGCCCACCACGGCGGCCTCCGCGACCGACGGGTGGCGCAGCAGGGCGTCCTCGACCTCGGGGCCCGCGATGTTGTAGCCGGAGGAGACGATCATGTCGTCGGCGCGGGCGACGTAGCGGAAGTAGCCGTCGGCGTCCCGCACGTAGGTGTCGCCGGTGATGTTCCAGCCGTGCGCCACGTAGTCGCGCTGGCGCTCGTCGGCCAGATAGCGGCAGCCGACCGGACCGCGCACCGCGAGGAGTCCGGGTTCGCCGTCCGGCACCGGCCTTCCCCCGCGGTCCAGCACCCGGGCCCGCCAGCCCGGCACCGGGACCCCGGTGGTGCCGGGGCGGATCGCGTCGTCGGCGGCGGACAGGAAGATGTGCAGCAGTTCGGTGGCGCCGATGCCGTTGATGATGCGCAGCCCCGTCCGCTCGTACCAGGACCGCCAGGTGGCGACCGGAAGGTTCTCCCCGGCCGAGACACAGCGCCGCAGCGCGCGCAGATCGTGTCCGTCGACGTGATCGAGCATCAGGCGGTACGCGGTCGGCGCGGTGAACAGGACCGAGACGTGATGGGCGGCGAGCGCGGGCAGCAACTCGGCGGGTCCGGAACGTTCCAGCAGCAGCGCGCTGGCACCGGCCCTGAGCGGGAACACCACGAGCCCGCCCAGCCCGAAGGTGAAGCCCAGCGGCGGACTGCCCGTGAACACGTCGTCCGGCGTCGGGCGCAGGACATGGCGCGAGAACGTGTCCGCGACGGCGAGCAGGTCCCGGTGGAAGTGCATGCACCCCTTGGGGCGCCCGGTGGTGCCGGAGGTGAACGCGATGAGTGCGACGTCGTCCGCCGCCGTGTCCACCGCGCGGTACGGGCCCGGTCTGGCACCGGCCAGAGCCAGCAGATCGTCCGGTCCGTCCCCTCCGTACACCGTGATCCGCAGCGCCGGTGCCTCGGCCGCGACCAGGTCGTCGACCGCCCGGACGTCGCACAGCGCGTGGCTCACCCGGGCGATCGAGCAGATGGTGGCGAGCTCGGCGGGCCGTTGCCGGGCCAGCACCGTGACGGCGATGGCGCCCGCCTTCAGCACCGCCAGCCAGCAGGCGGCGAGATGGGGGGTGGTGGGACCGCGCAGCAGGACCCGGTTCCCGGGGACGACACCCAGATCGGACGTCAGGACCCGGGCGATCCGGTCCACCCGGTCCCGTAATTCCCCGTAGCTCCACTCCCCGCCGTCGGGGGTGCGGAAGGCCGGGCGGCCCGGGCCGAAGCGGTCGATGGTGCGGTCCAGCAGTTCCGCCGCGCAGTTGAGGCGGTCCGGGTAGCGCAGTTCGGGGAGGTCGAAGAGCAGCTCCGGCCACTGGTCCGGGGGTGGCAGATGCTCCCTGGCGAAGGTGTCGAGGTGCGCTGAGGTCTTCGGGTCCATGACGGATCGCCCCCTTGTCGCCCCTGGAGCGTATCGTTTGGGTGACGGTAGTCAACGGTCCGTGATAAACCGAATGGGCGGGCGGCCGGTGCCCGGAGGTGCGGGGCCGGGCGCGGAAACGAACGCGCCAGAGAACGGGCGGACGGGAAACCACGACGAAAACGGGCAGACGAAGAGACGAGAAGGACGACTCACCGACAAGACGCGACAGGAGAGGCGCCGCGATGACGCCATTCTCACTCGATCCTGTACAAACCGCCTGGTGCGAGGAGTTGAGATCCCTCGCCGAACAGCAACTCCGTCCCCTCGCGGAGAAGGGCGACCCCGGCCATGTCAACCGTCCGCTGATCGCCGCCCTCGGCGCATCCGGTCTCCTCGACCGGATGCTGAACTCGGGCGCCCTCGATCTCTGCCTGCTCCGCGAGTCGTTGGCCCGCGGCTGCACGGAGGCCGAGACCGCGCTGGCCCTCCAGGGGCTCGGCACGCACCCGGTGCTCCGGGCGGGCACCCCGGAGCACCGCGCACGCTGGCTCCCCGAGGTGCGCGCGGGCCGTGCCGTTGCCGCCTTCGCGCTCAGCGAACCGGGCGCGGGCTCCGACGCGGCGGCCCTCGCCCTGGACGCCGAACCGGCCCCCGGCGGGTGGCGGCTGACGGGTGAGAAGTGCTGGATCTCCAACGCGCCCGAGGCCGACTTCTACACGGTCTTCGCCCGTACCACCCGCGGTGCCGGCTCTCGCGGCGTCACCGCCTTCCTCGTCCCCGCCGACCGCCCGGGACTCACCGGCACCGCACTCGACATGCTCGCGCCGCACGCCGTCGGAACCCTGGCCTTCGACGGCGTGCCGGTCGCCCCCGAGGACGTGCTCGGCGCACCGGACCACGGCTTCCGCGTCGCCATGGAGACCCTGAACCTGTTCCGTCCCAGCGTGGGCGCGTTCGCCGTCGGGATGGCCCGCGCCGCCCTGGACGCCACCGTCGCGCACACCGGCGAACGCAGCGCCTTCGGCGGCCCGTTGAAGGACCTCCAGGCCGTCTCCCACCAGGTCGCCGAGATGGCCGTGCGCACCGAGGCGGCCCGGCTCCTGGTGTACGCGGCGGCCGCCGGGTACGACGCCGGAGAACCCGGCGTGCCGCGCCGGGCCGCGATGGCGAAGCTCTACGCCACCGAGACCGCGCAGTACGTCGTCGACACCGCCGTCCAACTGCACGGTGCCCGCGCCCTGTGCCGCGGCCACCTCCTCGAACACCTCTACCGGGAAGTGCGCGCCCCACGGATCTACGAGGGCGCCAGCGAGGTCCAGCGCACCATCATCGCCAAGGAGCTGTACGCGAACCGGGAGGCGTCCGCATGAGTCCGGTCCACCGGATCAACCCCGCCGAACTCTCGCCGCCCGCGGGGTTCTCGCACGCCGTCACGGCGGTCGGCGGCCAACTCGTCTTCCTGGCGGGGCAGACCGCCCTCGATCCCGCCGGCAAGGTCGTCGGCACCACGCTGCCCGAGCAGTTCGCGACGGCGCTCGCCAATCTGCTCACCGCCCTGCGGGCGGCCGGCGGCGTTCCGGCGGACCTGGCCCGGGTGACCGTGTACGCCACCGATGTGGCCGACTACCGGGAGAACGCGGCGGAGATGGGCAGGATCTGGCGTCGCCTGGCGGGCCGGGACTACCCGGCGATGGCGGTGATCGGGGTGGCGAGGCTCTGGGACGAGCAGGCACTCGTCGAGGTGGACGGGGTGGCCATGCTTCCCTGAGGGCCTGTCGGGTGACCTCTGACCGGGCGGCCACGTCCCGGCACGCACGCTTCCGGCGTCGCCGGGATGACCGAGTGGCTCCGCCACCGGGCCCTCCCGGCGCCCTGGAACCGCACGGCGCCATGCCGCGTCCGCTCTCCGGCCGAAGGCCACCCGAAAGGCTCTGAGCGGGCCGGGAGGACCACGGGTGAGCGCGTGCCGCCCCGGTCGCCGCGCCGACGCGCCGGACGGGCCGGGCCGGGAACACCGGCCCGGCCCGTCCGGGACTGCGAGGATCCGTGTGCGGCGGGTGCGGTCAGTAGGGCTTGACCAGCACGTGGGCCGCGCCCGGGATACCGATCTTCAGCAGCTCGTCCTCCTCGGGCGTGGTCTCGCTGCCCGTCTCCTGCTTGAGCACGGCACGCGACATGGCCTGCATCCACATCGCCCGGGGGCGGCGGCGGGCCTCCCATGCCTCCAGCGCCGCGGCCACGTCGTCCTCGGCGTCCAGCGACAGGGCGAGCACCAGCGCGTCCTCGACGGCCATCGCCGCGCCCTGCGCGATGTGCGGGGTGGAGGCGTGCGCGGCGTCACCGGCCAGTACCACCCGGCCGACGTGCCACGGCTCCTCGACCGTCACCTGCGAGATCCGCGAGTACACCACCGCGGCCGGGTCGGTGACCGTGGCGAGTGCCTCGGCGACCGGACCGGTGAACGCCGTCAGCCGCTGCGCGAGCTGCTCGTGGGCCCGCTCCGGGTCCGGACGGAAGTCCTCGGCCTCGGCGAACACCGCGCCCAGGTACATCAGTTCGTCGGTGATCGGGGTGAGCAGCGCCTTGCCGTCCTTGCCCGCGTTGCCCATCACCACACCCCGGACCTGCGGCTGGCGGGGCACCGTCACGCGCCAGTTGGCGAAGCCGGTGTACTCGGGGGTGTAGCGGTCCCCGTACAGCCTGGTGCGCAGCGGCGAGCCGATGCCGTCGAAGCCGACGACAAGGTCCCAGCGGCCGGTGGTGCCGTCGGAGAGGGTGACGTCCACACCGGAGCCGTCGTCGGCGAGTTCGGTGATGGTGGTGCCGAAGCGGATGGTGGCCCCGGCGGCGAGCGCGGCGGAGTTCAGCACCTCGGCCAGGGCGGGGCGCGGGATGCCGTTGTTGGACGGGACGTCGTCCATCCGCGGCTGCGGTATCTCGGCGAGGGTGTTGCCGGCCGGGTCGGCGATCGTCAGGATCTCCCACTCGAAGCCCGCCTCCAGGCAGTCGTCGAGGACCCCGAGCTCGCGCATGACGTGCAGGGCGTTGGACGGCTGGATGATGCCGACGCCGAGCGCGTCCAGCTTGTCGCGCACTTCGGCGACCTCGACGGTGTGGCCGCGCCGGGCGAGCGCGGTGGCGAGCGCGAGCCCGCCGATGCCGCCGCCGTGGATCAGGACGCGCAGGGGTGAAACCATCTCAGTTTTTCTCCAGAACGGGGGATGCGGTGCGGCGGCACGAAGGACCTGCCGCGAGGCGCGGACGGGGCGGGTGGTCAGCCCGCCACGACGGGCAGGCTCATCAGGTGGTCCACCAGGGCGAGCAGCACGTCCCGGGCGAACGGGCGGTCGCGGACGTCGCCGATCAGCATCGGTACGTGCGGGTCGAGGTCCAGGGCGGCCCTGATCTCGTCCGGTGTGCGGGTGTTGTGGCCGTGGAAGCAGTTGATCGCCACGACGAACGGGATGTCCCGGCTCTCGTAGAAGTCGATCGAGGCGAAGCTCGACTCCAGCCTGCGGGTGTCGGCGATCACCACGCCGCCGAGCGCCCCGTTGACCAGGTCGTTCCACATGAACCAGAAGCGTTCCTGGCCGGGGGTGCCGAAGAGGTAGACCACCAGCTCCGAACTGACCGTGATCCGGCCGAAGTCCAGGGCCACGGTGGTGGTGTCCTTCTGACCGACGCCCGCCAGGTCGTCGACGCCGACGCTGGCCTGGGTCAGGTACTCCTCGGTGCGCAGCGGGGTGACCTCGCTGACCGCGCCGACCAGGGTGGTCTTGCCGACGCCGAAGCCGCCGGCGATAAGGATCTTTACGGCGGCGGGGGCCGCCTGACTGCTTGTCATGTTGGTTCAGAGTCTCCGGAGTCCGTCACGAACGGCGGCGAGCAGGCCCATGTCGGCCCCGCCGGCGGCCCGCGCCACCGAGAGCGGTGCGCGGGCCAGCAGCAGGCCATGGGCGACGAGGTCGGCCAGGAGGATCTTGGTCACCGATACCGGGAGGCCGAGGTCGGAGGCGACCTCGGCGACCGCCGACGGACGGCGGCAGCGTTCCAGGATCATCCGGTGTTCCGGCTGGAGCCGGCCCGGCAGGATCGGCGCACCGTGCTCGTCCCGCGGGTCCTGCGCGGTGGTCAGCACGGTGATGAGGCTGAAGTCGTCGCGCTCGGGAGCGGTCCGGCCCCGGGTGATGGTGTAAGGGCGCACCATCGTGCCCGCCGCGTCCTCCTCGGCGTCCTCGTCCTGCCAGTAGGGGGTCACGCGCGCTGCCCGTCCCCGGTACCGAAGGCGTCGAAGTCGTTGCGGGTCGGGGTGGAGAGCTTCTGGCCGACCTGCTGGACGAGGTTGTGCATGGCGAGCGACATGATCTCGGCGTCCACCTCCTGGGAGGCGATCACGGCGAGGTGGGTGCCCTGGCCGGCCGAGATGATGAACAGCCACAGGTCGGCGAGCTCGACGATCACCTGGTGCACGCCGCCGCCGTTGAACAACTGGCCGACACCGCGGGCCAGGCTCTGCTGACCGGTGCAGATGGCGGCAAGTCGTTCGGCGTCGGCCCGGTCGATGGTGCGCGAGTGGCTCACCACGAGACCGTCGTCGGAGAGCAGGACCGCGTTGACGGTCTCGGCCACCGAGTCCACCAGGCCGTCGAGCAGCCAGTCGAGATCCTGGTGAGTGGCGGTTGTGCGTGTCATGACCGTTCTTCTCTCGTGGGATGCGGGGTGGCGGGCGGTGGGGGCTGCGTCGGTGCCGTATCGGTCGCGCGGGCGGCGCGGGACCGGCGCTGGAAGGCCCCGATCGCGGCTCCGGCCCGGCGCGGGGCCGGACGCGGTTGCGGGTTCTCGTCCCGGCGCGGCGGTGTCGGCGCGGTGCTCCGGGCGGCCGGGGCGATCCGCAGTTCGTCCGCCAGGCTGGCCTGCCGCACCCGGCGCGGCAGTGGGGGCTCGGAAGCGGACGAGGCGGGTGCGGGCCGGTCGGAGGGGTGCTCCGACGGGACGGCGTTGGGGTCCGGCGGTGCCGGGTGGTCGGGTTCCGACACCGGCAGCCGCCCCACGTGGGTGGTGTCCGGCTCGGCCTGCCGGGGATCGGGGACCGGGAGTCCGGGGGTGTCGGCCCCGAAACCGGTGACGTACGGGGTGGGGTACGTCTGCCGCGACGCCTGGTAGGGCTCCTCGGGCGCGGCGTACGACGGCTGGTCCACCGGGTACTGGCCGGCCGCCGTCATGTAGGGCTGTTCGGTCGCACCGTAGGGGGACTCGTGCGGGGTGAACGGCTCGCCCGGCGCGTTGTACCCGCCGGGGGGCCGGTACTGCTCGTCCGGCGCCGGTGCCGGGTTCTCCGGCGCGCCGTACGTCTGTTCCCGGATGTTGTCGGGGAACACGGCACCGGGCGACGGGAGCGGCTGCTCCTCGGCCGGGAACGGCTGCGGGGCGGTGGCGGCGTAGGGGACGCCCGCCTCGTTCAGCGCGGTGACGCCGGCCAGTGCGCGGCCCTGGACGCGGCTGGGCAGGGGTTCACCGGGAGCCGTCTCCGGCAGCGGCGCCGGGGCGGGTTCGGCCGAGGGGGCCGGGGAGGGCACGCCGACCGGTCCGGACTGCGGCTGCGGGACGGTGAGCTCGTCGGGGACGAGCACGACGACGCGGGTGCCCCCGTACGCCGAGGAACGGAACTCCACCCGCAGGCCGTGCTGGTCCGCGAGCCGTGCGATCACGTAGAGCCCGAGACGGACGTCGTCGGAGTGGGCCAGCACGTCCATCCGGGGCGGGCGGAGCATCAGCTCGTTGGCCTCGGTCAGCTGGTCCTCCTCCATCCCCAGACCCCGGTCCTCGACCTCGATGGCCAGACCGCGGCTCACCTTGGCGGCCCTGACCTCCACGGGGGCGGGGGGCCGGGAGAAGCTGAGCGCGTTCTCGATCAGCTCGGCGAGCACGTGCGAGACCGGCCCCACGGCCCGGGCGGACAGCCACGGGGCGCCGTCGAGGTCCAGCACCACCCGCTGGTAGTCCTGCACCTCGCCCTGCGCGGAGCGCATCACATCCAGCAGCGGCACCGGCTTGCGCCAGCGGCGGTGCGGGGTGCCGCCCGCGAGAATGACCAGGTTCTCCTCGTACCGGCGCAGGCGCGCGGTGAGGTGGTCGAGGTCGAAGAGGCCCTCCAGGACCTCGGGGTCCTCGTGCTTGCGCTCCAGGGCGTCCAGCTTCTTCAGCTGCTGGCCGATCAACTGCTGGGTACGGCGGGCGATGCGCTGGAGGAGGCGTTCGAAGCCGCGGTGCTGGTCGGCCTGTCTGACGGCGGCGGCCAGCGCACTGGTGCGGGCCAGGTTGAGCGCGTCGCCGAGCTGGGTCAGCTCGTCGCTCCTGCCGCCCTTGGTGTCGTTCTCGATGGCGCGGGCCTCGGCCTCTACGTCGATGCGCTCGCCCCGGGCGAGCCGCTCGACCACCTCGGGCAGGGACTTCTCCAGTTCCTCGGCCCGTTCCTGGAGGTTGCCGATGCGGCGGCGGAGGTTACGCGTGAGACGCCAGGTGGTCCAGATGACCGCGATGACGGCGAGCAGGCCGACGACCGTGGTGAGCACCATCTTGAACAGGAGGGACATCACACTGCCCTTGCCCTCCTCGACCACGGAGGCGGTGCGCTGTTCCAGCAGCTTCTCGATCTGCGGGTCCACTTCGTCCAGCGCGCCGCGCCAGGTCTTCTCGTCGGCGTCGATGCCGACGAAGCCGTCGTCGTCGGTACTCGCCGGATTCAGTACCCGCTTCTCCACCTGGGTCTTGGTCTTCCAGGCGGGGCTGGAGGTGATCTTCTCCCACTGGGCCTTCTCATCGGCCGAGAGGTAGGGGACGACCTTGGTGGAGTACTGGAAGGGCTGGCCGGAAACGGCCTCCCGGATCTGGGCCAGGTCCTCGGTGCTCAGCTTCTTCCCGGCCCAGCCGCGCGCCAGCAGGGCGTCCGAGCGGGAGATCATCTCCTTGGTCCAGAAGAGGTCGACGAGCGGCTGGGAGAGCGTGGTGATCCGGCCGTTGTCGACGTGGCTGAGCGCCGCGAAGAGTTCGAGGTCGACCGAGATCAGGTCCGTGTAGTAGCGGTACACGGTCTTCTGCTGGTTGGTGCCGCCGCCGTCGACCAGGGCACGCTGGGCGGACAGCTGACCGATCGCCGTGCGCGCCCGGCGGACCGCGTCGCGGACCTCGGACGGGGCATCGTCGGTCGCCACGTCGGAGAGGGTCTGGAAACTCTTGATCGCGTCGTCGGTGAGTTTGCGCTGCTGTCGCAACGCCTCCTCGGCACCCTTGTGCCGGGCGAGCGCCTCGGCGCTGAGCCGACGCTCCTCCTGGAGGTTGTAGTACACGATGTTGGAAGGCTGACCGGCCTTCTCGGCCAATTGTCCCTGGGCCGCCTGCCGCTGGAAGTCCAGCAGGGTCTGGCCACTGGTGACCGCCCAGAGGGCGGCCAGGGCGACTCCTGGAACGATGGCCAGTACGAGCAGGGCTGTCCGCAGCGACATGGTGGTCGATCCGGTCCGCCGTGAGGCGCGCGTGCGCAGGGCGTGCTCCTTGACGATGATGCCAGCCTCAGACTGGTCAAATCCGTTGAGAACTTCGACAGATAGATATTAGTCACACTGCAAAAATGAAGAGAAAGTGGGCTCATGAGTGCATCACTGATCACGCACATCCTCGTCACAACGGTCCGGAACTCCCCGTTCTGTTCCGGTTCGCCCGCCCCGCGACCGTCCCCCGGGGCGACTGGACATGACGGCCCGACACATGTGGTGGTGTTCGTGCCGGAAGCCGATGGCCGGAACTGACGTCGGCGTACTTCGGCGCTCGGGGGAGAGCGCGGCGCGCCGTACGGGTGAGGCACGGTCGGGGATATATCTGTATCAAGTGCACTTTGTCCGTAACGCATCGCTCAGGTTCCGAACGCCCGGCCCGGGCGGGTGTGGGATGCCCTCCGGGGACGCATGACCGCGCTCATCGTCTGCCACTTCGTCCTCGCCGGCTGCGCCCGCCCGCTGGTGCGCCTGCTGGGCAGTCGTGCCTTCGTCGTCCTCGCGGCGGCGCCGGCCGCCGCCACCGTGTGGGCGGCCACGCAGTGGCGGACCACGGCGTCCGGCGGCTCCGTCGTCCAGACCTGGTCGTGGATGCCCGCGTGGGGCGTCGGCGTCGATCTGCGGCTCGACGCGCTCGCCGAACTCATGGTGCTGCTCGCCGCCGGGATCGGCACGCTGGTCCTGCTCTACTGCGCCTCGTACTTCACCGGCACGACCCCGCAACTCGCCGGCTTCGCCGGGAACCTGCTGGCGTTCGCGGGCGCCATGCTCGGCCTGGTCCTGGCCGACGACCTGATGTCGCTCTACGTGTTCTGGGAGCTGACCACGGTCTTCTCGTACCTGCTGATCGGATACGACAGCGAACGCAAGCACAGTCGCCGCTCCGCGCTCCAGGCCCTCACCGTGACCACGCTCGGCGGCCTCGCGATGTTCATCGGTTTCCTGATCATCGGTCAGGCGACCGGCACCTACCGGATCTCCGCGATCCTGGCCGACCCGCCCCCGGCCGACGCCGCCGTGACGGCCGCTGTGGTGCTGATCCTGTGCGGGGCGCTGTCGAAGTCCGCGATCTGGCCGTTCAGCCTCTGGCTGCCGAACGCGATGGCCGCGCCCACCCCGGTCAGCGCCTACCTGCACGCCGCCGCGATGGTGAAGGCCGGTGTCTACCTCGTCGCCCGGCTGGCCCCCGCCTTCTCCGACGTGCCGGTCTGGCGGCCCGTCGTGATGGTGCTCGGCGCGGTGACCATGCTGCTCGGAGGCTGGCGGGCACTGCGCCTGAACGACCTCAAGCTGGTCCTCGCCTACGGCACCGTCAGCCAACTCGGCTTCCTCGTCCTGCTCGCCGGGGTCGGCAACCGGAACACGGCACTGGCCGCCACCGCCATGACCCTCGCTCACGCCCTTTTCAAGGCACCGCTGTTCCTCGTCACCGGCATCGTCGACCACGCGGCCGGCACCCGTGACCTGCGCAGACTGTCCGGCGTCGGCCGGGCGCTGCCGCACGTCCGCACGGTCGCCGTGGTGGCCGCCGCGTCCATGGCCGCCCTGCCCCCGCTGCTCGGCTTCGCCGCCAAGGAGGCGGCGTTCGAGGCGCTGCTGCACGGGAACACCGCGGACCGCTGGGCACTGGGCGCCACGGTCGCCGGGTCCGCGCTGACCGTCGCCTACACCGTGCGGTTCGTCTGGGGCGCCTTCGCCCGCAAGCCCGGCGTCGAGGACACCCCCGTGCACCGGGTCGGCCCCGCGTTCCTCGCACCGCCCGCCGTGCTCGCGGCCTGCGGGCTGCTCCTCGGACCGGGCGTCGGCGGGGTCGACGGGCTGCTCGGCGCGTACGCGGACACCTTCCCCCCGGTCGCACACCCCTACCACCTGTCACTCTGGCACGGACTCGGAACCGCCCTGCTGCTCTCGGCCCTCGCCGTGGCGTGCGGCGCGGCGCTCTTCGCGGGCCGCAACCCCGTCACCCGGCTCTCCCGCCGGATCGCCTGGCCCACCGCCGACAGCGTCTTCGGGCACCTGCTGCTCGGTCTGGAAAGGTTCTCGCTCCAGCTCACCGGCTTCATCCAGCGCGGCTCGCTCTCCGTCTACCTCGCCACCACCCTGCTCGTGATGCTGGCGGGCCAGCTCACCGTCCTCGGCGTGGACCGGCCCTGGCACGGGGCAGTCCTCCCGCGCCTCTGGGACGTCCCGCTGCAGGGCGCCGTCGCCGTCCTGACCTGTGCGGCGGCCCTCCTCTGTCTCGTCGTCAGACGCCGGATGAAGGCGGTGGTGCTGGCCGGACTGACGGGATACGGCGCGGCGCTCCTCTTCGTCGTCCAGGGCGGCCCCGACCTGGCGCTCACCCAGTTCTGCGTCGAGACCGTGTCCATGATCGTGTTCGTGCTGGTGCTGCGCCGGATGCCGGTGCACTTCCAGGAATCGGTGAGCAACCGACGGCGGATCGTCCGCGTCCCGGTGGCGCTGGCCGCGGCGGCGACACTCAGCGTGGTGGTGTGGGTCGCGGCGGCCGCCCGTACGACGGACCCGGCGGGAGCGGCCATGGTCGAGGAGGTCGCCCATCACGGCCTCAAGGACGTGGTGGCCACCATCCTGGTCGACCTGCGCGCCTGGGACACCATGGGGGAGTCCGCCGTGCTCGCCGCCGCGGCGATCGGGGTGACGAGCCTGATCTACCTGCACCGCCGCACCGAGGGCGCGTCGCTGCGCGAAGAGGTCCGGGGACGAACCGCCTGGTCGCTGAACGCGCCGGGGATGACGGGCCTGCCCCGGGGCGACGAGGGGGCACCGGAGCGCGGCTGGCTCGCGGCAGGTTCGACGCTCGCCCCCGAGCACCGCTCCATCGTCTTCGAGGTGGTGGCCCGGCTGCTGTTCCACCCGGTCCTGGTGCTCTCGGTGTACCTGCTGTTCTGCGCGGAGAACATGCCGGGCGGCGGCTTCGTCGCCGGGCTGGTCGCCGGACTCGCCCTGATCACCCGCTACCTGGCGGGCGGTCGCTTCGAACTCGCCGAGGCCGCGCCCCTGCAACCCGGCCTCTTCACCGGCCTCGGTCTGTTCGTCTCCACCGGTGTGGCCCTGCTCGGCCTCGTCGACGGAACGGTCCTGCACGCCTGGACCCACTACGGACACCTGCCCCTGATCGGGCCGTACCACATCGGCACCCCGGTCCTCTTCGACTTCGGCGTCTACCTCCTGGTCCTGGGCGTGGTCCTGGACATCGTGCGCGCGCTCGGCGCCAAGATCGACCGGCAGATCGAACGGGCCGCCGCCCTGCACGCCGCCGAACCGGACGACGCGGCGCCGCGCACCGGTCCACCGCCGGAGGCGCCCCCCGGGACGGAGGGCACCCCGCGATGACGGTGAGCGTCTCGCTCCTGGCCACCGCGGCGGTGCTGTGCGCGGTCGGCGGCATCCTCATGCTCACCCGGCCCCTCACCCGCATCCTGCTCGGCGCGGTGATCGCCGGCAACGGCATCAACCTGCTCGTCATCGCCGCGAGCGGACCCGCCGGCGAGGAACCGCTCCTCTACGGCGTCCCGTTGCGCCTGGTCACCGACCCGCTGCCGCAGGCCATCGCGCTCACCGCCATCGTCATCACCCTCGCCACCACGGCGTTCCTCCTCGCCATGGCCTACCGCAGCCACCAGCTCAACGGCACCGACGAGGTCCACGACGACGACGAGGACCGGCGCATCGCGCTGCGCGCCGAGGTGCTGGGGGAGCGGGACGAACTGCGCGAACGCTACCGGGCCGCCGACGACGTCACCGAGGAGCAACGTGCCCGCTACCGCGCGGAACGCCGCCGCCTGCGGGCCAGACTGCGCGCCGACCGCGCCCTCCAGGCCCGCGGCCGGTACGCCACCGGGGACCTCTGGCACGACGTCCTGGGCGCCGACCCCGACGACTACGCGAAAGGACTTGCCCGGCCGGAGAACCACGCACCCCCCGGCCCCTCCGGCAACCGCCCCACCGGCCCCGACGGCGGCGGCCCGCACCGGGACACCCGTCCCGACGACACCGACCCGGGAGCCACCGGATGAACGAACTCGTCCCCCTGCCGGTGCTGCTGCCGCTCTGCGCCACCGGCCTCAGCCTCGCCTTCGGCACCCGGCTCAAACAGGTCCAACGCCTCGTCAGCGTCGCCGTCCTCACCGCCGTGCTCGGCCTCTCCGTCGCCCTGATGATCGCCGCCGACCGGCAGGGACCGCTCGCCGTCCACCTCGGCGACTTCGCACCGCCGCTCGGCATCACCCTGGTCGCCGACCGGCTCTCGGGGCTGATGCTGACGGTCTCCTCCGCCATCACGCTCTGCGTACTGATCTACTCCCTGGGCCAGGGCATGGCCGACCGCGACGAGGAAACACCCGTGGCGGTCTTCCACCCCGCGTACCTGATCCTGGTCGCCGGGGTCTCCTGCACCTTCCTCGCCGGCGACCTCGTCAACCTCTTCGTCGGCTTCGAGATCATGCTGGTCGCCAGCTTCGTCCTGCTCACCCTCGGCGGCACCGGCCCCCGCGTCCGCGCAGGCTCCACCTATGTCATCGTCTCGCTGCTCTCGTCGATGCTGTTCCTCACCGCCATCGCCATGACCTACGCGGCCACCGGCACCGCCAACTTCGCCCAACTGGCCGGCCGCCTCGTCCAGCTCCCGCTTGGCGTGCAGACCCTGATCCAGGCCATGCTGCTCACCGTCTTCGCCATCAAGGCCGCCGTCTTCCCGCTCGCCGCATGGCTCCCCGACTCCTACCCGACCGCACCCGCCCCCGTCACCGCGGTCTTCGCCGGCCTGCTCACCAAAGTCGGCGTCTACTGCATGCTGCGCACCGAGACCCTGCTCTTCCCCGGCAACCGGCTCGGCGACCTGCTGATGGCCGCCGCACTAGCCTCGATGGTCATCGGCATCCTCGGAGCCGTCGCCCAGACCGACCTGAAACGGCTGCTCTCCTTCACCCTCATCAGCCACATCGGCTACATGGTGTTCGGCATCGGCCTCGCCACCCGGGACGCGTACGGCGGCGCGATCGTCTACGTCGCCCACCACATCACCGTGCAGACCACACTCTTCCTGACCACCGGGCTGATCGAACGTCGGGGCGGCACCACCGAACTCACCCGCATCGGCGGACTGGCCAGGGCGGCACCCCTGCTCGCCGTCCTCTTCTTCGTCCCCGCCATGAACCTGGCCGGCATCCCGCCGCTCTCCGGCTTCATCGGCAAACTCGGCCTGATGCGGGCCGGGGTCGCCGACGGCGGGGCCTGGGCCTGGCTCCTCGTCATCGGTTCCGCCGTGACCAGCCTGCTCACGCTGTACGTGGTGGCCAAGGTCTGGAACCTGGCGTTCTGGCGGGCCGCGCCCCCGGGGCAGGCGGAGGCCGGCACCCTCCTGGAAGCCGGTCCCGACGAGGAGGACGCCGACATCGACACGGGGCCCGACCACATCCCCGGCAGCGGCGACGAGTCGGTCCGCCACCGCCACCAGCCCGCCGGGCGCGCGGTCGCGGCCACCCTGCACGGACACGCCGTCACCACCACGACGCGACTGCCGCGCCCGATGACCGCGGCCACCGCCGCGGCCGTCGCCCTCGGCCTCGCCTTCACCGTGTTCGCCGGACCACTGACCTCCTACACCGACCGCGCCGCCGTCGAACTCATCACCCGTTCCCCCTACACGGAGGCGGTGTTCAGCCCGTGAAGCGCTTCATCACGCTGTCCTTCCGGCGCGAGGACCGACCGGCCCCCGGCGGCCGGTACCGGGGCCGGCGCGTGCTGGATCTCTCCCTGATCGCCTGGCTCACCGTGATCTGGGTGCTGCTCTGGTCCGGACCGAACTGGGTGAACGTGCCGACCGGCGTGGTCGTCGCGATCGCGGTCTGCCTCGCCTTCCCACTGCCCCGGGTCGACCTCGGGCTCCGCCTGCACCCCTGGGGCATCGTGGTCCTCACCGGCTCCCTGCTCCACGACATGTACACCTCGGGCGTACGGGTCACCCGGCAGATCTTCGTCGGCTACCCGCACCGGGCCGCGGTCATCGCCGTACCCCTGCGCTGCCGCTCGGACCTGATGCTCGCGGCCACCGCCGTCGCCGTGTCCAACATCCCCGGCGGATCGATCGTCGAGGTGCGCCGCGCCACGGCCACCCTCTTCCTGCACGTCCTCGACGCGGACCGGCCCGCCGCGCTGGACGCGGCCCGGCGCTCCGTCTGGCGGCTGGAACGGCTCGTCGTACGGGCCTTCGGCACCTCCGACGAGATCGCCCGCGTCGGCGGACCACCACCTGCCGGACACCTCGGGAGGCACCACACATGAGTGTTCCGGAGACCGTCGACCGGGTGCTGCTCACCGCGTCCGTCGTCGTGATCGTCGTCGCGGGCGCGGTGCTCCTCGCCCGGATCTGGCTCGGCCCGTCCATGCTGGACCGGGCCATCTCGCTGGACGTGTGCGCCGCCCTCATCATCGCGGGCCTCGGTGCCAAGTCCGCCTTCGCGCGCGACCCGTTCTACTTCCCGATCATGCTCGTGCTGGCCTTCCTCGGATTCACCGGATCCGTCGGCATCGCCCGCTTCATCGCCGCCCGCGACCGGCCGACGTCATCGATCGGGGCGGACGGGCCCGGGAGCGGTACCGGAAGGGCGACCGGCGGCGAAGGAGGGACACCATGAAGGTCTGGCTCCAGATCCTCGACACCACCGGCGCGGCACTTGTCGCCGTCGGCGCGGTGATCTGCCTGCTCGGGGTGATCGGGATGCTGAGGCTGCCGGACGTGCTCTCCCGCAGCCACGCGGCCACCAAGCCGCAGACCCTCGGCATGATCCTGGTCCTCGCCGGAGTCGCCCTGCGGCTGCGCAGCGGCATGGACCTCGCCACCCTCGGGCTGATCGCCTTCTTCCAGCTCATGACCGGTCCGGTCGCCGCGCACCTGGTGGCCCGGGCGGCCTACCGGACCGGCCAGATCGACCACGCCGAACTGCTCTTCGACGAACTCGACGAGCAACTCACCGAGAAGGGCTGACCATGCTGCGCGTCACCGACACCCGTACCGGCCGTCCGGTGGAGATCCCCGCCGCGCCGCGCCGTCTGCTGCGCGGACACGTCCACCTGTCCGGCCTCGACGCGGACGCGGAGGACGGCACCGGGATCGGGCCGGGACACCTGCGCGTCCTGCTGATCGGCGACGTACTGGCCCGCACCGCCGAACTGCACGGCCTCCAGGTCGTCACCGTCCTCAGCACACCGCGGCTGGGCGACGACCGCTTCCGGGCCCTCGACCGGGTCATGGCCGTACTGGGCGTCCACCCGCCCGTCGTCGTCGGCGCGCACCGGCCGGACGCGGCTCTCGGCGGCCCCGCCGACGTGCACGTGACCGCGCGGGGAGCCGGACCGCCCGATGCCGCGGACGGGGCGTGGGTGGAGGTCGGCCCGGTCGGTACGGCCCCGCTCGCCGAGGGCGCGCCCGGCCCGCTCCTCGCACCGGACCCGCCCGACGAGGCAGTGACGGACGACGCCGACCCGCTCGCCGTTCGACTGCTGCTGCTCGGCCGCCCCTACTCCACGCCGACGACGGTCACCGGTGAAGCCCTGGCCGAAGCCCGGCGCACCCTGCGCCGGTGGCGCCTCCAGGTCGCCGACTGGGCGCGCGAGCCGTCCCGGCCGATCCCCGACGACCTGCTGCACCGGTCGCACGCGGCGCTCGTCGACGATCTCGGCGTCCACATCGTGCTGGGCACGCTGGACGACGTGGCGGCACGCTCCGATCTGCCGCCCGGCGCCAAGTTCGAGACCTTCGCCCATCTCGACCGCGTCCTCGGTCTGGACCTCGCACGCGACATCGGCCGCTGAACCGCGCGAGCGGGACCGGAACAGGCAGCCCGCCGCCGACCGGCTCCGCCGAGAACGACCGGCCGGGCGGCGGGGACGCGGGACGACGGGAACCCGGACGTCCGCAGGCGGCTCGTCTCCGGACACGTGCGTCGGCCGGTTCGTCCAGGAGGCCGGGAAACTCGTGAAGACCGAGTTCGCCATTCCGGCACGATCTTGCCTAAACCATCTTTAAGATCGCCGACAAGGCGGTTCTCCGCATCTCTATGTACTCCTTCACGAGCGGGGCCGCAGGGGCTTGTTGACGCTGAGAGCAGGGGATGACATCCACACATGAACGATCGAAGAGAGCTGCGCCCGCACCGCGTCGGCGGTGTCCGCGCGTTCTCGGCCGCCGCGCCGTCGGCAGTGCGGCCGCTCTCGCCCTGGGAATAGGCAGCGCCTCGTTAGCCATGGCGCCCACGGCGCACTCGCAGGCGGGGGAGGGATCGGTGACGGTCCGGGTGATCCGGGCCGTGGACGCCAGCGGTGTCTGGACGCCCGCACTGGAACCGGGTATCGCGGGCGTCCAGGTGACCCTCACCGACGACGCCGGAACCGGCGTCGAGGGGGTCACGGCGGCCGACGGCACCGTGACACTGACTCCGGCGGCGGACGAGAAGACCGGCGGCACCTACCGCGTGCAGGTGGTGAACCCGAAACCGGGTGTGCTGTTCCCGGCCTTCGCCTCGCGCCAGGGACTCGACGGCGCACCCGACCAGTTGAGCAGCAACGAGGAGTTCGTCGACCTCTCCGGCGGGAAGAACGTGGCGCTGACCACCGGGCTGTGGAGTCCGGGCGACTACTGCCAGAAGAACGCACCGCTGATGACGACCTGTCAGCCCACGACGCGCGAGGGCGGGACTCAGCGCACGCTGGTCTCCTTCCCGTACGACGCCCGCGGCCAGGACGGCGTCGACGTCAACGTCACGAACATCGCCACCAACGCCGAGACCGGCACTCTGTTCGGCGTCGCGTGGAACAAGGCCGACAAGCGGGTGTTCTCCTCGGCGGTGGCCAAACGCAGCACGGACTACGGTCCGGGCGGCGCCGGGGGGATCTACGTGACCGACCCCGCCCGGAAGAAGACCGCGCTGTTCACCGTCGTCCCGGACGCGGGGACGACGGCACACGGCACGGGCACCGACGACGCCTTCCTCGCCGCGCCCGGCAGGGAGAGCCTGGGCGGCATCAAGGTCACGGACGACGGCAAGGACCTGTTCGTCGTCAACCTCAACAATCGCAAGCTCTACCGGTACGACGCCACGGCGGAGACCGCCCGGGAGCCCGAGGCCGTCGCCACCGTTCCGGACCCGGGCTGTCCGGCGCCGGGGGACTGGCGCCCGTTCGGCCTCGGCCTGCACGACGGCGTCGGCTACGTCGGCGGGGTGTGCTCCGGCGAGTCCACCGGGAAGGTCTCGGACCTGCGCGCCGTGGTCATGCCCTTCGACCTCGCCACCGGAGAGTTCCGGAAGCCGGTGCTGGACCAGCCACTGGACTATCCGCGGCAGTCCACGGTCGGCGGTGGTCCGTGCGACGGCGCGGGCTGGTTCCCGTGGACGAACACCTACCCGGTCTCGCAGAACGGCCGTCCGTGCGGCAGTTCCACCATCGCCAACCCCGAACCGGAACTTGGCGAGATCGCCTTCGAGACCGACGGCTCGATGCTGCTGTCCTTCCGCGACCGCTTCGGCGACCGCGCACCGGCCGGTCCCACACCGGGCTCCGCCGCCGTCGTCATGTCGGGCGGTGACCTGAACAAGGCATGTCCGGTGGACGACACGTACGTGATGGACACCAACAACGGCTGCGGGCTGTCCCCTCGGGGCACCCGGTTCTTCGACACGAGCTGGGGCGGTCACCGCAACACGGCGTTCGCGGGCATGGCGCTCTCCGGGGTGGAGAACACCATCGCGACCTCCGCCTTCGACCCCGACCACACCGCCTACGGTTACGGCACGTCGTTCCTCCAGCGCGACGGCGCGCAGGACCCGAAGTTCGGCCTGCGGCTGAACCCGCCGGGCACCGTCGCCCCGTTCGGCAAGGGCGCCTCGATGGGCGACCTGGAGGTCCTCTGCGACCAGGCACCGCTGCAGATCGGCAACCGGGTCTGGTACGACCCCGAGCGCACGGGCATCCAGAAACCGGGCCAGCGCCCGGTCGTGGGCGCCACCGTCCACCTGTACGACGAGTCGGGCAAGCTCGTGGGCACGACCAGGACGACGGCGCGCGGCGAGTACTACTTCGACGACTCCAACGTCACCGGCGGCCTCCTGCCGAGGACCAAGTACACCATCCGCCTCGACGAACCGGCCGACTACGCCGAGGGCGGCCCGCTCCACCAATGGGTGCCCACGGAAGCGGACGTCGGTGACAACCACTTCATCGACTCCAAGGGCATCGTCCCGAAGGGCGCGAAGTTCCCGGAACGGGCGCTGACCACCGGCGGGCCGGGGGAGAACGACCACACCTACGACTTCGGCTTCCGGCAGCAGGAGGGGGCACTGCGCCTGGTCAAACACGACCAGGACGACAAGCCGTTGGCCGGGGCGACGTTCCGGCTGTGGAAGGAGACGAACGACACCGACGGCCTGCAGACCACCGGGACGGAACCGGACACACCGGTCGACGAGCCCTGCGTGACCGGCACCGACGGCATCTGCGAGGGCGCCGGTGTGCCGGGAACGTACTACTGGCAGGAGGTCAGCCCGCCCGACGGGTACGCCGTACCGGACGTGCCGGTGTTCGGGCCGCTGGTCCTCACCTCCGACAACCTCGACGCCGGGGTGTCGGTGACAGCGGTCAACCAGCGGCTGCCCGAGCCCACACCGACGCCGACACCGACGACAACGGCCCCGGGCAAACCGGGTTCACCCGGGGCCCCGGGTCAACAGGGCGCTCCCGGCGCGGCGGGGCACGTCTCCGACTCGGGCCTCGCGTCCACCGGCACGAGCAGGCTGGTTCCGCTGGCCCTGGCCGGTTGCGCCGCGCTCACCGTCCTCGGCACGGCGCTGGTCGTGCTGATGCGCAGGCGAAGGACGTCGCACCACTGAGGGATTGCGGGGAGCCGACACCTTGATTCCCCGCAAACCCTGGCAGGGCAACCGCGCTCGCCCTGACGGCCGAACCGTTCAGGGGCTGTGGCCTCGTCGTTCGTCGTGACTGATGGGCGCTCGGTGTTGTGTTCGTCGCAGCTGGGACGGCGCAGGACCTGAGCGACCGGGAGAAGAGGGGGTGTGTTGAGGGGAAGGGCGATCGGGACGGCAGATCTCGGACCGGTCCGGCGGGACGGGATACTGGTCATCGGGTTCCGATCGCCCACGTGGTTCCGTCCGCGCCGAAGCCCCGCCCGGGGCTTCGGCGCGGACCTTCGCATCGATGCCGGCGAGCCGGTCGGTGTGGCGAATCGGACCCGGGCCGCGACCCGCGGTCGCCGTGGCGGGCTCGCGGTGAAGCCCGGGTCGACCGGAGTCACGTTCGGAGGAGTGGAGTCCCGGGGCGCAAACGGCGCCGCAGGTGCGAAAGGCCGCGCCGGAGTTCGTGGCCGCGGTCGACGGCCCGGGGAACGCGTGAGCGTCGAAACGGTGCGCCCGTGCCGCGCGATGACCGGCATCCCGCCCGACCTCACCTGCCCGGGAAAGATGATCGGCGGCGGACTGCCCTGCGGCGCGGTCGTGGGGCGCACCGAGTCCATCGACATGGCCGAGAGCTCCCAGGACCGTTCACCAACGACGAGAACCGGATCCCCGCCGGTGGCACACTCAGCGGCGACTCACCGACCTGCGCGGCAGACACGGCCACCGTGCGACGTCTCAAGACACGCCCCGAGCTCTACCGGCAGCTCGACGAGCACACCCAACAGCTCGCCGTCATGCTGAGCCAAGCGGCCCGCGAACGCGGCATCGCCTGCCGGGCCAAGGCCCGCAACTCCATCTTCTCCCTCACCTTCAGCCATGACGAACCGAAGCCGTACCGGGACCGAATGACGGGAAGCAACTTCAAGGCCACCATCGCCCCGGCGTACTACATGCGCAAGCACGGCGAGTACCTGCCCGAACCGCACAGCCTCCTGATCAGTTCCGTCCATACCGCGGACGACCTCAACGAGATCGCACAGGCCTTCGGCAAAGCCTCGACGAAATGCTCGCCGACCACCTCTTCATCACCCGATCCCGTGGAGATCGCCTGTTGGGATCGCCCTCGACGTGTGGTTCGCGGCCGACGGCACCGGCCTGAACATCCTTCTGACCGTGGCCAGTTGCCGGTGTACGATCGAGCAATGTCTCCGGACCGCGAAGAACGGATGCGGCCCCGGCCACTACCGGGTCCGTAAACACCATGCCTGGTACGGCACATCGCCCCTGCCACGGCAGCCCACGTCTCCCTGACAACAGCCCGTGCGGCCGAACTCCAAAAGGGGATCAGAAAACGGTGAACAGCGCCCCGTCCCGCTGAGCCCGCCCGGGATCCGCCGTCCTGGCTTTCGCCTCACAGCACGTCCGTTCCCCCGGAAGTCGCCCGGGTTCCGCACGGTTCCCACGGGCGCAGGCAAGCACAACACCGAGCACGCATCGGCCACGACGAACGACGACACCACAGCTCCTGAACTGTTCCACGGTCATGCCGAGCACGGTTGCGGTACCGGGTCGTCCCGTGGGGATCACGCCGGGCTCGCGGGACCGGTCCGGAACCGGCACGGGGCCCAAGTGATCCGGCCGGCAACGGTGAGGCGCCGGGCCGGACCGGGCGGGTCGGCGGACCATCGGTTCGCACCCCCGTCCTCCTGTGTGACCGACCGACGAGAGAAGGCGACCGCATGGCTCGGAAGAGG
Source organism: Streptomyces sp. NPDC014734 (assembly GCF_043083325.1). Lineage (NCBI taxonomy): Bacteria > Bacillati > Actinomycetota > Actinomycetes > Kitasatosporales > Streptomycetaceae > Streptomyces > Streptomyces sp. NPDC014734. The sequence continues at coordinate 207,924 of NZ_JBIBYN010000005.1, read as the reverse complement.
AAGACCGGTGGCCGTGTGCCGCGTCGGACCCGCTGGCTCGGATCTCTGATCGTGCTCGTGGTGTGTGGCGTGGCAGCGGGCGGGCTTGCCGTCTACCGGGCCCTCTCCGGCCACACCGACGAGCGGCCGGTGACGACGGACGAGGCGTCCAGACTGGCACTGTCGCGGCTGAACCTGTACCAGGCGAGTCCCGTCGCGGTGACCCTCACCACGACCGAGGGCGGCGGCGTGATGGTGCGGGTCAGTGGCATCGTGGACTACCGGACCCACCGGGCCGTCGGGAGCTACCAGGTCAGCGGTGCCGGCGGCGCCTCCAGCGAAACCTTCGGCCCCTCCGGGACTTCCGGGCCCGTCGCCGGGCAGCTCGACCGGGGTCTGATCGTCTGGGACAGCGGCGGCCTCGGCCTGGCCCGCGCCACGCGGGGTGACACCACCCCGCCCTGGCAGCAGGCCGAGCACATTCCGCGCTCGGGCTGGTCCTCGCGCTCCTACACGACCGATCCTCTGGACGCCGGGCTCCGGTTGCTGATCGGGCTCGGCGCCGACCGCCCCGACAACCCGTTGTTGCTCGCGCAGTCCGGAGCCCGTTGGCTGGATCGCGAGCGGATCGACGGCCGCGACTACGACCGGTTCGCCGGGCCGCGGGCCCAGGGCGCCAAGTCGAGTGCCGGGCCCGACGGCGGACGGTCGCCGCTGACGTACTGGGTCGACGACGACGGCGGTCTGCGGCGGGTCACGATGCGGATGCCGGGCCTGGGGACTCCGACCACCGTGGAGTTCTCCGGACGCGACAGCCGGGCGAAGCTCCCCGAGGCACCGTGGAGCACCGGCTGACGCCGCGGGCGGCTCCCCGGCCGCCGACGGTCCTCCTCACCCCGCCTCCCGGGGCGGCACGGTGAACGGGGACGGTGCCCACCGCGTCACCGCGTCCGCCGATTCCCCGGGCTCGCCGCGTCACCGCGTCCACCGGATCACCGCGCTCAGCGTGAAGGCGGCACGGAACCCGCGTCCTCCGGGAGCGGATACGCGGCCGCGTCGACCGGCCCCGGCAGACCGGTCGCCGGTTTGCCCGGGACCGTCGCGTCCGGCATGGACGGCTGGGCGGGCGGCGCCTGCACACGGTTGAACGGGACTCCCGGCGGCGCCTGCACCGGCACCGTCCGGCCACCGGGCAGCGTGCCCCTGCCGCCGGTGCCGCAGCCCGCGCGACCCTCCAGACCGTCCGGGCTCTGGATGGCCGGCCGGTTGCCCGCGAAGCAGTTGGTGGGATCGACCGAGGCCAGCACGAGGTCGGCCCCGTTGCCGGTGGCGTGGTTGCCCTCGACCCGATTGCCGCTCGCCGGATGCCCCGGCGGGTCGGTGACGACCACCCCGGCCGCGCGGTTGCCCCGGACCAGGTTGCGCTGCACGCGGTTCCCGGTTCCGCCGCCGATGCCGATGCCGATGCCGAAGCCCCCGTCCGCCTGCTCGGGTGTGTCGGCGGCGTTGTTGTCCACGACCACGTTGCCCGCGATCACCGCACCGTGCTGCGGGGCGAGGGCCTCCAGATCGTTGGAGTTGATCGTGACGCCGACCCGGTTGCCGACGACGCGGTTGCCCAGCACCGACAGGGCGTCCGAGGCATTGGTCAGTTCCACGCCTACCGCGTTGCGCTCCACCGTGTTGCCGCGGACGACGGTGTTGCAGGGCTTGCACTGGCCGACGTAGATGCCGGAGTCGGCGTGCCCCGAGGCGTAGGAGTCCTCGATCACGCCGTCGCGCGCGTCAAAGGCGTAGATGCCGTAGAGACCGTTGTTGTACGCCGTCACCCGGGTCGCGCGGAACCCCCGGACGGCGGGGAAGCGGGTGGTGTCCAGGGGGTCGTAGGCGGAGCCGCCGGCGCCGCGCCGCTGCAGCCGTTCGTCGGTGACGCCGGTGAACAGCACGCCGTTGGCGAGGTATCCGTGCACGGTGAGGTTCTCGACCACCGATCCGGCGCCGGTCACGGTGATGCCGTTGGCCAGCCGCATACCGCCGTCGAGGACCACCGCGTTGCGGTCCGTTCCCCGCAGCACCACACGGGGCTTGGTGACGCGCACACTCTCCCGGTACACGCCCGGGCCGACCAGCACCGTCTCGCCCTCACGGGCGACGTCCACCGCCTGCTGCACCGAACGGAAGTCCTGCGGAACGCGCAGCACGCTCCCCGCCGGATGCCGTGCGTCGGAGGACGTCGATCCCGTACCGGAGCACCCGGCGGCGGCCATCACGACCGAGACGACAAGTACCGACAGACGCAGGGCCGTCCGGACCACCGTCGCCGGGACCACCGGGCGTACCAACGAGCTTTCTGGAGACAGGAGTTGCATGGCAGATGTTTTATCGTCTGCAATAGGCGTATGCCCACCGAACAGGGAAATGCGCAGGAATCGTCCCGCCCCGCGGCAACCGGTTTCGGGCGGCGCCGGGCACTGCTCGCCGGTGGAGTGGTGCTCGCCGCCGGGATCGGTGCGGCGGCCGACGAACTCGCGAGGGGCGACCGGACCGCCGGACGCGCCACCGCCGGTGCCCCAGCGGCCGAGACCGCGATCGCCTTCCACGGTGTCCGGCAGGCGGGTGTCACGGCGCCCCAGCAACCGGCGACGCACCTGCTCTCCTTCGACCTCCCGCAGACCTCCACCGCCGACGACCGGAAGACTCTGCGCGGCGTTCTCGGCGCACTGACCCGCACGCTCGCCGCCGCCGCCTCCGCCGACCCGCCGGATCCGCGACTGCAGGGCGGTGGCGCGACCCGGCTCACCTCCCTGGTCGGCATCGGCCCGGCCCTCGCCACCCGCCTCCGCCTCGACGTCCCCGCCTCATTCGGCGCGTTGCCGGCCTTCCCCGGGGACCGTCTCGACCCGCGCCGCAGCAACGGCGATCTCCTGGTCCAACTGTGCGCGGCGGACCGCTGGACCGTCACCGTCGTCGCCGAACTCGTCGGCACGGCGGCGCACTCCGCCGGCGCCGTACCGCGCTGGACCCAGTCCGGTTTCCTGCCCCTGACGGCCCCGGGCACGACCCCTCGCAACCTGTTCGGCTCCAAGGACGGCATCGCCAATCCCGACCGGACGGCGGCCGAGCGGTGGGTCTGGGACACGACCGGAACCCACCGGAACGGCACCGTCCTCGTCTACCGCAGGATCCATATGGACGTCACCGGCTTCACGGCCCTCCCCGAGGCCGAGCGCGACCGGGTGATCGGCCGCCGCGCCCATGACGGAGCCCCCCTCAGCGGCACCGCCGAGCACGACGAGCCGGACATCTACGCCAAGAACCCCGACGGTTCCTACGTCATCCCCGCCACCGCCCACGTGCGTCTCGCCAGCCCCCGCTACGACGGTGGTGCCCGGATGCTCCGCCGCAGCTACAGCTACGACGACGGCCCGACCGACCGCGGCCTGCTGTTCTGCGCCTTCATGCGCGACCCCGCCCAGTTCACCCGCGTCCAGGACCGTCTGGCCGCCCGCGACGCCCTCGCCCCCTTCCTCCAGCACCGTGCCTCGGCCGTGGCCTACGTGCTGCCCGGCACCGCACCCACCGGGACTCTCGGCGAACAGCTCTGGGCATGAGGGCCCGCCCGCCGCGTCATCGCAACGCCTGAATACATCCAGAATCCCGAAATGCATACCGGAGTACCGGATATGCCAGGAGCCCCGGATGCGTCAAGAGTCTCGACTGCGTCAAGAGTCCTGTATGCGTCGAGAGTCCCGACTGCGTCAGGAGTCCCGACTGCGTCAGGAGTCCCGACTGCATCCGGCATCCGGGGCTTCTCCGCCCCGAGACGCACCGCTTCCGGCACCGCACGCCGAATTCCCGCGGCCGGGCGGCCGTCCCGGGCCGGGCCGACACCGCCCCGCGGCCGTCCCGTCCGCTTGCGCCGACAGGGCTCCGCGCGTGGCGGGGGAAGCACCGGGCCCGCAGTTCGCCACCCGCTTTGCTCTGCCGTACCGCCTTGCGGCTAGTTTGTGTGCAGGACAGGTACGAAGGCCCGTGGTGACAGAGGCGCACGGGGGAGGGGGGTCGGGAAGAGTGTCGCTGCGCGGGGGTGACCCAGCCGAGATCGGCGGCTATCCACTTGAGGCGCGGCTCGGCTCGGGCGGCATGGGTACGGTCTTCCTGGCCCGTACGAGTTCGGGGCGGCCTGTCGCGATCAAACTGATCCACCAGCAGTTCGCGGGGGACGACGAGTTCCGTATCCGTTTCCGGCAGGAGGTGGCGGCGGCGAGACGGGTGAGCGGTGCGTTCACCGCCGCCGTGGTCGACGCCGCCCCCGAGGCCGAGCAGCCGTGGATGGCGACGACCTATATCGAGGGCCGGACGCTCGCCCAGCACATCGCCGCGGAGGGCCCGCTGGACGGAGCGGAGCTGAGGAGGCTCGCCATCGGGCTGGCCGAGGCGCTGCGCGACATCCACCGGGTGGGGGTCGTGCACCGTGACCTGAAGCCCTCGAACGTCGTGCTCTCGCCCGAGGGTCCGCGCGTCATCGACTTCGGTATTTCGCGCGCCGCGGATCAGCAGACGCTGACGATGACAGGGCGGGTCATCGGTACGCCGCCCTTCATGTCGCCGGAGCAGTTGCGGGCGCCGCGTGGTGTGGGACCGCGGTCCGATGTCTTCTCGCTGGGGACGCTGCTGGTGTACTCGGCGACGGGCCGCGGGCCCTTCGACGCGGACAGCCCGTACATGACGGCGTATCAGGTGGTGCATGAGGAGCCGTCGCTGGGTGCCGTGCCGGTGGCCCTGCGCGCGGTCGTCGAGTCGTGCCTCGACAAGGAGCCCGAGCGGCGCCCCTCGGCGGACGAACTCCTCGTGCTGCTGCGGGACCTGCCGACCGACCTCGGAGGGACCGACGCGAACGGGACCGGCGCGGGCTGCACCCGCGACATGGCCACCCAGCACGACTTCGCGACGGCGGCCACCCCGGCACCGACTGCCCCGACCACCGCCCCGGCCGTTCCCGATACGGGGAGCGAAGGCGCCCCCGTCGGCGGCCGTCTGCGTCGCCGATGGCGTCCTGTGCTGGCGGCCGCGGTCGCGGTGGCGGCGATCGGCGGCGGAGTCGCCGTATTGAAGGCGGGCGGCTTCGGGGGAAACGTCGGCGGCGACAGGGGCAGCAGTGCCGCTGAGCCGGGCGTCGCGCTCCCCGACGGCTTCGAGCCCTGGCGCACGACCGTGCCGGGCGGTCAGGAGGACATCCCCGACGAGTTGCGTTGCGTCGCGCACGGCGACGCACTGTTCTGCGGGGGCGGCGGTGTTGTCGCGACCCGCATCAGCGTCCTGGACGGCTCGCGGGCGTGGACGGTGAAGAGCCCGGGTGTCCCCACCCAGGGCATGCACATGGTGGGCGCCACCGGCGATACGGTGCTCGGATACCGCTTCGCCGCCCAGGAGGCCCCGCAGGGCCCTCCCCGGGAGGTGGTGGCCATCGACGCGAGCAGCGGCCGGGAGCTGTGGTCCGCGCCGTCCGGCGCCCAGTCGACAGCCGTCACGGGTCGTACCGAGGACGCCGTCGTGTTCGGTTCCGCCGTCGTGACGGTCGACGCTTCCAACTCCCGCTTCGAGGCCCGGGACGCGCACAGCGGTGAGGTCACCTGGACGACGTCGTTCCCGGCGGGCAGGCAGTGCGCGCCCGTCCCGGTGGGCCCCCAGCTCATGGCAATGTGCGGGACGGACGAGGAGGTGGATGCCGTGGAGGTGTACCACCCCACCCTGTACACGGTCGACCCCGCCTCGGGGGCCCTGGGCAGGCCGATCGAGGTCGAAGGCCCCGCCGTGCCGATGGGTGTCGCCGACGGCGGGCTCGTGCTGCTTCAGGGACGCATGGACGGCCCGATACTGGTCGGCTACGACGGAGTGGCGCGGGTCGACCCGGCCTCGCGGAAAGTCACGTACTCCCGGCTGGCCACGACGTACGCGGGGACGCCCGGCATGGCGGACGGCACCGTCTACGTGAGCACGCAGACCGGTCTCATTGCGGCGCTCGACCCGGCGACCGGCCGGAAGAAGTGGTCGCGGCAGACGGGCGTGGAAGGTGCGTCGGGCCCCGTCGCGGGAGCCGACGCGCTGTACTTCAGCTCGGCCACCGGCCGTGTGGTCGCGCTGTCGCCGAACGACGGGAAGACCCTGTGGTCAACGGACCCGCAGGCCGATGGTCTGACGGGCGAGCAGGGCGCGAGCCCGCGCGTGGCCGTCGCGGGGCGTGTGGTGATCGCGGCCGCGGCCAAGAACACCCTCTTCGCCTTCGACACGCAGAACCCGCCGAAGCCGGGCTGACCCGGGCGGCACCGGACGCCGGCCGCCTCCGCGCCGTGCGGGCCACCGCGGCGGGTCACTCGGTCACCTGCGCGACCGGGCGGCGGGACGCTGAGAGCCTGTCGGGTGACCGTCGATCGGAAAGCGGGCGCGGCATGGGGCGTGCGATTCCAGGCGCGCCGCTCGCCCGCGGATCCGCACGGATCAGGCGTCTGTGGTCGCGGAGGCCGGGCGATGTCTCTGCCGCCACGAACGATCCCTCGTGCAGGAGAAACTTGTTCGTGCCGTTCCCGCCGAACTCGGTGAGTAGACGTCCGTGCGCCTCTCCGCCGTCCTTGGGGAGCGTGAGCCGGAAGTCGGGCGCACCGGGGAGACGGCCGGGCTGGGGCACGGGTCACCTTCCGTGCGAGGTGAGGCCCACGCGAACTCCATGCAGCCTGCCCGTTGACACTGCCAAGCGATTCGTCCTGCCGTCCCGTCACTCTCCGGACGGCAGGACGCTCCCGGCGGCGGAGAGACCGCTCGACTCCGCGAAGTCCTGGGAGCCGAGACGGTGCTTCAGGTTGAGCCAGTCCGACAGAGGCCGTCTCGGAACGCCTGCTGGGATTCTCGGCGTCGGGTGATTCGCGTCGGGTGATTCGCGTCGATGTATGACGACTCCGTGATCCCATTACTCGAGATCGCGTTGGCGGGCGGCATGGAACCTGGTGGTTTCCCTTCACGCCGTGCATACGATGTCCGTGATTACGAAGCAGGGGAGATGTTTCATGGGGTGGGACCAAAACGTGTCGCATGCCGACCTGCGCGCGTCAGCCGGGGCGGTCACGCTGAAGGACTTCGGGGCCTGGCGAGCGGGACGGATATCCTTGAGCAGGACATCCTTTCCAAGTTCCGGGGCTGGTGAACAACCACGATGCCCGAACTCTTTGCACAACTGCTCCGCCAGGATTTCGCCGAAATGGACGCCGCCACGGCGTCGTGGAAGAAGCTCGCCAAGGCGTTCGATGACACCCAGAAGGGCGGCCGCAAGCGCGTGACCGGCCCGCCTTCACAAGGCCAGGCTTGGACGAGGAGAAGCGGCAGTTCTACCTCGCCGCCTACCCGGACAGGATCGGCGCGCTGGACGGTCTGCCCACGCCCACCCGCGATGAAGCCAACCGTTCAGCCCTGGACCTGCGTCTGAATGACTATGCACTGCGGGAAGACAGCCTTGGCTACCACGACCGGTACAACTACCGGCACCTGACCAACCTCAAGGACCGTCTGGAGAAGACGGACGGCGGCCCGGCAGACAAGCAGATGTACCTCCTCGGATTCGGCACCGAGAAGGACGGCCGTGCCATCGTGGCCCTGGGCAACCCCGACAGCGCCCGGCACACCGCGGTCCTGGTGCCGGGAACGGACAACCAGTTGGACAACTACGGCGGACAGCTGAACCGCATCGAGAAACTGCAAAACGCGGCGGCAAACTCAACCGCAGCCGGAGAAGACGTCGTCGTGATCAGCTGGATGGACTACGACGCCCCCGAGATCGACGGAAGCGTAATCACCCAAGGCCGGGCCAAGGCAGGTGAAGAAGACCTGCGCAACTTCACCCACGGTCTCCGATCCGCACAGGAAGGCGATCGCGGGCACCTCACCGTCATCGGCCACAGCTACGGATCTTCTATGACCGGTGCCGCCGATGCTGGCGGCACCGGACTGGACGCGGACGACATCGTTGTTGTCGGCAGCCCGGGCCTCACTGTGGAACGCGCCGACCAGCTACACGTGAATCCCCACCACCTGTGGGTCGGCGCTTCCGGGGACGACTTCGTCTCCAACTGGACCTCCGGACTCACACTCTCAGTGGACCCGAAGGACCCCGATTTCGGAGCCCAGAGGATGTACGTCGACACCTCCGGGCACAGCCGATATTGGGACGACGGCAGTCAGAGCCTCGACAATCAGGGCCGCATCATCGCCGGGCTGAAGCCGCGTCCCGGGCCGTCCAACTGATCCGAAAGAGACCGCAGACCATGCCCACAACACGGCGGGCCTCCCTCGCCCTTGCCCTCGCACTGCTTCTCGGAGGCTGCATGTCCGACAACGGCGTAAACGATCCCCTTCCCCGCATGAGCAAGGAGAAGGCGCAGGCCTGGGCCCAGCACTGGGTCGAGTCCATGACCCGCACGACCGAGGCCGAGATCATTCCCGCCACGGCCAAGGCCAACTTCACCAGTTGCACCGGCAAGAACGGCGAGACAGCCGACGACAGCCGGTTCACCCTGATGTTCAACGCACGCGCCAAGCTGCCCCGGGCTCGGTACAGCGAGGCGGCCAGGGCACTGAAAAGCGAACTTGAAGCCCAGGGATTCGAGATCGTCGGCTACCAGGAAGGCCCTGGGCAGGAGCGTGGCACTTACGGTGTTCAGGCCCGGCATCCGAAGGACAAGCACTATGCCTCCGCGGGTGACGTGGCCGATGATCAATGGAGTCTGTCTGTCGACACTCCCTGTCTCCTGCCCCCCGATGCCGAACAACAGAAGTTCTGACTGATTCTGAGCGGGGCTCGTCGACGAAGCCCGCCACGGTCCGGCGGAAGCGGCGGCGCTGCTCTGGGGCAAGGCGCTCCATGAAGCTTCCCCTTGCTCACGGACACCTGGAGACTGGGATCTGAGAGGTTCCAGAGGAAGTAGTGCCATGTGGGAAGCAAGTACACGAAGCGGTACTCCGACGACGACAAGCGGGACGCGATCGAGCTCGTGGGATCGTCGGGACGGACGGTGACCGACGTCGCCCGCGAACTCGGCATCAGCTCCGAGAGCCTGCGCGGCTGGGTCAAGGAGGCCGGGGCGCGGGGACTGAGCATCGTGTCGCACCAGCAGGATGCCACCGCTGCGGCACAGCGTCACATGTACGGCGCTGTGGCGCGGATCGAAGCGACGTGCCTGAAGGCCGAAGCCCAGGCGCCCGCGTACGCGCAGACGCTCCGTACGACGCCGTACGCCGTGGCGACGGCCGGTGACTGGCAGCAGGCGCTCGCGTCCGCCGATGCGATCGTCGCTGGGATCGGTTCCAAGTCCTGATGTTCGAACTCGTCCTCGCAGGTCTTGTCCTGACGCTCCCGGCAGGGTTGCTGATGCTGCGCCATAGCGCGAAACGGCTCCCACCGTGGCACAAGCAGCCCGTCGCGCTCCTCGGCGCCGCCCTGATCTTCGGGAGCCTCGCGGCCAATGTGTGGGGCTTCGGTATCTTCTCAGGCGGTCTGGACGTACGGGAGACCTGCGAGCTCACCCTCCACACCACCTACGACCAGGCGTATCGGGACCGCACCGGTGCGGATGGCACGTCGTACTTCCCGTTGTCCGACGCGTGCAACGAGCATGTCGGCCTCGTTCCCGCATGGGTGAACCCCACGATCGCCGCTCTCGCTGTCCTCGCCGCCGGCGCTCTTGTCCTTGCCCTCTTCCGGATCGCTCGCGCGATCCTTCACAGGGGGCAACCGGACTCCTCGTGAGCGGTACAACCAGCTGTGGGTGGCTGCGCGGCCACGCTTCCGGCCTCGCTCCAGCCACCGCCTGGAGCCCGCCCACCGGATGGGGGTGGCCGGTTTTCGGATGGCGTCCGGCCGGCTGTACTCATTCACGGTTCGGAGTGGTCAGTTCGGCTCGGACGGTCTTGCCGCTGGGCGGATGGGGGAGTGTTTCCCAGTGATCGCAGAGCGCGGCGACGAGTGCGAGGCCGCGACCGCCCGTGCGGAGCATTTCGGGTGCGGTACCCGGAGGCCCGGTCAGTGGCCACCGATCCCCGCGTGCGTCGGTGACGTCGATGCGGAGGCGACCGGATGAGGCGTCGAACGCGAGCGACAGCCGGAAGCTCCGGCCGGACACGAAGCCATGGAGGACGGCGTTGGAGGCGAGCTCCGCGACGACGAACTCGGCACGCTCCGTGAGGTCCTGCGGGGCGCCCCAGGACTGCAACTGCGTCACACCGAGAAGTCGGGCGAGCCGGGCGCCGCGCCGCGTGGGCGACAGCAGCTGCGTGAAGACGTGTCGAGTCCCGACGAGTTGGGGGAGTGGTTGGTTCATGCCCCCATCGTGGCGGCCGGATATGGCCGGATACGAGTACCGCATCCCGTACGCGGAGTCAGCGTACGGACACATGGAGTAGGTGGTACGCGGGACAAGCAGTCACACTGGGTGGCGAACGTGGACGACGGCGAGCAGCTGTCGCGGGTGCGGTACGGAGAAAGGAGCGGCGGATGGACGAAGTCGAGGGGGAGGCGGCCGGGAGCGCCGACGTTCGGGCGGTCTCGGCGACGGAGTGGGAGCGGGAGCCCCATCCGTCGGACAGTCTGCGCACGTTCGGCGCGGTCGTCCAGGCCCTGCGCGAGCACGCGGGCCTCAGCCGGGCGGAGCTCGCCGCCCTTGTCCGGTACTCCAAACACACTGTGGAGTCCATCGAACTCGGGCGCCGCATGGCGGACGAGGCGTTCGTCGAGCGCGCGGAGGAGGCGCTCGGCAACACGGGCGCACTTCGGAAGGCCGCATGCCACCTCAGCCGCGGTGAGGTCGGGCTCGCGGTGTGGTTCCGGCGTTGGGCCCGGCTGGAACGGGACGCGGCGAGTCTGTACACGTATGAATGTCGTCTGGTGCCGGGGCTGTTGCAGTCGGAGCCGTATGCGCGGGCGGTTTTCGAGGGCACGATTCCGCTGCGGACCGACGATGAACTGGAGGACCAGCTCACCGCGCGAATGGAGCGGCAACGGATGATGCGTGAGCGGCCCACGGTGCCGTTCAGCTTCATCGTCGAGGAGCACGTGTTCCGGCGGCGGTTCGGGAACGCGGAGGCGATGCGCGGCCTGGTGGACCACGTGCTGGAGCGGAGTGCTCCGCGCAACGTGACACTCCAGGTGGTGCCGCTGGAGGCGGAGTTGCATCCGTGCCTGGATGGGCCGGTTCAGTTGTTGGAGACCCCCGCGGGGCAGCGGCTCGGCTACTCGGAGGGACAGCAGAACGGTCGGCTCATCTCGGACCGGAAAGAGGTGAGCCTGCTCTGCCAACGCTATGAAAGACTGCGCTCGCAGGCCTTGAGTCCCAAGGAATCCCGGGACCTGCTGGAGCGACTGCGAGGAGAGCTATGAACAGCGGAACGACGGAACTCGCCTGGTTCAAGTCCAGCTACAGCGGCAGCCAGGGCGACAGCTGCGTGGAGATCGCAGTCGCCGAAACGGCTGTTCACGTAAGGGACTCGAAGGACCTGGACCGCCCGGCCTTCGCCGTGGGACGCGCGGAATGGGTGCCCTTCGTGCGGTACGTGTCGGGTGCCTCGGAGGTGTAACCGAGCGCGGCACGGTTGATGAAGCGGTCGCCGAGATCGGATGCTGGTTCCGGCCTCGGCGCCGCCTTTTTGGGTGCGGCCTTCTTGGTCGCAGCTTTCTTGGGCGTGACCTTCTTGGGCGTGACCTTCTTCGCGGTGGGTTTCGCGACCGTCTTCTTCTGTGCGGCGTTCTTGGCGGCCGTCGTGCCGCGTGCCTTGAACTTCCTTCGCAGCAGCGTCAGTTGCTCTCGCTCCTGGACGGTCTGGTCGGCGGGCAGGGCATTGACGAGAACCCTGGCCCGATCGAGCTCGTAACGCGCCAGGGCCCAACGCCTGGCGTTGAGCGCCATGCGAATCACTTCGAGGCACTGCCGCAACGCCTTGGCCTTCCCCGCCTGCCGCCGGGGTATCGGAGACTCCGCCCCACTGCTCCGGCGCTGCCCGGCGGCACGCGTCGCCCAACCCGCGCCCGAGGTCAGGACGACGGACGTGCGCGGGTTGCTGGTCTGGCTTCGGCGTACCACGGGTGTTGGTTCCTTCGGTGGGGGAGCGGGATCAGTCGTGACGGGGGCCGTGGCCGGGGGGTGGGGTGAGGGTGGACCCATAGGTGCCGGAATCGCCCTCGACGAGCGGGGTCTCCATGGTGAGGCCGGTGGTGGCCATCCGGTCGTACTCGGCGAGGATCAGGTTCTTGGTGCGGTACTCGCCATGTGCCTTGATGTCGTTGTCGCGGGTGACGTTGAAGGTGTCCAGGATGTAGGCAGTGTCCTCGCGCGTGATGCCGTAGAGGTGGAAGAAGAGTGCGTCCAGCTCGACGCGCATGATGGCGCGGCGGTCGGTCTCCCAGCGGAAGGGAGCGCCGGTGTCGCCGAGGTCGCGGACGAAGCCTGTCATGTCATGTGCAGAGCATCTGAGTTCTGGGGCACGAGGGGTGATAAGCGCTGCGTGGGGTGCAAGCTGGTCGGGGGTGGGAACAGCCAACTGTCGCACGATGAAGTAGCTCGTTGCGCGCCACCCCCACCAGTCGGCAGCAGAGTGCTTCGGCTCCAGCTCCAGCAGGGACTCGTAGGCCGACGGTCAGGGCGTACTGTACGCCCGGACGGAGCTGGTCCAGGGCACGGGTGCCGGAGGTGACGGCCTCGGCGCGTCACTTCTCCAGCCAGCCCCCGAAGCCGCCGCCCCCTCCGCCACCGCGACCCGCGACGCGTGCAGCAGGCTGTACAGCAGCACGAACTCGCTGAACAGTTCGCCGTCGAAGAGGGCTTCCAGGCCGAAGTCGACGTAGGCCGCCGTCGAGAAGGACGACGAGTCGCGCAACAGGCGCAGTCGGCGCCCGTTGGTGACGATCGCCCACAGGTGCGCCTCGGTGCGGTTCAGGCAGCCCTGGACCATCGACTGCGGCGGAACCTGGCCGGGGGCCGGGCGCTTGTCGAGGTTCTGGTTCCAGGGGATCTGGTGGACGAGGGCCGGGCCGTGGCGGTGGGAGACGGGGAAGCGCTTGTCCGGGTCGGAGTCTGCCGGAACTCCCGTCGTGCCGATCTCCGTCGGTGCGCCGAAGTCCAGCTTGCGGAAGAGCTGGGCGAGCCAGTCCGTTCCGGCGCGGCCCGTCGGGTCGGCGGCGGGCTTGCCGGTCGCCGGGTCCGGGGCAGCACGGCGCGCAGGTCGCGCCAGAGCGGCTTGAGGTATTCCCAGGCGCGCTCGGCCTCATTGCGCACGGGCACCGAGGCGGGAAGACCGTAGTCGGCGGACTTCGTGCCCGGCAGACCGTTCACGTCCCTGGTGATCTGGTTGCGGACCATCTGGTCGTGGGTGTTCGCGTCGCGGGCGGAGTTCAGGACGTACGAGGCGATGGCGCCGATCGCCGGGTCGGTGCGGACCGGGGCGGCCTCGCCGCGACCGATCGCGGGCGTGGTGCGGAAGGGGATCTGCCGGTTCTCCTCGCCGAGCCGTCTACCCGAGCCTCCAGTTTCTGCCCGCACCGAGGCCCGGCTCGGCGACCTTGATCCGCGCTGGGTGGTACCCGTACGACGCTGCCTGGAGCGGCTGGACGCCGCAGCCGCCGCATGGGATCCGGCCACGATGAAAGAGCCGGAATGGCAGAGCAAGGTGACTCCGGAAGGCGAGACGCGCAAGCGGGTGTGCAGGTTCGAGGACGTGGACGGGAAGTGGGAGACGTTCCACCTCCACGCCCGCTTCACCCCAGGAGCCGGCCGGATTCATTTCCGTCCCATCGGTGAAGAAGGCACGATCCGCATCGCGCATGTCGGCGGCAAGATCCGGCCGGACCTCTGACCTTCCTCAGGACAGCGCCCCCGCCCCATCCTGGTTCGCATACCTGCAGGCCAGGAGGGGACGGGGGCGTTCTTCCGAAGGCGGTCAGATGTCCCGGAAGATCTCGATCTGCGCGCCCACCGAGTTCAGCCGCTCCGCCAGCTCCTCGTACCCGCGGTTGATGACGTACACGTTGCGCAGCACGGACGTGCCCTCGGCCGCCATCATGGCCAGCAGGACGACCACGGCGGGGCGCAGTGCGGGCGGGCACATCATCTCGGCGGCCCGCCAGCGGGTCGGGCCCTCGACCAGGACCCGGTGCGGGTCGAGGAGTTGGAGCCTGCCCCCGAGGCGGTTCAGGTCGGTGAGGTAGATGGCCCGGTTGTCGTAGACCCAGTCGTGTATGAGGGTCTGGCCGTGGGCCGAGGCGGCGATCGCCGCGAAGAAGGGCACGTTGTCGATGTTGAGCCCGGGGAACGGCATGGGGTGGATCTTGTCGATCGGCGCCTCCAGCTTGGAGGGGCGGACCGTGAGGTCGACCAGCCGGGTGCGGCCGTTGTCGGCGGCGTACTCCGCCGTGCGGTCGCAGTCGACGCCCATCTCCTCCAGCACCGCGAGTTCGATCTCCAGGAACTCGATGGGTACCCGGCGGATCGTCAGCTGGGACTCCGTCACCACGGCGGCGGCGAGCAGGCTCATCGCCTCGACCGGGTCCTCGGAGGGGGAGTAGTCGACGTCCACGTCTATGTGCGGGACGCCGTGCACGGTCAGGGTGGTCGTGCCGATGCCGTCCACGCGTATGCCCAGTGCCTCCAGGAAGAAGCACAGGTCCTGGACCATGTAGTTGGAGGAGGCGTTGCGGATGACGGTGGTGCCGTCGTGCCGGGCGGCGGCCAGCAGCGCGTTCTCGGTCACGGTGTCGCCGCGTTCGGTCAGCACGATGGGGCGGCCGGGTGCGACCGAGTGGTCGACCTGGGCGTGGTAGAGCCCCTCGGTCGCGGCGATCTCCAGTCCGAACCGGCGCAGCGCGATCATGTGCGGCTCGATGGTCCGTGTGCCGAGGTCGCAACCGCCCGCGTACGGAAGCTTGAACGCGTCCAGGCGGTGCAGCAGCGGGCCGAGGAACATGATGATGGACCGGGTCCGGCGGGCGGCGTCCGCGTCGATGGCGTCCATGTCGAGCCGGGCGGGCGGGACGATCTCCAGATCGGTCCCGTCGTTGATCCAGCGGGTCCGCACACCGATGGAGTTCAGGACCTCCAGGAGGCGGTAGACCTCCTCGATGCGGGCCACCCGGCGGAGCACGGTGCGGCCCTTGTTGAGGAGGGTGGCGCAGAGCAGGGCCACGCACGCGTTCTTGCTCGTCTTGACGTCGATGGAGCCCGAGAGGCGGCGTCCACCGACCACCCGCAGGTGCATGGGCCCGGCGTAGCCGAGCGAAACGATCTCGCTGTCGAGCGCCTCGCCGATGCGCGCGATCATCTCAAGGCTGATGTTCTGGTTGCCGCGCTCGATGCGATTGACGGCGCTCTGGCTCGTGGCGAGCGCCTCGGCGAGCTGACTCTGTGTCCAGCCCCGGTGCTGACGGGCGTCACGTATGAGCTTGCCGATGCGTACGAGGTAATCGTCTGACATGGCGAAAGGCTATCTCAGATATGAGATGAGCCTTCTGGTGGGGTGCGCCGTTCGGGTGATGAAGGTGCGCAGGCACGGCCGTTGTCCGTTCCCGCGCATGTGGGGGGCGGGACGCGGCGCCTGTGGCACGTGCCTTCCATGGTTCACCTCGAACGTCGTGACGTCGCGCGGTGTACGCCCGTCCGGGGCCGGCGGGTGTGTCCGCGCGGTTCGCCGTGCCGCCGACCCGTCGCGGCCGGGGCCGGACGTCTCTCGTCGAGGTCGGGTGCCGCCGGGGGTGATGGTTCCCGGGCCGGAGGTGCGCTCGGGCCGGGGCGAACAGTGCGGGCGAACGGTGCGGGCGGGCAGGGCCGGTTCGCGGCGCAGCGGGGTCGGGGCTGCGGTCAGGGGCGCCCGTAGCGCTTGCACAGCAGGGCCTTCGTGCCGTCGTCGAGGCAGATCCGCACAACTGCGGCTCCGCCGGGAACGCCTGAGTATGCGGGGAAGCTGAAGTCCTGGGTCTTGCCGCACGCGATTCCGGGAGTGACGGCGTACCCCAGTTGCTTGTTGTGAATGTCCAGGCTGTACGCAGTGGTCTGCCGGCGGTTCGCCGGGTCGACCGACTTCTGTGCCCCTGCCACCGTGACCGCCCGGTCGTGCCAGGTGATCGTGCCCCTCGTGTAGGTGTTCCCGAGGGTCACGTCGAACGTGCTGACCGGGTGGGCGGAGGCCTGGGCGCCGGCCGCGGGGGTGCCCAGGAGCATGCCCGTGGTCAGGACGGAGGTGCCGAGTGCGGCGGCGAGGTGGGTGCGCGTGCTGTCTCCAGGGGTCGGGCCCGGCGCGGCCACGGCTGCCGGTTCGGGCACCTCGCAGTCTCCGGACCCGGATCGCCCGTGTCCACGGGCCACGCCACACCGTTCCCGCGGACCGGCGGCCGTCGGTGCGGCCGCCCGGCGGATCCGGCCCGTCCGGGGCGTGTGACCCCATGGGGGCCGGTGGGGCGGGCCGCTCCGGCCGACCCGCCCGGACTTCGACGAGCGGGGCCGGACTTCGATGGGCGAGGAGCCCGTCGACGGGTTCTCGGTGAGAACGTTCAACCTTCACCGCGATGGATCAGCCGCCCGCGCATGACCGTCCGGCGGTGATGTACTAGAGTTATCTCGACATCGAGATAATTGCCGAAGGCGCACCGCCGCCCACTGTCGGGTAAGGGTTACCTAACAAACCTTACCCCAGCGGATGGTCGAGGGGCCGCAGGCGGCATCACGCGGCGCCCGCCGTAACGAGGCGCGGCGCGGAGTACGCGCACATTGATGAAGGAGACTGTCGTGTCGGCGAACAGCTTCGACGCCCGCAGCACGCTGCGCGTGGGCGACGAGTCGTACGAGATCTTCAAGCTGGACAAGGTCGAGGGCTCCGCGCGCCTCCCCTACAGCCTGAAGGTGCTCCTGGAGAACCTGCTCCGCACCGAGGACGGCGCGAACATCACCGCCGACCACATCCGGGCGCTGGGCGGCTGGGACTCCCAGGCGCAGCCCAGCCAGGAGATCCAGTTCACGCCGGCCCGCGTGATCATGCAGGACTTCACCGGCGTGCCGTGCGTCGTGGACCTCGCCACCATGCGTGAGGCCGTCAAGGAGCTGGGCGGCGACCCGGCCAAGATCAACCCGCTGGCCCCGGCCGAGCTGGTCATCGACCACTCCGTCATCGCCGACAAGTTCGGCACGAAGGACGCCTTCGGCCAGAACGTCGAGCTGGAGTACGGCCGCAACAAGGAGCGCTACCAGTTCCTGCGCTGGGGCCAGACCGCCTTCGACGAGTTCAAGGTCGTCCCCCCGGGCACCGGCATCGTCCACCAGGTGAACATCGAGCACCTGGCCCGTACGGTCATGGTCCGGGGCGGTCAGGCGTACCCCGACACCCTCGTCGGCACCGACTCGCACACCACCATGGTCAACGGCCTCGGCGTGCTGGGCTGGGGCGTCGGCGGCATCGAGGCCGAGGCCGCGATGCTCGGCCAGCCGGTCTCGATGCTCATCCCGCGCGTCGTCGGCTTCAAGCTGACCGGTGAGCTCAAGCCGGGCACCACCGCCACCGACCTGGTGCTGACCATCACCGAGATGCTCCGCAAGCACGGCGTCGTCGGCAAGTTCGTCGAGTTCTACGGCGAGGGCGTCGCCGCCACCTCCCTCGCCAACCGCGCCACCATCGGCAACATGTCGCCGGAGTTCGGCTCCACCGCCGCGATCTTCCCGATCGACGACGAGACGCTGAAGTACCTGCGCCTGACCGGCCGTGACGAGCAGCAGGTCGCCCTCGTCGAGGCGTACGCCAAGGAGCAGGGCCTCTGGCTGGACCCGGCCGCCGAGCCGGACTTCTCCGAGAAGCTGGAGCTGGACCTGTCGACGGTCGTCCCGTCGATCGCCGGTCCGAAGCGCCCGCAGGACCGTATCGTCCTCGCCAACGCCGCCGAGCAGTTCAAGCAGGACGTCCGCAACTACGTGGACACCGCCGACGAGGCGGGCAAGGAGTCCTTCCCGGCCTCCGACGCCCCCGCCGCCTCCAACGGCGTCCCGTCGAACCCGGTCACCGTGACCGCCCCCGATGGTTCGACGTACGAGATCGACCACGGCGCCGTCACCGTCGCCGCGATCACCTCCTGCACCAACACCTCGAACCCGTACGTCATGGTCGCCGCCGCGCTCGTGGCGAAGAAGGCGGTCGAGAAGGGCCTGACCCGCAAGCCGTGGGTCAAGACCACCCTCGCCCCGGGCTCGAAGGTCGTCACCGACTACTTCGACAAGGCGGGCCTGACCCCCTACCTCGACAAGGTCGGCTTCAACCTCGTCGGCTACGGCTGCACCACCTGCATCGGCAACTCCGGCCCGCTGCCGGAGGAGGTCTCCAAGGCGGTCAACGAGCACGACCTGGCCGTGACCTCGGTGCTCTCCGGCAACCGCAACTTCGAGGGCCGGATCAACCCCGACGTCAAGATGAACTACCTGGCCTCCCCGCCGCTGGTCGTCGCGTACGCCCTCGCCGGTTCGATGAAGGTGGACATCACCAAGGACGCCCTGGGCATCGACCAGGACGGCAACCCGGTCCACCTCGCGGACATCTGGCCGACCGAGGCCGAGGTGAACGACGTCGTCGCCAACGCCATCGGCGAGGACATGTTCAACAAGTCCTACCAGGACGTCTTCGCGGGCGACGCGCAGTGGCAGGCCCTGTCGATCCCGACCGGCAACACCTTCGAGTGGGACGCCGAGTCGACCTACGTCCGCAAGCCCCCGTACTTCGAGGGCATGACGATGGACCCGGCCCCGGTCGAGGACATCGCCGGCGCCCGCGTGCTCGCCAAGCTGGGCGACTCGGTCACCACCGACCACATCTCCCCGGCCGGTGCCATCAAGGCCGACACCCCGGCCGGCACGTACCTCACCGAGCACGGTGTGGAGCGTCGCGACTTCAACTCCTACGGCTCGCGCCGCGGGAACCACGAGGTCATGATCCGCGGCACGTTCGCCAACATCCGCCTGCGCAACCAGATCGCGCCCGGCACCGAGGGCGGCTACACCCGCGACTTCACCCAGGCGGACGGTCCGGTCTCCTTCATCTACGACGCCTCGCAGAACTACCAGGCCGCCGGCATCCCGCTGGTCGTCCTGGCGGGCAAGGAGTACGGTTCCGGCTCGTCCCGCGACTGGGCGGCCAAGGGCACCGCGCTCCTCGGCGTCAAGGCCGTCATCGCCGAGTCGTACGAGCGCATCCACCGCTCGAACCTCATCGGCATGGGCGTCCTCCCGCTCCAGTTCCCGGAGGGCGCGACCGCCGAGTCCCTCGGCCTGACCGGCCAGGAGACCTTCTCCTTCTCCGGCGTGACCGAGCTGAACAACGGCACCACGCCGCGCACGGTCAAGGTCACCACCGACACCGGTGTGGAGTTCGACGCGGTCGTCCGCATCGACACTCCCGGTGAGGCGGACTACTACCGCAACGGCGGCATCATGCAGTACGTGCTCCGCAGCCTGATCCGCAAGTAGGCGGCGGACAGCCGAAGGGGCCGCATCCCGGTACACCGGGGTGCGGCCCCTTCGTGTTCCGCGCGTCCTCGGAACGCGGTTGCACCGCGACACCCGTGGGCGGGCCCACCGCCGACCCGGTGAGGAATGCGATGGTGGGCCCGCAGGTTCCCCTCCACGGCACGGTGCCCCGGCCGCGACACGCGGGCCCCGGCATCGGCAGTGGTTCGGAGAAGACAGAACAGACAGAACAGACAAGAAGAGGCAGGGGACGGAACGCACCCATGGGCGAGTTGATCCTGATCCGGCACGGTGAGACCGAGTGGTCGCGGTCCGGACGGCACACCAGCTACACCGATCTGCCCCTGACCGCCCTCGGCGAACTCCAGGCCCGTGCGCTGGCACCCCTGCTCGCCGACCGGCGGATCGCACTCACCCTGGTCAGCCCCTCGGTACGCGCCCGGCGCACCGCCGAACTCGCCGGGCTCACCGCCCCCCGCGTCACCCCCGAGCTGCGCGAATGGGACTACGGCGGCTACGAGGGCGTGACGACCGACGAGATCCACCGCACCCGGCCCGACTGGAACCTGTGGACCGACGGGGTGACTCCCGGCTCCGGGACGCACCCCGGCGAAACCCCCGGCGAGGTCGGTGCCCGCGCCGACCGGGTGCTGGCCGAGGCCGCCGAGGCCGCCCGCCGGGACACGGACCGGGACGTCGCACTCGTCGCCCACTCGCACTTCCTGCGGGTGCTCACCGCCCGCTACCTCGGACTGACCCCGGCCGAGGGGACGTTGTTCCAGCTCGCCACCGGGGCCGTCTCACGGCTCGGCACCGAGCACGGCCGGCCGGTGATCACGGCGTGGAACGTGGCCCTTCCCGAGAGCCTGCTCCGTCGGATCGTCCCGGACGGGGAGGGGAACCACAGGAGCCCGGAGCGGGACTGAGCCGGTCCGGACGGCCCGGTGTGCTCCCGTTCGCCGGTTCAGGTGACCCGGATCGCCTCCTCGTCCGGTCGCCTCCCGGCGCGCGGACGGCCGGTGCCCCGGAGGAGGGAGCACCGGCCGCTTCCGGACACCGGTTCTGTCCGGGCACCGGCCGCAGGCGGCGCGTCGCCGCGGGAGCGCGGACCGGGAGACCGGGACCGGGGTTCAGGAGAGCAATTCCACCTCCGCGAGGGTGCCTTCGCCGGTGAACACCAGGCGGTAACGCGCGTACGCGCCCGGTGCGCCGACCGAGAACGCCCGCGTCTGCCGGTCCCAGGCGAATGTCTCCCCCGACCGCCGGTCGAGCTCCTGCCATGTCGTGCCGTCCGTCGAGCCCTGGAGGACCCAGCCGGTCGGGGCCCGGCCCGCCGACGACGACGTCAGGGTGTACTGGACCGCCTCGGTCGCCGACGGCACCGGAAGTTCGACGGGGGCGGCCGGGCCGACCGGGGCCGTCGTGGCCGAGGTGTCGTCGGACAGGGCGCCCGCGCCCTTCACCGCGTCCTTCCTCGGCGTCGGCACCTCGTCGTCCGTGGTGATCGACGGCGGTGCCGCGTCCTTGCCGGTGCCCCACGACGACGGTGCGGCGCCCATGTCGAAGTCCAGCACACCGCCCCGGGCCAGCAGGTCGTGCGGCAGCGAGGTCGAGTTCCACTTCCTGCCGTCGACCCTCAGGCCCTGCACGTAGATGTTCTTCGCGCTGTTCCCCGGCGCGCGGACGACGAGGTCGCGGCCGTTCTCCAGGTGGACCGTGGCCCTGGTGAAGAGCGGCGAGCCGACGGCGTACTCGCCGCTGCCCATGACGAGCGGGTAGAAGCCGAGCGCGGAGAAGAGGTACCAGGCCGACTGCTCCCCGTTGTCCTCGTCACCGTGGTAGCCCTGGCCGATCTCGCTGCCCGTGTAGAGGCGGCCCAGCACCTCGCGGACCTTCTCCTGCGTCTTCCAGGGCTGCGAGGCCGCGTCGTACATGTAGGCGACATGATGGGCGACCTGGTTGCTGTGGCCGTACTGCCCCATCCGTACGTCGCGCGCCTCCGTCATCTCGTGGATGACGCCGCCGTAGGAGCCCACGAACTCCGGACCCGCCGTCTCCGGGGTGGAGAAGTAGGTGTCGAGCTTCTTCGCCAGGCCGGCCCGCCCGCCGTACAGGTTCGCCAGCCCCCGGCTGTCCTGCGGGGCCGTGAAGGCGTAGCCCCAGCCGTTGGTCTCCGTGTAGTCGTAGCCCCAGACACGCGGGTCGTACGCGTCCGCCGACAGCCGCCAGTCGCCCGAGGCGTCCCGGCCCTGGAAGAAGCCCACCCGGTCGTCGAAGAGTTCGACGTAGTCGCGGGCACGGTCGAGGAAGTAGTCGGACTCCTCCTCGTACCGTCGCTTGTGCGTCTTGTCGTAGAGAGCCCGGCCCATCCGGGCGATGCCGTAGTCGTTGTGGTAACCCTCCAGGGACCAGGACAGGCCCTCGTGCGTGTCGGTGTTCGCGTAGCCGGTGAACGGGGACGTCGCCATGCCCTTGCGCCCGACGCCCGGGGACGGCGGGACCGCGGTGGCGTTCTTCAGGGCCGCCTCGTACGCCGCCTCGGCGTCGAACTCCACACCCTTGACGTAGGCGTCGGCGAAGGCGATGTCCGAGGAGGTGCCGGTCATCAGGTCGGCGTAGCCGGGGGACGACCAGCGGGAGATCCAGCCGCCGTCCTTGTACTGCTGGACGAAGCCGTCCACCATCTCGCCCGCCCTGCCCGGCGTCAGGAGGGAGTACGCGGGCCAGGTGGTGCGGTAGGTGTCCCAGAAGCCGTTGTTGACGTACACCCGGCCGTCGACGATCTTCGCGCCCGTGCGGGTCGGGGTGTCGGGGCCGGTCGGGCCGGAGAACGCGCTGGCGTACCGGTCCTTGCCGTCGACCCGCTCGAAGCCCGAGTTCGGGTACAGGTACAGCCGGTACAGGCTGGAGTAGAGCGTGGTCAGCTGGTCGGTCGTGGCGCCCTCGACCTCCACCTTGCCCAGGAGATCGTCCCAGGCCCGCTGCGCACCCTTCTCGACCTGCTGGAAGGAGCGGGAAGCGGGGATCTCGGCCGCCAGGTTCCGCTTGGCCTGGTCGAGGCCGATCAGGGAGGTCGCCAAGCGCAGCCCGACGGTGCGGTCCGCGCCCGCGTCGAAGCGGAGGTATCCCGTGACGTCGCCGCCACCGCCGCCGGTGAGTTTGCCGCTCGCGGTGACCGGCGCGTCGAAGACGCCGTAGACGAACAGCCGGGTGGCGCCGGTCGAGCCGCCGCTGCGCACGTCCGAGAAGCCGGAGAAGGAGCGGGTGCCGGGGTCGAGGGTGAGTCCGCCGTCGGCGGTGACGTTGTCGAGGACGACGCCCGCGTCGTCACCGGGGAAGGTGAACCGCATCCTGGCCGCGTGGTCGGACGGCGTCATCTCGGCCTTCAGGCCGTTGTCGAACGTCACCCCGTAGTAGTGCGGCCTCGCCGTCTCGTTCTCGTGGTGGAACGGCAGCGCGCGGGCGGTGCGGGAGGCGTCGGGGGTGCCGGGGGCCGCCGACGGCATCAGCTGGAAGGTCTGCCGGTCGCCCATCCAGGGGCTCGGTTCGTGGCTGGCGGCGAACGCCTGGAGCGTGGGGAGGTTGTCGTCGTTGTTGCCGCGCGCGTAGTCGTAGAGCCAGCTTGTCGAACCGGCGTTGGTGACCGGTGTCCAGAAGTTGAAGCCGTTCGGGACCGCGGTGGCGGGTATGTCGTTGCCGCGCGAGAAGCCGCCGCCGGAGTTGGTGCCGCGGACCGTCGACGCGTAGTCGGACAGGTGCGCGCGGCGCTTCTCGGGCTTTCGCGGCGCGAGCGTGATGTCGTCGATCCAGCCCTGGAACTTCGCCGGTCCCGCGGGGGAGTCGTACGCCACCAGGACGCGGGCGACGGTCCGGCCCGCCGCGACGGCGCCGATCGCCGAGGTGACCTTGTTCCACTGGTTGACGTACAGCCGTTTGGCGGCGGCCTGGCCCTGCGGGGTCAGCGGGCCCCCGTTGCTGTCGGCGGCCCGCAACTCGCTCAGGTACGTGCCGTCCGTGAACGCCAGGTCCACCGAGACGTGCGTCGCCGGGTAGGAGAGGTCCGTCTCCGTCATCTGCGGGTAGACCAGGTAGGAGAGCACGGTGTCGCGGGTGACGGCGGTGTTCACGTCGAAGACCTTGTTGTACGAGTAGGCCCGGCCCTTCGTCCTGTGCGTGCCCGCGTACCGCAGGGCCCTTCGCCCGGTGAAGCCCGCGCCCGCCCTGGCGGTGGGGGAGCCGGACGGGCCGCGGTCGACCTGGCTGCGCATCGAGTCCGGGACGGGGCGTGTGGTGTCGCCGTCGGAGAACTGGACGTCGGCCAACTGGGTCGCGTCCGCGGCACCGTTGTTGCCCGTGATGTTCAACCGGTAGTGCCGGTAGGCGGCGTGGGAGGCGATGTCGTACGAGTTGGTCCGGAACCGTTCGGCGAAGGTCTGACCGGTACGGGAGTCGAGCTCCTTCCAGTCCTTGCCGTCGGCGGAGCCCTGGAGGGTCCACTCCTTCGGGTCGCGCTCGTCGTGATCGTCGGCCGAGGTCAGCGCGTAGGTCACGACGTCGACGGGCTCGGCGAGGTCGAACTCCAGCCAGGCGGTCGGCTCGAAGGACAGCCACTTGGTGGCGGGCTCCCCGTCGGTCAGATTCTCCTTCACCTCCCCGCCGCCGGTGTTCTCGGCACTGGCGCGGACGTCGGTCACCCTGTCGGTGACATTGCCCGGTATTCCTGCGGAGAACCCGCCGTCGACACCCGATGACCGCTTCTTTCCGTCAGGACCCTCATCGACGGTGTTGCGCCAGTCCGGCTGCCTTTCGTTCGCTTCGAAGGATGAACCGAAGGTCCCTTCCGGCGAGGCCCTTCGGCCCGGTGCCGTGCCGTCCGACTGCGCGGCGGCTGCGGCGGGGGCGGTCATGACCAGAGCCAGTGAAGCCGCGATCAGCGCGACCGTGCGGCGGTGTCTCGTGCGAGAGCCATGTCGTGGATGCATGCCGGGCCGTTCCTCCCGAAGAAGTACACCTGGACAACGTTGTCATGGTGGTGCGCACGGTCCAGTAGGAAGCCAAGTTCCCCATGTGTCAAGGAGGTTGGGAGGGGGTGCCGACGGATTCGGCCGATATGCGGAACTGCCCGTCCCGGTGGCGGTGTAAACGGGGCGAGGTGTCCGCGAGGTCTCAACTCGGGAAAGACTGCTGTTCAACCTTGCATTCGATCTTGCTCAGTTGACCGCGAGTGGACTATACCTGTGCGCACCCGCGCAGCCCGTTCCGGCGACGCGGGCGAAGGGGGAATCGGGGAGCAGGGCCCGGAGGGCACACACGTGCGTCCCCGGCCGGACTCTCCGTACCCCCGTCGCACATGGCTAGCCTGAAAATCAGCACCACCCAAGCGCAACTGACCGCGGTGGCGGGGCCCTTCGCCTGAGGCGAATTTCGACGGGCGACCGGTACACACCGCCTGAGTCCTGGAGAAGGCGAGGACTTGAGCATGGGATCCACCTCCGCTCACAAGAATGAGGGCCTCGGCCGTCGCGATGTGATCAAGCGATCTGCCGCACTCGGTCTGCTCAGCGTTCCGGCGATGGGCTTCCTCTCGTCGTGCGCGAGCGGCGACAGCAGCAGCGACAAGAAGGTCGAGAAGGGCAAGGTCACCAAGACCAACCCGCTCGGCGTGAACGAGACGGCCCCGCTCGAAGTCGTCATCTTCAACGGCGGCTTCGGCGACAAGTACGCGATCGACGCGGAGAAGAAGTACAACGCGGCCTTCCCGAAGGCCCCGAAGGTCAAGCACGTCGCGACCCAGAAGATCGCGACGCAGCTCCAGCCGCGGTTCAACGGCGGCACCCCGCCGGACCTGATCGACAACTCGGGCGCCGAGCAGATGGACATGGGTGTCCTGGTCGGCAAGAAGCAGTTGCTGGACCTGACGCCGCTGATGGACGCCCCGTCCGTCGACGACCCGAACAAGAAGGTCCGCGACACGCTGCGCCCCGGTGTGCTGGAGATGGGCCAGTTCGACGGCGACCCGGTCTGGATCATGTACTACGCGTACACGGTGTACGGCGTCTGGTACTCGCAGACCGCGCTCGACAAGCTCGACGCGAAGTATCCCGAAACCTGGGACGAGATGCTCGAACTCTGCAAGAAGGCGAAGAAGCAGGGCATCGCGGGTTGGACCTACCCGGGCAAGTACCCCTACTACCTGCCGTTCTCGCTCTACCCGTTCATCGCCAAGATCGGTGGCCGGGAGGTTCTCGACAAGATCGACAACCTGGAGCCGAACGCCTGGATGGACCCCGCGGTCAAGGCGGCGTTCGAGGCGTACTACGAGCTGTACAAGAAGGGGTACATCCTTCAGGGCACCCCGGGCCTGACCCACATCCAGTCGCAGACCGAGTGGACCAAGGGCAAGGCGCTCTTCATTCCCAACGGTTCCTGGGTGGAGAACGAGGCGGCGCCGACCACGCCCGCCGACTTCAAGATGATGGTCGCCCCGCCGTCCGGTCTGGACTCCTCCGACAAGATGCCGTTCGGCACCATCTGGGCCTCCGGTGGTGAGCCCTTCATCGTTCCGGCCAAGGCGAAGAACGCCGAGGGCGCCATGGAACAGCTGCGCATCATGCTCTCCGAGGAGTCCTCGAAGAACTTCACCACGCAGGTCAAGTCGCTCAGCGCGTTCAACGGCGGCACGGACGGGCTGACCCTGTCGACCGCTCTGCAGTCGGGTGTCGACGTGCTGAAGAAGGCCGGCGACAACGTGGTGAACCCGCGCATGCAGGACTGGTACGTGAAGCTCCAGAAGGAGCAGATCGGTGTGGCCGGCATCGGCGAGATGATGGCCGGTCGCGCGACCCCGGCGGAAGCCCTCAAGAAGATCCAGGCGTTCGCCGACGCGGCCGCCAAGGATCAGTCCATCACGCACTACAAGCACCAGTGAGCAACCGTCACCAGCGGCGGCACCCGCGGAAAGATCGGGGTCGGTAAACGATGCAGCATGGCAAGTACCGTTTCATCGTGGGGTTCCTGGCAATCCCACTCGCGCTGTACGCGGTCTTTGTGATCTGGCCGTTCGTCCAGTCCATCTACTACTCGTTCACGGACTGGACCGGTCTGAGCTCCGACTTCGCGATGGTCGGGTTCGACAACTACACGCGGATGTTCAAGGACGACATCTTCTGGAAGTCCTTGCAGCACAGCGTGTTGCTCGTGCTGCTGCTGCCGTTGGTGACGCTGGGCCTGGCGCTCTTCTTCGCCTTCATGCTCAACGTCGGGGGCCGGCGGCGCAAGAACGCCACGGTCTCCGGCGTGCGTGGGTCGAGCTTCTACAAGATCGCCTACTTCTTCCCCCAGGTGCTCTCGATCGTCATCGTCGCCCTGCTGTTCCAGTTCGCGTTCAATCCGCGGGACGGCATGATCAACTCGACGCTGGACAGCATCGGCCTGGGTTCGCTCAAACCGGAATGGCTCGGAGACCCCAATCTGGCGCTCATTTGCGTCATGACGGTGCTGATCTGGTCGACGGTCGGGTTCTTCGTCGTCCTCTTCTCCGCCGGCATGGCGTCCATTCCGAAGGACTTCTACGAGGCGGCGCTCCTCGACGGCGCCAACCGCTTCACCACGTTCTTCAGGATCACGCTCCCGCTGCTCTGGGACACGGTCCAGTCCGGCTGGGTCTACATGGGAATCCTGGCCCTCGGAGTGGAGACGTTCACCGCCGTACAGGTCATGACCGTCGGCCCCGGTGGTCCCGACTACTCGACAACGGTCCTGCCGCTGTACGTGTACCACACGGCCTTCCGCGACGGGCAGGCCGGATACGCGACGACGATCGGTGTCGGACTCCTCGTCGTCACCATGGCCTTCGCTGCCATCGTGATGCGGCTGGGCCGGCGCGAGCGGCTGGAGTTCTGATGCCGCGACCGATGGGAACCCCCGCACAGCAGCACAGGTCGGCCTCCGTGTCCGGCTCGACAGTACGAGGTGAGTACGCGTGAAGACCACTGACACCCCTCCCGCGGCCCCGGCGGAGCGCCCGGCGCCCGTGACCGAGGTGAACGTGCCCGCGGCCAGGACGAAGAGCAGCGAGGGCCACGTCCTCAACGTCTTCTCGCACGGCGTGCTGATCATCTGGGCGATCCTGGTCATCATGCCGCTGCTCTGGGCGGTGATGTCGTCGTTCAAGACGGACGACTCGATCCTGTCGACGCCGTGGAAGCTCCCCGACACGCTGCACTTCGAGAACTGGTCGCGCGCCTGGAGCCAGGCGCACATGAGCGACTACTTCTTCAACACCGTCGTGGTGGTGGGCTGCTCCCTCGTCGGCACCCTGCTGCTCGGATCGATGGCGGCGTACGTCCTGGCCCGGTTCGACTTCCCCGGCAACCGCTTCGTCTACTTCCTGTTCATCGGCGGGATGAGCTTCCCGGTCATCCTGGCGCTGGTGCCGCTGTTCTTCGTCATGAACAACATGGCCCTGCTGAACACACGCCACGGGCTGATCCTGGTCTACATCGCGTACTCACTGCCGTTCACCGTCTTCTTCCTCACCTCCTTCTTCCGGACGCTGCCGACCTCGGTGGCGGAGGCGGCGATGCTCGACGGGGCCTCGCACACCAGGACGTTCTTCCAGGTCATGCTGCCGATGGCCAAGCCCGGCCTGATCAGCGTCGGCATCTTCAACTTCCTCGGGCAGTGGAACCAGTACATGCTGCCGACGGTGCTGAACAGCGACCCGAACCAACGAGTGCTCTCCCAGGGCCTCGTCGAACTGGCCAACAGCCAGGGATACAAGGGCGACTGGTCCGGCCTGTTCGCCGGACTGGTGATGGCGATGCTGCCGGTGCTCGGCGCCTACATCGTCTTCCAGCGCCAGGTGGTGGCGGGACTCACCGCGGGCGCGGTGAAGTAGCCGCCCCGCACCGTCCGCAAACCGCCCGCCGGCACCCGCCGGCGGGCGGTTCGCGTGTGCGGGGGACCTCCACGGCCCGGGGACCGCGCTCATCCGAGGCCGCGGATGCTCAAGGTCTTGACGGGGAGTGCCCCAAAAAGGTCAGCTTGGAGTTCACATGTTGGAGAAAACGGTAGGAGTGAGAGAGTCGATGGAGACTCCGGGGTCGCAGACATCTCTGCATCGCGCCAACCTTGAGCGGGTCGTGCGCGCGGTACGCATGGCCGGCTCACTCACCCAGGCGGAGATCGCGCGGAGCACCGGCCTCTCGGCTGCCACCGTCTCCAATATCGTTCGCGAACTGAAGGAGAGCGGCACGGTCGAGGTGACCCCCACCTCGGCAGGCGGCCGACGGGCCCGCAGCGTCTCGCTCAGCGGTGACGCGGGCATCGTGATCGGTGTCGACTTCGGCCACGCGCACCTGCGGGTGGCGGTCGGCAACCTCGCCCACCAGGTGCTCGCCGAGGAGGCCGAGCCGCTGGACGTCGACGCCTCCTCGGAGGAGGGGTTCGGACGGGCCCAGCGGCTGGTCGAGCGGCTGATCGCGGCGACCGGGATCGGGCCGGACAAGGTGATCGGGGTGGGGCTCGGCGTCCCCGGCCCGATCGACGTCGAGTCCGGCACGCTGGGCTCCACGTCGATACTGCCGGGCTGGACGGGCATCAATCCCGGCGAGGAACTGGCGAACCGGCTCGGTGTGCCGGTGCACGTCGACAACGACGCCAACCTCGGGGCACTCGGCGAACTGGTGTGGGGGAGCGGGCGCGGCGTCAAGGACCTCGCCTACATCAAGGTCGCCAGCGGGGTCGGCGCCGGTCTGGTGATCGACGGCCGCATCTACCGCGGCCCGGGCGGCACGGCCGGCGAGATCGGGCACATCACGCTCGACGAATCGGGTCCGGTGTGCCGCTGCGGCAACCGGGGCTGCCTGGAGACCTTCACGGCCGCGCGGTACGTACTGCCGCTGCTGCGCCCCAGCCACGGACCCGACCTCACCATGGAGCGGATGGTCCAGCTGGCCCGCGAGGGCGATCCGGGCTGCCGCCGGGTGATCGGGGACGTCGGACGGCACATCGGCAGCGGGGTTGCCAACCTCTGCAATCTGCTCAACCCCAGCCGGGTGGTGCTCGGCGGCGCGCTCGCCGAGGCGGGCGAGCTGGTGCTCTCCCCGATCCGCGACTCGGTGTCCCGCTACGCCATTCCGAGCGCGGCAAGGCAGCTCTCGGTGCTGCCCGGTGCGCTCGGCGGCCGGGCCGAAGTGCTGGGCGCACTGGCCCTGGTGCTCAGCGAGATGGGGGATTCCACCCTTTTGGAAAGCAGCGCGCCGCTGAAGGACCCGGTGACGGCTTCGTCTTCACTTAGAGAAGGAATGGCACCGTTGTCATCTCGTTAAGGATTTACTCCTTGACGCTGACGTCGAGGCCGAGTTGACTTCCAGCCACCTCGGCCGCGACGTCGCGGCCTCGTCAGGGAGGCAACCCGCATGAACGCAACGACGCGTCGCATCGTCATTGGAACGGCCGCAGTCTCCATGGCCGTCTCCCTCGCCGCCTGTGGCAAGGCGGGTGGCGACGACGACAAGGCCGACGGCGGTGACGGCAAGTCCATCGGGCTGCTGCTGCCGGAGAACAAGACCACTCGCTACGAGACGTTCGACCGTCCCATGATCGAGGCGAAGGTCACCGAGCTGTGCGGCGACTGCAAGGTCATGTACAGCAACGCCGCGCAGCAGAGCGACACCCAGAAGAAGCAGTTCGACGCGCTCGTCACCCAGGGCGTGAAGGTCATCATCCTGGACTCCGTCGACTACAAGGCCACCAAGTCGTGGGTGCAGCAGGCGGAGAAGAAGGGCGTCAAGGTCGTGGCGTACGACCGCCTCGCCGAGGGCCCGATCTCGGCGTACGTGTCGTACGACAACGAGAAGATCGGCCGCCTCCAGGGCGAGGCCCTGGTCAAGGCGCTGGGTTCCGAGGCCAAGCAGAGCAACGTTGTCATGATCAACGGTTCGCCGACCGACCCGAACGCCCCGTTCTTCAAGAAGGGCGCGCACAGCGTCCTGGACACCCAGGTCAAGAAGGTCGTCTACGAGCAGGACATCCCGGACTGGTCGGCGGACGAGGCCAACAAGAAGATGGGCGCGGCCATCGACGCGCTGGGCAAGGACGGCTTCCGGGGCGTCTACTCCGCCAACGACGGCATGGCCGGCGGCATCATCACGGCCCTGAACACGCGGGGCATCAAGGTCCCGGTCGGCGGCCAGGACTCCGAGCTCGCCGGTCTCCAGCGCATCCTCAAGGGCGACCAGGCCTTCACGATCTACAAGCAGGTCAAGCCGCAGGCGGAGACCGCCGCGGAGATCGCCGTCAAGCTCCTCAAGGGCGAGAAGTTCGATGAACTGACGCCCACTCAGGTCGACAGCCTCTCCGGCGAGTTCAAGGGCATCCCGGCCCGGCTGTACGACGCGCAGGTCGTGACCAAGGAGAACGTGGCGAGCACGATCATCGCCGACAAGGTCTACAAGGCGGCGGAGATCTGCACGCCCGAGTACAAGGCGGCCTGCGAGGCGGCCGGCATCAAGTAGGCCCACGGCCCGATCGACCCGGCCGGCCCCGCTCGGACGGAGGCCGCGTCCGCGGGCCCCAGAGCCTGTCGGGCGGCCTCCGGCCGGGCGGCCACGTCCTGGCACGCACGCTTCCGGCGTTGCCGGAGCGACCGGGCAGCTGCACCACTGGGCCATCCCGACGCCTTGGAATCGCACGCACCATGCCCTGTCCGCTTTCCGGTCGAAGGCCGCCCGGCAGGCTCTCAGCCAGTTCGGCGCCCGCCCCGTTCCACGCCCCGCAAGCGGGGGCGGGCGCCGGACTTCCCTCGCACACCCCCCGTGCTCGGCACCACCATCCCCGCCGGTCAGGCGGTGAAGGAGATGATTCACGTGTCCGCTACGCCCGTGCTGGCGTTGCGCGGAATCTCCAAGCGGTTCGGCGCCGTCCAGGCGCTCACGGACGTGGACCTGGAGATTCGTTCCGGCGAGGTCGTCGCCCTGGTCGGCGACAACGGCGCCGGCAAGTCGACCCTCGTCAAGACCATTTCGGGCGTCCACCCGATCGACGAGGGCGTCATCGAGTGGGAGGGCGAGCCGGTCCGCGTCAACCGGCCGAACGACGCCCAGGCACTCGGAGTCGCCACCGTCTACCAGGACCTGGCGCTCTGCGACAACCTCGATGTCGTCGCCAACCTCTTCCTCGGCAGCGAACTGCGCACCGCGTCCGTCCTCGACGAGATCGCGATGGAGAAGCGCGCCAAGGAGCTGCTGGACACCCTCTCCATCCGGATCCCGAGCGTGCGCATTCCCGTCGCCTCGCTCTCCGGTGGACAGCGCCAAGTCGTCGCCATCGCACGCGCGTTGATCGGCGACCCCAAGATCGTCATTCTGGACGAGCCGACCGCGGCACTCGGCGTCGAGCAGACGGCCCAGGTGCTCGACCTGGTCGAGCGACTCCGCGAGCGGGGCCACGGTGTGATCCTCATCAGTCACAACATGGCCGACGTGCGCGCCGTCGCGGACCGGGTCGCGGTGCTCCGCCTCGGCCGCAACAACGGCTCCTTCGACGTGGCGGGCACCACCAACGAAGAGATCATCGCCGCCATCACCGGCGCCACCGACAACGCCGTCACGCGCCGTCAGGCACGCGTGGCCACGAAGGAGGACGCGAAGTGAGCGACCTCGCCAAGTCCCCCGAGCCCTCCGGCACCCCCGAGTCCTCCGGCACCCCCGGAACCTCCGGCGGGCCCGAGGCCTCCACGGCCCCCGGCACCGGCGGGACGCCGCGGACGCCGGACGCCCCCGGGCAGCGGGCGGCGCCCGTCGCCGCCGTCGACCCGCGCCTGCTGGTCCGCGAGGAGGGCCTCAAGGGCTACTGGACGGAGTTCGGCCGCAAGGTCCGCGGCGGCGACCTCGGCTCGCTGCCGGTCCTCGTCGGCCTGATCGTCATCGCGATCGTCTTCCAGTTCCAGAACGACAACTTCCTCTCCGCCGGCTCCGTCGCCAACATCGCCGTCTACAGCTCCGGCCTCGGCATCATGGCGGTCGGCATCGTGTTCGTCCTGCTGCTCGGAGAGATCGACCTCTCGGTCGGCTCCGTCGCCGGGGTCGGCGCCGCCGTCTGGGCGGTTCTCCAGGTCAATCACGGCTGGAACGAATGGCTCGCGATCCTCGTCGCCGTGCTCTCCGGCACGGTGCTGGGCGTGGTGCACGGCTTCTTCTTCGCCAGGATCGGGGTACCGGCCTTCGTCGTCACCCTGGCCGGATTCCTCGGCTGGAGCGGCCTCCAGGACTGGATGATGGGTGGGGAGGGCTCGATCAACACACCGTCCGGCAGTGCCGTCGAGAACCTCACCAACTACTTCTTCGAGGACAAGGCCGCCGCCTACGGACTCGCCCTGGTCGCGGTCCTCGCGTACGCCGCCTCGCTCCTGGTGGACACCCGGCGCCGCCGGGCGGCGGGCCTGCCCGCCCGGCCCACCGGCGAGGTCGTGCTGCGCACCGCGGTCGTCGCGGTCGCCTGCTTCGTCGTCGCGTACGTCCTGAACGAGCCCGCGGGCGCCCGCGGACTCCCGCTCGCCCTCGTGCTGTTCCTCGCCGTGCTGGTCGTCGCGGACTTCGTCGCCCGGCGCACGGCCTTCGGGCGCCGGGTCTTCGCGGTCGGCGGCAACCCGGAGGCCGCCCGGCGCGCCGGGATCGATGTCGGCAGGGTCAGGATCGCCGTCTTCGCCGTGTCCGGCACGCTGGGCGCCTTCGGCGGCCTGTTCATCGCCAGCCTCTCCGGCGGCGCCACCAAGAGTGTCGGCGGTGGCAACACCCTGATGCTGGTCATCGCGGCCGCCGTCATCGGTGGGACCAGCCTCTTCGGAGGACGGGGCAAGGTCTGGTCCGCGCTGCTCGGCATGATCGTGATCCAGTCGATCCAGCAGGGCCTGAACATGATCGGCATGGCCAACGCCATCCAGTACATGATCACCGGCGCGGTGCTGCTGGCCGCGGTGGTCATCGACTCGGTCTCCCGTCGCACCCAGCGGACCGCGGGCCGCGCGTAGGCACCCGACGCGGGGCCCGGGGCCGCCCCCCCCCCCCGCCCCGCCCCCCCCCCCCCCGCCCGGGGGGTAGACGTGGCCGCCCACCCCCAGGCCGGGCGCCGCCGCGCCCCAGACCCCACCCCCC
>NZ_JBIBYN010000005.1:47027-174256 GCF_043083325.1 Streptomyces sp. NPDC014734 | reverse complement strand
GGGGGGGGGCGGGGGGGGGGGCGCCCCGCCCCCCCGGGGGCGGGGGGGGGGGGGGCGGCCCCCGGGGGGGGGCCCCCCCCCCCCCCCCCGCCGGGCCCCGCCCCGGGCCCCGCGTCGGTGTGTTTGTCCGTGTCCCGCGTCACACGTGCGCGGGAGACCTCGGTCACGTACCGGCACGTCCGTACCCCGTCTCACGTGCGCGCGAGACCCCGATCACGTCCCGAGTGGGTCCCGAACGCCCCGCCGGATGACCCCTCGCACGGACGGAACACTAGACTCACTGGATCGGCATGCTCGACCCAGCTCAACACGCAAGGAGGCACGGTGACACAGCCGCGCGAAGCGCGACGTGCAAGGGCGGCGGCGGGCGGGTGGGATCTGCTGACTCGCATCGCCGGACCGCGTGACCTGGACCGGCTCACTCCGGAGCAGCTGGACCAGCTCGCCGAGGAGATCCGGACCTTCCTCGTCGACGCCGTATCGAAGACCGGCGGCCACCTCGGCCCCAACCTGGGTGTGGTCGAGCTGACCATCGCCCTGCACCGGGTCTTCGACTCGCCGAAGGACAAGGTGCTGTTCGACACCGGCCACCAGAGCTATGTGCACAAGCTCCTCACCGGCCGCCAGGACTTCTCGAAGCTCAAGAGCAAGGGCGGCCTGTCCGGCTACCCCTCCCGCGCGGAGTCCGAGCACGACGTCATCGAGAACTCGCACGCCTCCACCGTCCTCGGCTGGGCGGACGGCCTGGCCAAGGCCAACGAGGTGCTCGGCAAGGACGACCACGTCGTCGCGGTCATCGGCGACGGTGCCCTCACCGGCGGCATGGCCTGGGAGGCGCTGAACAACATCGCCGCCGCCAAGGACCGCCCGCTCGTCATCGTCGTCAACGACAACGAGCGCTCCTACGCGCCGACCATCGGCGGCCTCGCCAACCACCTCGCGACCCTGCGCACCACCGACGGTTACGAGCGCTTCCTGGCCCGCGGCAAGGACATCCTGGAGCGCACCCCCGTCGTCGGGAGGCCGCTGTACGAGACGCTGCACGGCGCGAAGAAGGGCCTGAAGGACTTCATCGCCCCGCAGGGCATGTTCGAGGACCTGGGCCTGAAGTACGTGGGCCCGATCGACGGTCACGACATGGAGGCCCTGGAGTCCGCGCTCCAGCGCGCCAAGCGTTTCGGCGGGCCCGTCATCGTGCACTGCCTCACGGAGAAGGGCCGCGGCTACACCCCCGCCCTGCTCGACGAGGCCGACCGCTTCCACGCCGTCGGCAAGATCCACCCCGACACCGGCCTCCCGGTCGCCACCGCGGGGCTCGACTGGACCTCCGTCTTCGGCGAGGAGATGGTCAAGCTCGGCAGGGAGCGCGAGGACATCGTCGCGATCACCGCGGCCATGCTCCAGCCGGTCGGCCTGAGCAAGTTCGAGGAGGCGTTCCCGGACCGGATCTACGACGTGGGCATCGCCGAGCAGCACGGCGCGGTGTCCGCGGCCGGTCTCGCCACCGGCGGACTGCACCCGGTCTTCGCGGTGTACGCCACGTTCCTCAACCGGGCCTTCGACCAGGTCCTGATGGATGTCGCGCTGCACAGGTGCGGGGTCACCTTCGTCCTGGACCGGGCGGGCATCACCGGCACCGACGGCGCCTCGCACAACGGCATGTGGGACATGTCGATCCTCCAGTGCGTGCCCACGCTCCGGATCGCCGCCCCGCGCGACGCCGACCAGGTCCGCGCCCAGCTCCGCGAGGCCGTCGACGTCGACGACGCGCCGACCGTGGTCCGCTTCTCCAAGGGCGCGGTCGGCCCGGCGGTCAAGGCCGTCGGCCGGGTCGGCTCCATGGACGTGCTGCGCGAGCCCGGCACCGAGCGGCCGGACGTCCTGCTGGTCTCCGTCGGCGCGCTCGCCCCGATGTGCCTGGAGATCGCCGATCTGCTCGACGCCCAGGGCATCTCGACGACCGTCGTCGACCCGCGCTGGGTCAAGCCGGTCGACGAGGCCATGGCACCGCTCGCCGAGCGGCACCGGGTCGTCGTCACCGTCGAGGACAACAGCAGGGCCGGCGGCGTCGGCTCCGCGATCTCCCAGGCGCTGCGCGATGTGGGGGTGGACGTGCCGCTGCGCGACTTCGGCATCCCGCCGCGCTTCCTCGACCACGCCTCCCGCAAGGAGGTCATGGCCGAGATCGGGCTCACCGCGCCGGACATCGCCCGCCAGGTCACCGGCCTGGTCGCCAAGTTCGACGGGCGTTTCGGGACGGACGCCGACGACAGCTCCGTGGTCGAGCCCGTCCGCGACTGATCCGTTCTGCGGCACGGCTCCGTCCGTGTGACCCGCGACGCGGTCCCTTGGGCCGGTCGGCCACCCCCTACGGGTGGTCCGACCGGCCCATTTGCGTGAAATTGCCCGGTATGCGATCGGTTGCCGCCGACGCGGTCCCAAATCATGGCGTACACGACGAGCGCGTGGAGGTACGCCGGTGACCGCCCAGCAGGACACACCCCCCAGCAGCGACGGACTGTTCCGGACCAAGACGGTCGAGCAGTCCATCCGCGACACCGAGGAGCCGGAGCACGCGCTCAAGAAGTCCCTCTCCGCGCTGGATCTCACCGTCTTCGGGGTGGGCGTCGTCATCGGCACGGGCATCTTCGTGCTCACCGGAAAGGTGGCGAAGGAGACCGCCGGTCCGGCCACCGCCCTCGCCTTCGTGGTCGCCGGCGTCGTCTGTGCCCTGGCCGCGCTCTGCTACGCCGAGTTCGCCTCCACGGTCCCGGTCGCTGGTTCCGCGTACACCTTCGCCTACGCCTCGCTCGGTGAACTCGTCGCCTGGATCATCGGCTGGGACCTGGTGCTGGAATTCGCGCTCGGTACGGCGGTGGTGTCGGTCGGCTGGTCCGGCTACGTCCGTTCACTGCTGGACAACTTCGGCTGGAGCCTGCCCGGTGTGCTCTCCGGAACCGATGTGGCGAAAGGATTCGGCTTCGACATCCTTGCCTTCGCCCTGGTGCTCGTCCTGACCGTCGTGCTGGTGCTCGGCATGAAGCTCTCGGCCCGGGTCACCACGATCGTGGTCGGCATCAAGGTCGCCGTGGTGCTCGTCGTGATCATCGCGGGGCTGTTCTTCGTCAAGGCCGCCAACTACTCGCCGTTCATCCCCCCGGCCCAGCCGCAGCCGACGGGCTCCGGGCTGACCGCGCCGCTGTTCCAGCTGATGTCCGGTTACGCGCCGACGAACTTCGGCGTCATGGGCGTCTTCACGGCCGCCTCCGTCGTCTTCTTCGCCTTCATCGGCTTCGACGTGGTGGCGACCGCCGCCGAGGAGACGAAGGTTCCGCAGCGCGACATGCCGCGCGGCATCCTCGCCTCGCTCCTCATCTGCACCGTGCTGTACGTCGCGGTGTCCCTGGTGGTCACCGGCATGGAGCACTACACCGACCTGTCCGTCGAGGCCCCGCTGGCCGACGCGTTCAAGGCCGTCGGCCACCCCGTCTACGCCGGACTCATCAGCTTCGGCGCCGCCATCGGCCTCACCACGGTCTGCCTGATCCTGCTGCTCGGCCAGACGAGGGTGTTCTTCGCGATGAGCCGCGACGGTCTGCTGCCGCGCTTCTTCTCCGTGACGCACCCGCGCTTCCACACCCCGTACCGGCCGACCATCCTGCTCGGCGTGGTCATCGCGATCATCGCCGGATTCACCAGCATCAACGAACTCGCGACCCTGGTGAACATCGGCACGCTCTTCGCGTTCGTCGTCGTCGCCCTCGGGGTCCTGGTGCTGCGCCGCACCCGCCCCGAACTGCACCGCGCGTTCCGTACCCCATGGGTCCCGCTCATCCCGGTCCTGTCGGTCGCCGCCTCGCTGTGGCTGATGCTCAATCTGCCCGCGGAGACCTGGCTGCGGTTCGGCGCCTGGATGGTCATCGGGGTGATCATCTACTTCGTCTACGGGCGCGCCCACAGCCGGCTCCACACGCCCGCAGAACGCCGATAGCACCGGCCGGGGCACCACCGGAACACACAGCGCACCGGCGGCCCGTCAGTCGTGCGAAGGCGGTGACGGCCGCACCGCACGGGGCCCCACGCACCGCGCCCCGTACGCCTCGGCCCGCCGCCGCAGCTCCCGGTCGGCGGTGACCACCACGCGGTCGCGGCCCGCCGCCGCGGCCACCAGTTCCACGATCCGGTCGTCCCCGGTGCCGGGCGCCGGGTCCACCCGCACCCTCGGCACCGGGGCGACTCCCCGGGCCGCGCCCTCGACGACCAGCACCAGCTCGACGGGGCCGGCCCGGCCGGGCAGCCCGGTCTCGGCGAACGGGACCAGCGCGTCGCGCAGCCGCTCGGCCGCCCCGCGCCGGTCCCGCCACCAGCCGTCGGGCACCGACCCGACCACATTGGCCGCGTCGACGATCACCAGGGTCCGTTCGTCCACCATGGCGTCAGCGTGACACGGCCCGGTGCCGTACGCGCCGTCATAGCCTGCCGGGTGACCTCTGACCGGGCGGCCACGTCCTGGCACGCACACTTCCGGCGTTGCCGGGATCGCACGCACCATGCCGCGTCCGCTTTCCGGTCGAAGGTCACCCGACAGGCTCTCAGCCGCCCGTCGCGGGGGACTTCTTCGCGGACTCCGGGATCGCGGTGTCCTCCCGGATCGCCTTCCACAACGTCTTGGCCTGCGGCTGTGCCGCGACCACCCGGTTCGGGTCGACCTTGTCGTACGCCACCGGGAGCATGATCGTCTCCATCGACGCGGGGTCGACGCCCTGCATGGAACGGGCGAACTTCGACAGCGACGTCAACGAGGCGAGACCCTCGTCGGTCGTCAGGGACTTGGTCGCCGAGTTGGCGATCCGGTACGTGTTGGTCGGACTGCTCAGCAGGTCCTGCGACTTGACCTCGCTCAGCAGCGCCAGCAGGAACTGCTGCTGCAGCCCGATCCGGCCGAGGTCGCTGCCGTCCCCGATGCCGTGCCGGGTGCGGACGTAGGCGAGCGACTGGGTGCCGTCGAGCCGGTGCTCGCCCTTGGTGAGGTCGAGGCCGGAGGACTTGTCGTGAATGTCCTGCGGGACGTCCACGGTGACGCCGCCGATCGCGTCGACGAGCTCCTTGAACCCGGCGAAGTTGATCTCCAGGTAGTGGTCGATCCGGACCCCGGACATCTTCTCCACCGTCTTGACCACGCAGGCCGGGCCGACCTGGGAGTAGACCGAGTTGAACATCACGCGGTCCGCGGATTTCACCGTGGAGCCGTCGGCCTTGGCGCACTCCGGCCTGGTCACCAGGGTGTCGCGCGGTATGGACACGGCGACCGCCCTGGTACGGCCCTCGGGGATGTGCACCACCATCGCGGTGTCGGAGCGGGCGCCGCTGATGGCGCCCCCGCCGCCCAGCTCCTGGTTCTCGGCACCGGCCCGCGAGTCGGAGCCGAGAACCAGCAGGTTCTGGCCGCTGGTCGGCAGCTTCTCGGGGCGGTCCTCGCCGAGCGCCTCGTCGATGTTCACGCCGGTGATGTTCCCGTCGAGCCTGCTGTACAGCCAGTAGACGGTGCCGCCGGCGGCGAGCAGCAGGACGAGCAGGACGCCGAGGGTGATCTTGAGGCCGCGGCGGCGCTTGCGGGGACCTCGCCCCGAGCCCGTTTCCGGGGACGTGCGCGATCCGCCAAAGTTCTGATCTGTCATGGACTCGTCTGATTCTTCCGTCGGGACACGCCTGTGCGCGTGCGGGAGGAGAGGAATGGGCGGCGGGCGGTGCCTTGCGTGCCGAAGTCGCTCCGTGGGGTACCGCGCTTCTGCCCGGGCATGACGCATGCCTCAAAGCCGCCTGATGCGACAGGAGTCAATGAGGAATCGACCCTGTCGAGTATTATTGTGACATCAGTTGTTGCTGTTGTGTTCAAATCGATTTCTCAACAGAGGCACGTGGGGGCTCCGCCCAACGCCGTTCGGCACGGAAAGAGCATTCAGTGAAGAACGGTCGGGGAGCGATGAGTTTGCGTATCGGACGTCGGAGTGCTGCGGCTTCTTCCCGGAGGGCTTCTGCCGCACCGTCCCACGAGGCCCTGAGGGCCCCGGAGTTGCGGGCGGCGGCACCGCCGAACACGGGCTGGCTGATACCCGCGTCGGACGGCAGGCTCTCCGCCTACGCCCCGGCCGCGGCCGGAGGCGTCGTCCGCTGGACCGAATCGCCGACGGGACGGGACGGCTGGACGGCGCCCGAACTCCTCCTCCCCGACGAGCGGCTGCTGCCGTACCTGTGCGTGGCGCGGGGCGAGACGGGCTATGTCGAAGTGGTCGCCCTGCGGCGCACCGCGGACCGCTCCGAGGCGCCGCTGGAAATCGTCCACGCCACCCAGTACCAGGCAGGCCGTCCCATGACGGGATGGCACTCGCTCGGCAACCCGCACGACAAGGATCAGGCGATGGCGTCGGCCATCGGCGCACCGGTCGCCGTCGTCGACGGTGCCGACGTGCTCCACGTGTTCGTCCGCAACGCCGCGGGAGGAGTGTCCACCCGGCGCCGCGGTGTGGGCGGCGCCTGGGGCAAGTGGTCCTCCTTCCCCTGCAAGCGGGTGCGCGAGGGCCTGTCCGTGACCGTCACCCGGGCCGGCCGCGTCGAGCTCTTCATGCCGGCCGACAAGGGCGTCTACGTCTGGCGGCAGGCGACCCCGGGCGGTTCGCTGAACCGCGCCCCCAACCTCGTCTTCATCGCCCGGCCGCAGACGGCCTCCGGCACCGAGACCTACGAGGGCCGGGTCACCCACTACTGGCGTGACGAACAGTCCGGCGAAGTCGTCGCCCACCGCCTGCCGGAGGAGGGCGCCCCCGAGGTCGCGCCCGCCCCGCTGGGCGGCCACTCCGGCGACGGTCCCCCGGCCCTCGGCCGCTGCCTCGTCGACGGCCACGACTGCACCGTGCTGGCCCAGCGGGAGGGGACGGGCACCGTCGCCCTCACCGCCTACCCGACCGAGACGGAGTCCGCCGGGGCCTGGTGGGCGGACACCCGCCAGTCCTGTGCGGGCGCGCCGGCCGTCGCCCCGGACCGCGACGGACGACTCGTCGTCGCGGCCGTCGACCGGGACGGACGGCTGAACGTCACCCGGCAGCGCACCGACCAGCAGGGCATGGCGCTGGAGGCCTGGATCCGTCTGTGAGTCCGGGCCGCCGGCCCGGGCCCGGCGGCCGGACGCGCCCGGCCCTCCCGTCGTGTCCATCCGCCGTCACTCCGCCTTCTCGGAGACCCGGACCGACAGCTCGGATCCGGCCGTGTAGTACGGCTTCACCATGACCGGCCGCCCCTCGTCGGTGGACACCACCGTCGTGGGGTAGGCGAAGACGCTCTTCACGTCCACCACGTCGGTCAGGAAGCGGCCCAGCCGCGCCACCACCGGGTCGTGGCGTCGGCCCACCCACAGGTCCCACAACTCGTGCCGGGACACCAGCTGTTCCGACAGATCGGACGCGGGCAGCGAGAAGGAGAAGTCGGCGCCTCCCGAGGAGACGCCGGGCAGCCAGAAGCCGGATTCCTCGACGCCCCGCCTGCGCATCAGCAGCAGCGGCTCGGCCGACCCGAAGTCGCTGCCGTGGAGCAGCCCCCGCACGTGCATGACGCCCTCGTGGACCCAGACCTCGGTCGCCTCGGCGTGACGCTCCCGGGTCCAGGTGCGCAGGACGAGATGGCCGCTCTCGGACGCGTAGGGAAGATGCACGACGGTGTACTCGGGATTGCTGGCCACCGGTCCGAGGCCGCGCAGGTCGAGCGAGCCCGGCCGGACCTTCGCCGGTCTGCCCTCACCGATGTCGAGATGGATGTCCCAACGCCCCTCCGTGAGGATGCCCGGATCCGACGGGACCCGCGCCTCGTACCGGTGGGGGAGCGGTCCTCCGGCCGGCAGCAGCGGCAGCCTGACCGGTTGTTCGCCGCGGGCCGCCTTCCGCCTGCGCAGGACCAGTTCGAGGCCGTCGCCGCCGTCCCGGACACCCTCCAGACGCAGGGTGATCAGCCCGTTCGGCGCCACTTCGCAGGAGACGGTGGTCTCGGCGGCGGGGCGGCTCTCCCGGCGGCGGCGACGGGCCGCCTTGATGACCCGTTCGAACCGTTCCGCCGAGTCCTCGGGACCGTAGGCACGCGCGTCCTCCCGCGCCCGGCGCCCCAGGGCCAGGCGCCCCGGTTCGTCGTCGATCAGGCGCAGCAGTGCGGCGGCGAGGGCGTCCGCGTCGCCCACCGGGGTGAGCAGGCCGTTGACCTCGTGACGGACGATCTCCTTCGGCCCGCCCGGGCAGGCGGTGGTGACGACGGGCACCCCGCAGCGCATGGCCTCGGCCAGGGCGAGGCCGAAGGACTCCCGGTCCGAGGATCCCACCGCGATGGCGGCGGCGGCCCACCGGGCCTCCAGCCGCGGTTCCTCCATCATCAGGAACACATGGTTGTACAGCTCCAGTTCGGCGACCAGGGCCCGGAGCTGACCGTACTCGGGCCCGGTCCCGAAGATCCGCAACTGCCAGTCCGGACGGACCTCCGCCACCTGGGCGAACGCCTGGACGAGCAGGTCGAAGCGCTTCTCCGGAACGAGTTTCCCGGCCGCCATCACGATCCGGGACCGCTCGTCGGCGGGGCGCACCCGGGGATCGGGCACGCAGTCGGGATGGGCGTGGACCACGATGCCCCCGGGCAGCCCCGCCCGGTCGATCGCCGCCGCCTCCTCCTCGCTGGGTACCACGACCGCGTCGAGCCGCCCG
Source organism: Streptomyces sp. NPDC014734 (assembly GCF_043083325.1). Classification (NCBI taxonomy): domain Bacteria; kingdom Bacillati; phylum Actinomycetota; class Actinomycetes; order Kitasatosporales; family Streptomycetaceae; genus Streptomyces; species Streptomyces sp. NPDC014734. Next base: position 165,521 of record NZ_JBIBYN010000005.1, on the reverse strand, counting down.
AGCCCCGCCCACGCGCGGCTCTGCTCCGACTCCGGGAGCGCGGTGCTCAACTGGTGCAGCTGCCCCAGCCGCAGCGCCCGGGGCCTGCCCCAGCGGGAGACGTAGGCGGCCAGCTCCAGACTGGTGGCGACCACCACCTGTGCCTGGCTCGCCCGCAGGTACTCCTCGACCTTGTCGTCCGTCAGCAGGCTGTAGCGCCAGGACATCTCCTGCGTGCGCGGAATGACCCGGGACGGGGTGAGCCGCCGTTCGTCCCGCTTGTCCGGACGGCGCCCCTCGCGCAGGTCGAGCAGTGGTACCACCCGCACCCCGCGGGCGGGCGCGACGGCGGGGCGGTCGAGCCAGCGGAACACCGAGACGATCCGGACGTCGTGCGTGTCGGCGAGGGCGTCCGCGAGATTGATCACGGCGCGGGTGGCGCCGTCCGCGGCGTAGGCGTTCTGGACCAGGAATTCGATCTTCATCGCTTCGCCGCGGACTTCTCGTACGGACTGGGGAGCGGGAAGTACGCCTCGAAGAACGGGTGGATCAGAGCCTCCTGGTCGGCCACGTCGTCCTCGGTGGTGAAGGAGTCGTTCACGCAGAAGACCGCCGCGTCGCGCCGCTTGAGCAACCTGTCGAGCTTTCTGGACAGCTGGACCATGGAGAGGTGGAGGTAGGCGTACGGGATCGAGTCGGGCACGCCGCGCCCCGTGAAATAGGAGTAGTACGGGTACATGCAGGTGCCGACGTCGATGTCGGTACGGCTGCGGAAGCGCGCGGCCGCGGTCGCCCGGAACACGTCCGCGAACTCCCGCTCCATCTCCTCCAGCACACTGCGCCGCAGCGGCACCGGGGTGTGCTTCATCGCGTCGATGATGGTGCGGCCGAACCGGTCCTCCAGCAGGGCGCGGACGTTCTTGCGGGCCACCTCGTGCGGCAGGTCCTCCGGCTGGACGGGGCCCATGGGGATGCGGACGGTGTCCGGGTAGTACTTGGAGGCCCCGTTGGGGAGGAAGAACTCGTGCGGTGTGACCGGCCGCCCGACGAACACGTCGTCGTTGAAGTGGATGAAGTGCTCCGACAGCCCCGGTACCCGGTGCAACTGGGCGCTGATGGCATGGGAGTTGAAGACCGGGAGCTTGTCGGTGTCGCGGAAGATCTCCCGGTGGGAGACCACGGTGATGCCTTCGGCGGACTCGTCCAGCCAGCGCGGCACCTGGTCGTCGGTGACGAGGAAGATGTGCCGCACCCAGGGGGCGTACATGTGCAGCGAGCGCATCGAGTAGAGCAGCTCGTCACGGTTGATGTAGCGCCCGGCGCTCGCCGACTCCTCGTGGAAGACGTCGCCGGACGCCTCCGCGCGGCGCCGCTGCCAGGCCGGGTCGTCGCTGTCCACCCAGGTGTAGACGACGTCGATGGGGAAGGTGATCTCGTCGGCACCGGTGCAGACGAACTCCTGGCGGGTCGGCAGCCCGGTCCGTTCCGGCTTGCGGCCCCAGCGGCGCTGCTTGAGCGGGGCCTCCTCCCGCGGTGGCGCGAGGCGGGAGAAGCGGTGCGGCGCGACGAGCGTCATCTCCCCGTGCGCGGGGAGGAAGCTCGCGCCGCGGTTGATCCGCGGCGGCAGCAGCCGGCCCTCCTCCTCCCGCCAGAACTCGATGTCGCAGCCGTATTCGGTGCCGTAGACGAGTTCGCCCGACGGGTCGGCCTGGAACCAGACCGCGCGCAGCACGTCGACGGCCTCCAACTGCTGCCAGGACGCCTCACGGGCGCCCAGGTGCAGGAGTTCGCTGGTCCGCTGGACGGGCACCTTGCGCTGGACGTATCCCGGGCTCCGGGTGAAGAGGTTCCGCAGCGTCTGGGCGACCCGGTTCCGTTCGGTGTCCCGGACGCCGACCGCGGACGAGGTGTCCTCGGTCCCGGGCACCACGAAGTGCTCCACCCCGGCCTGGCTCAGCGCGGTGGAGACCAGCTGGAGGTGCTGGCCCCGGACCGTGAGCGGTGTCAGGCCGGGTTGTACGTGTGCCAGGCGGCGGTGCATGCCCACGGTGACCTCGTGCAGCCCCGGGGGCAGGGGGCGCTGCCCCCGGTCCACCTGGGCCTTGATCGGGTGGATCAACGAATACTCCAGTACATCGGTGCGTTCTGGGGACGCCGGAACGACGCCGCGTGGGTGCGGGCCCGGTCGGTGGGGCCCGCACCCGGCGGGCTCATCGGACGGGGGCCGGCGTCCGGCGGGGGTCCAGGTCGATCACGGTCCGGTTCGTGGCCGCCGCGAGTACGGCCTCGGCCACCGCCACGGTGTCCGTGGCCTGCTCCGGTGTCACGATGTCGGCCTCCTTGCCGAGCACCGCGTCGCGGAAGGTCTCGTGCTCGACGAGCAGGGGCTCGCGCTTCACGACCGCGTAGCGCGTCACATCGCCCTCGAAGACACCCCGGAACTGCCGGATCCCCTCCCATTCCGTGGGCTGCGAGCCGTTCGCGTGGAACCACAGGTCGGCGGTGAGGGTGTCGGCCACGAAGCATCCGCGCTCGCCCGTCACGATGGTGACCCGCTCCTTCAGCGGCGACAGCCAGTTGACCAGGTGACTGGTCATGGCTCCGGAGGAGAGACGGCCGATGAAGCTCACCATGTCCTCGTGGGGCCGCCCGCTGCGCGCGATGGTCTGCGCGCTCACGGACTCGAAACGGCTGCCGGTGAGCCAGGCGGTCAGATCGATGTCGTGGGTGGCGAGGTCGTACACCACGCCGACATCGGCTATCCGGGCCGGGAACGGACCCTGACGGCGCGTCACCACCTGGTGGACGTCGCCGAGTTCGCCGAGATCCAGGCGGGCGCGCAGTTCGCGCAGGGCCGGGTTGAAGCGCTCGATGTGGCCGACGCCGGCCACCAGGCCGCGGCTGTCGAAGGCCCTGGCGATCGTCTCGGCCGACCGGACCGAGGGCGCGAGCGGCTTCTCGATCAGCGCGTGGATGCCGCGTTCGGCAAGGTCGAGTGCGACCTCCTCGTGCAGGGCGGTGGGGCAGGCGACGACGGCGTAGTCGATGCCCGCGTCCGCGAGCTCGGCCACCGAACGCACCAGGGGCACCCCCGCGGGGGCGCTGCCGGGATCGGCCACCGGGTCCGCGACGGCGACGAGTTCGACGCCGTCCAGGGCGTGCAGCACCCGGGCGTGGTTGCGGCCCATCGAGCCGAGGCCGATCAGCCCGGCCCGGAGCGGCTTGTGCGTGCTCACGCGCGGCCCCCCACGATCTCGTTGACGGCGGCCGTCAGACGGCCGAGTTCCTCGGCGGTGAGCATCGGGTGGACGGGGACGGACAGCGCCTGCGCCGCGGCCCGTTCGGTCTCGGGCAGCTCGCCGGCGGTGTGGCCGAGCACCTTCTCACCGGTCCGGAACGGAGCCAGCCGGTGCACCGGTGTGGGGTAGTAGACGGCGTTGCCGATGCCGCGCTCCCGCAACGCGCGGGAGACCGTGTCGCGGTCCGCGCCGCTCTCCTCGTCGACCCGGATCGTGTACTGGTGGTAGACGTGCCCGGCGCCCTCGGCGACCGGCGGGGTGACGACCCCGCGCAGACCGGCGTCGAGCACGGCGGCGTTGGCCCGGCGCTGCCGGGTCCAGGCGGCCAGACTGCGGAGCTGCACGCGGCCGATCGCGGCGGCGACATCGGTCATGCGGACGTTGAAGCCGACGATCTCGTTGGCGTACCGCTGCTCCATTCCCTGGTTGCGCAGCAGGCGCAGGGTCCGGGCCACCGAGGCGTCGCCCGTGGTGACCATGCCGCCCTCCAGGCTGTGCATGTTCTTGGTCGGGTAGAAGCTGAAGCAGGCGGCCGCGCCGAACGCGCCCACCGGGGTGCCGTCCAGGGAGGCGGCGTGGGCCTGGGCCGCGTCCTCGACGATCGCCAGACCGTGCCGTTCGGCGAGCGCGGTGAACGCGCCCATGGCGGCCGGGTGCCCGTAGAGGTGCACGGGCATGATCGCCGCGGTGCGCGGGGTGATCGCGGCCTCCGCCGCCCGCGGCGAGAGGCAGAAGCTGTCGCGCTCGATGTCCGCGAAGACCGGGGTCGCGCCGGCCAGGCGGACGGCGTTGGCGGTCGCCGCGAAGGTGAAGGAGGGGACGATCACCTCGTCCCCGGGGCCGATGCCGAGCGCCACCAGCGACAGATGCAACGCGCTGGTCCCGGAGTTGACGGCGACGCAGTGCCGACCGTCGACGATCTTCGAGAACTCCTCCTCGAAGGCGGCGACCTCGGGCCCCTGGACGACCATGCCGCTGCGCAGTACGCGCACGGCGGCCTCGATCTCCTCCTCCCCGATCACCGGAGCTGCTGCGCTGATCATGTGCTGGTCGTGAGTCATCGTTCCATTTCGAGAAGGTCGGGACGTGGGTGCTGGTCGGGCCGCCGTTCGTCCCGCGGGTTCTCGGGGGACCGGGGGAGGCCGGGGCCGGATCGTTCGTAGGGGCTGGGGACGGGGAAGTAGTTCTCCAGGAAGGTCTTCAGCATCGCCGTGCGGGCCTCGGCCGTATCGGGGTCGTCGACCGTGTCGTTGATGCAGAAGGTGTGGTAATCGCGCTGGGCGAGCAGGCGGTTGAGGTGCCGTCCGGTGGTGGGGGCGGCCAGGTCCAGGTAGGTGTAGCGGATCTTTCCCGCCACCGAGCGGCTCGTCTGCTGTCCGTAGTAGTGGTGCAGCGACGAGGTGATCGAGAGGTCGCTCGGGCTGCGGAACCGCGAGTACTGGGTCAGCTTGTGCTCGGTCGCGTAGCGTTCCTCGATCTCCTGGAGGATGTCGCGGCGCAGCGAGTGCGGTACGTGCTTCATCTTCCGGGTCAGGACGCGGTCGAACGTCCCCGCGATGACGACGCGGTTGTTCTTCGCGGCGATCTCCGAGGGCGGATCGTCGGGCGACGGCGGGGTCATCGGGACCAGCGCGTTGGAGGGGAAGTACTTGGAGAGCCCGTTGGCGTGGAAGAACTCGCCCGGGGTCACACTGCGGCCCAGGAAGACGTCGTCGTTGAAGTACAGGAAGTGGTCCGAGAGTCCGGGGACGTGGTGCAGCTGGCTCTCGATGGCGTGCGAGTTGAAGGTGGGCAGCGCGGCGGCCTCGGTGAAGATGTCGCGGTGGTGGACGACTTCGATGCCGGGATGCGAGGTGTCGAGCCAGGCGGGTGTCTGGCCGTCCGTGACGAGGTAGATCGTGCGCAGCCAGGGGGCGAACTGGTGAAGTGAGCGCAGCGAGTAGCGCAGCTCGTCGCGGCTGGTGAAGCGTGCCGCGCTGACGGCCTGCTCGTGGTAGTCGGTGCGGCCCAGGGCGGTCGCGCGGCGGCGGATCCACTCCGGGTCGGCTCCGTCGACCCAGGTGTAGACGGCATCCACCGGGAAGGTGACCTCGTCCGGCAGGGAGAGCGTGAATTCGGACCGGGTGCCCACCTGCGGCAGGTCGTGCGGCATGCCGCTGACCGGTCCGGTGAAGTGGCTGACCGGCACCCGGACCGGGGTCTCGGCGGCGACGACGGCCGTCGCGGTGAGGTTGGGCACGGGCGCGACCAGCAGCGCGTCCTCCTCGGCCCAGAACTCGATGGCGCAGGCGTGGTTCGGCCCCAGCGTCCAACGCCCGGTGGGGTCGGTGAGCAGCCACCAGATGCGCAGAATCGTTTCGCCTGAGAAATGGGACCAGGAGCCGCGCTGATCGGCGTGGAGCGGCCGGCCTCCCGCCGCACCGCCCGCGAGCAGCGCGCCCTCGGCGAGCGCGCTCACCCGAAGGGCCCGTTCGGCCCGGGCGCGTTGGCCGGCGGGAACCGCGACGGTGGTCAGGGTGACGGAGTTGCCGCGCACGCAGAAGTGCGGGACGCCGTGCCGCTCCAGGACCTCGCAGACGCGGAGCAGGTTGGTGGCCCGGGCGACGGAGGGGGTGAGGCCCTCGGTGACCTCGGCGGCGCGAACCTTGCCCCCGGACCAGACGGGCAGTGCGCCGTCCCGGCGCGCGTCCCGGCGCAGCCGCTTGTCGACGCGCAGGCTCAGCCACTTGCGCAGGGCGCGCCAGGTGCCGCCCAGCCCCGCGAGGGACCGCTGCAGGAGCAGTCGGCTGTCCGCCGGGAAGACCCTCACCAGACGCCGCCTCAGCGCGTGCGGCAGCAGGCGCCGGTAGAGGCGTACGAGTGTGGAGGCCTCCGGATTGCCCATCGCTCGACTACCTCGTGCTCCCCCGCTCGGCCTCTCGCCGGGCAGTCAGTGCCTATGACGGCGGCACGCGCTGCTGCTCGGCCGGGCGGAGTGTGGGGGTGGGGTGGGGCCTCCGCCGTACTGTGCGCCCAAGTGAAGCAAACGTGTCGCAGAGGTGAAGATTAACAAGAAAATAAGGTTGAGCTTGCAAGTAAAAATTCCGATTCGGCTACGATCGCGAGCCGATTCGGCCATGATCCAGGTCTGATCCGGCCATGATCCGTTCGCGGTCCGGTTGCGGGGCATGCGAAGGCGGGCCGCACACGCCCTGTGTGCGACCCGCCATGGTTCCGCTTGTGTGCCTCTGGTGAAGGCCTCTCGGGGTGCGTCCCGGCGCGTTACGCCGGCACGCTCGCCACGCCCCGGTCCAGGAACTTCTTTCCGTTCACCCGCTCCGAGACCCCCTCGCGGTCCAGGTACGGCGTGATGCCGCCCAGGTGGAAGGGCCAGCCCGCACCGGTGATCAGGCACAGGTCGATGTCCTGGGCCTCGGCGACGACGCCCTCGTCCAGCATCAGGCCGATCTCCTGGGCGACCGCGTCCAGGACCCGGTCGCGGACCTGCTCCTCGGACAGGACCACATCGCCCTGCTTCAGCAGTGCGGCGACCTCCGGGTCCAGTTCCGGCTTGCCGGAGTCGTGGACGTAGAAGCCGCGCTTGCCGGCCTCCACGACCGCCGCGAGGTTCTCGGAGACGGTGAACCGGTCCGGGAACGCGCGGTTCAGGGTCTCGGAGACGTGCAGCCCGATCGCCGGGCCCACCAGCTCCAGCAGCACCAGCGGGGACATCGGCAGACCGAGCGGCTCGATGGCCTTCTCCGCGGTCCCGACCGGGGTGCCCTCGTCGATGACGTTCTGGATCTCGCCCATGAAGCGGGTGAGGATGCGGTTGACGACGAACGCCGGGGCGTCCTTCACCAGCACCGCGCTCTTCTTCAGCTTCTTCGCCACGCCGAACGCCGTGGCCAGCGAGGCGTCGTCGGTCTTCTCGCCCCTGACGATCTCCAGCAGCGGCAGGACCGCCACCGGGTTGAAGAAGTGGAAGCCGACGACCCGCTCCGGGTGCCGGAGCTTCGAGGCCATCTCGGTGACCGAGAGGGACGAGGTGTTGGTGGCGAGGATCGCGTGCGCCGGGGCGACCGCCTCGACCTCCGCGAACACCTGCTGCTTGACGCCGATCTCCTCGAACACGGCCTCGATGATGAAGTCCGCGTCGCCGAAGCCGTCCGCCTTGTCCAGCACGCCGGTGACCAGGGCCTTGAGGCGGTTGGCCTTGTCCTGGTTGATCCGGCCCCTGCCGAGCAGCTTGTCGATCTCGGCGTGGACGTAGCCCACGCCCCGGTCCACGCGCTCCTGGTCGATGTCGGTCAGCACGACCGGCACCTCCAGGCGGCGCAGGAACAGCAGCGCAAGCTGCGAGGCCATCAGACCCGCACCCACGACGCCGACCTTGGTGACCGGACGGGCCAGGCTCTTGTCCGGGGCGCCGGCCGGGCGCTTGGCGCGCTTCTGCACCAGGTTGAAGGCGTAGAGCCCGGAGCGCAGCTCACCGCCCATGATCAGGTCCGCGAGGGCCTGGTCCTCGGCGTCGAAGCCGGCGCCCAGGTCGCCGTCCTTCGCCGCGGCGATGATGTCCAGCGCGCGGTACGCGGCCGGGGCCGCCCCGTGCACCTTGGAGTCGGCGACGGCCCGGCCGCGGGCGACCGCCTGGTCCCACGCCTCCCCGCGGTCGACCTCCGGGCGCTCCACCGTCACCGTGCCGTTGAGCACGTCGGCGGTCCACACCAGCGACCGCTCCAGGAAGTCCGCGCCCTCGAAGAGCGCGTCCGCGATCCCGAGCTCGAAGACCTGCTTGCCCTTGAGCTGGCGGTTCTGGTTCAGCGAGTTCTCGATGATGACGGAGACCGCCCGGTCGGCGCCGATCAGGTTGGGGAGCAGCGCGCAGCCGCCCCAGCCCGGGACCAGGCCGAGGAAGACCTCGGGCAGCGAGAACGCGGGCAGCGCCCTGGAGACGGTGCGGTACGAGCAGTGCAGGCCGACCTCGACCCCGCCGCCCATCGCCGCGCCGTTGTAGTACGCGAACGTCGGGACCGCGAGGCCGGAGAGGCGGCGGAACACGTCGTGGCCGCCCTTGCCGATGGCCAGCGCGTCGGCGTGGTTCTTCAGCAGCTCGACGCCCTTGAGGTCGGCGCCGACCGCGAAGATGAACGGCTTGCCGGTGATGCCGACGCCGACGATCGCGCCCTCGGCGGCCTCCTTCCCGACCTGGTCGATCGCGGCGTTCAGGTTCGCCAGCGACTGCGGTCCGAAGGTGGTCGGCTTGGTGTGGTCCAGGCCGTTGTCCAGCGTGATGAGGGCGAAACGGCCCGCGCCGGCCGGGAGGTCGAGGTGGCGTACGTGCGCCGACGTCACGACCTCGTCCGGGAACAGCTCGGCCGCACCCTTCAAAAGCTCAGCGGTGGTGCTCACTTGCTGCCTCCGGCGTCCTTGTGGTGCGGGTTCTCCCAGATGACCGTGGCGCCCATGCCGAAGCCGACGCACATGGTGGTGATGCCGTAGCGGACCTCCGGCTGCTCCTCGAACTGGCGGGCCAGCTGCGTCATCAGACGCACACCGGAGGAGGCCAGCGGGTGACCGTAGGCGATGGCGCCGCCGTACTGGTTGACGCGCGCGTCGTCGTCGGCGATGCCGTAGTGGTCAAGGAGGGCCAGGACCTGGACGGCGAACGCCTCGTTGATCTCGAAGAGGCCGATGTCCCCGATCGACAGGCCCGCCTTGGCGAGGGCCTTCTCGGTCGCCGGGATCGGCCCGTACCCCATCACCTCGGGCTCGACGCCCACGAAGGCGTAGGAGACCAGGCGCATCCTGACCGGGAGACCGTTCTCGCGGGCGAAGTCCTCGGAGGCGATGATCGAGGCCGTCGCGCCGTCGTTGAGCCCCGCGGCGTTGCCCGCGGTGACCCGGCCGTGGGGGCGGAACGGGGTCTTCAGGTTCGCCAGGTTCTCCAGCGTGGTGCCCGGGCGCATCGGCTCGTCGGCGGTGACCAGGCCCCAGCCCGTCTCACCCGCTTCGGCGTTGGTGCGGCGCACCGAGATCGGTACCAGGTCCTGCTGGATCTTGCCGTCGGCGTACGCCTTGGCGGCCTTCTCCTGCGAGCGCACCGCGTACGCGTCGGCACGCTCCTTGGTGATCTGCGGGTAGCGGTCGTGCAGGTTCTCCGCGGTCATGCCCATGAACAGCGCGGACTCGTCGACAAGCTTCTCCGACACGAAGCGCGGGTTCGGATCGACGCCCTCGCCCATCGGGTGACGGCCCATGTGCTCGACACCACCGGCGATGACGGCGTCGTACGCGCCGAAGGCGATGGAACCGGCCGTCGTGGTGACGGCGGTAAGGGCGCCCGCGCACATGCGGTCGATGGAGTAGCCGGGGACGGACTGCGGCAGCCCGGCAAGGATTCCGGCGGTACGGCCCAGCGTCAGCCCCTGGTCGCCGATCTGGGTGGTGGCGGCGATGGCGACCTCGTCGATCTTGGCCGGGTCCAGGGCCGGGTTGCGTCGCAGCAGCTCCCGGATGGCCTTCACGACGAGATCGTCGGCGCGGGTCTCGTGGTAGATGCCCTTCGGGCCCGCTTTGCCGAACGGGGTGCGGACGCCGTCGACGAAGACGACGTCCCTGATGGTACGAGGCACGGTGGCTCTCCTCCAGGGTGCGGGATGGCACTGCTGCGGGGCACGCCCGGAGGCGCGCCGTCCCCTCATGCTACTTGCGGGTAACCAGACTGCCCACCCCTGGTGACCGGAGCGGCGAAGGTCACATGCGCGTGAACGGGCGCGCGGGCGGCGCCCACCGGGCCCGTGCGCCGCGCGTGTCGCGCCGCCGGGGGCCGTGCCGTCGTCCGGACACGGCTCGTGACCGGCGAAAACGCCCGTCGCCGGACGGGCCGAGGGAACGGCTCGTCCGGCGACGGGGAAACGGGTGCGGCGGTCGTGCAACCTGGCGTGATTACGACCCTCCGGTGGCGGTCTGCCGACCCGTCGAACCGAGCGCGCGGAACAGGAGCGGGGCCACTTGTTCGATCTGCCAGCGCCGCGCCCCGTATCCGGCGAGCGCGGTCTCGACGGCGTCCGGTGTCGGGTTCCTGGGCGGCTCCCAGCAGACCCGGCGCACCGTGTCCGGGGTGATCAGGTTCTCCTGCGGCATGTGCAGCCGCTCGGCGAGTTCCGAGACCGCGGTGCGGGCGGCCGAGAGCCGGGCCGCGGCGGCCGGGTCCTTGTCCGCCCAGGCGCGTGGCGGCGGCGGACCCGTGACGGCCTGTCCGGGCTGGGGGAGTTCCGAGTCCGGCAGGGCCTTGGCCCGGTCGACGGCCGCCTGCCACTGCTCCAGCTGCCGACGGCCCATGCGGTGCCCGAACCCGGGCAGCGCGGTGAGCGCGTGCGTGTTCGGCGGGAGCGCGAGTGCCGCCTCGACGATCGCGGCGTCGCTCAGGACCTTGCCGGGCGAGACGTCCCGGCGCCGGGCGACCTGGTCGCGGGCGGTCCACAGCTCCCGCACCACCGCCATCTGGCGGCGGCGACGGACCTTGTGCATGCCGGAGGTGCGGCGCCACGGGTCCTTGCGCGGGGGAGCGGGCGGCGCCGAGGCGATCGCCTCGAACTCCTCCCGGGCCCACTCCAGCTTGCCCTGCCGGTCGAGCTCCCCCTCCAGGGCGTTGCGGAGGTCGATCAGCAGTTCCACGTCGAGCGCCGCGTAGCGCAGCCAGGGATCGGGCAGCGGGCGGGTGGACCAGTCGACGGCGGAATGGCCCTTCTCCAGGGAGTACCCGAGCACGCTCTCGACCATGGCGCCGAGACCGACCCGCGGGAATCCGGCGAGCCGTCCCGCCAGCTCGGTGTCGAAGAGCCCGGTGGGGGTCATCCCTATCTCCCGCAGGCAGGGCAGGTCCTGCGTGGCCGCGTGCAGGATCCACTCGCTGCCGCGCAGCACGTCGCCGAGCCCCGACAGGTCGGGGCAGCCCACGGGGTCGATCAGGGCGCTGCCCGCGCCGTCGCGGCGCAGTTGGACGAGGTAGGCACGCTGGCCGTAGCGGTAGCCGGAGGCGCGTTCGGCGTCGACGGCCACCGGCCCGGAGCCCGCGGCGAAGGCCGCGACCACCCGGGCGAGGGCATCGTCCGAGGCCACCACCGGGGGAATGCCCTCGCGAGGTTCGAGCAAGGGGATCGGCGCCGGGGCGACGTCGTCCGGGGGAGCGCCCCCGGTGATGCGCAGTGAAGTGTCTGCTGCGGTCTCTTGGGCGTCGGTCACGTGTCAAGGGTATCCGTGTATGTACGGCGCCCGTCGACGGAACGTTCCGTCGACGGGCGCCGATGCATGCAAACCAGCCGGTCCGTGCGGTCGCGCGGACCCGCCGGGCGTGGGGGATCAGTGGATGATGCCCGTGCGCAGGGCGACGGCGACCATTCCCGCGCGGTCGCCGGTGCCGAGCTTGCGGGCGATCCGGGCGAGGTGGCTCTTGACGGTCAGGGCGGACAGGCCCATGGAGACGCCGATGGCCTTGTTGGACTGTCCCTCGGCGACCAGCCGGAGGACCTCGACCTCGCGGCCGGACAGCTCTCGGTAGCCGCCCGGGTGGCTCGGGGTGCCGGGGGGACGACGGTGCATACGGGCGGCGTGGGCGCCGATGGGGGCGGCGCCGGGGCGGGTGGGGTGGCCGATATTGGTTCGGGTGCCGGTGACGACGTACCCCTTCACGCCGCCCGCGAGGGCGTTGCGCACCGCGCCGATGTCGTCGGCGGCGGACAGGGCGAGGCCGTTCGGCCAGCCGGCGGCTCGGGTCTCGGACAAGAGGGTCAGCCCGGAACCGTCGGGCAGATGGACGTCGGCAACGCAGATGTCGCGCGGGTTGCCGACGCGGGGACGGGCCTCCGCGATGGACGACGCCTCGATGACGTCACGTACTCCGAGGGCCCACAGATGACGGGTCACGGTGGAACGGACGCGCGGGTCGGCCACGACGACCATGGCCGTCGGCTTGTTCGGGCGGTAGGCGACCAGGCTTGCGGGCTGCTCTAGGAGAACGGACACCAGGCCTCCTGGGAAGTGGCGGGACGGGCCGGCTCGGGGATGAAGCCGGGGCGAACCGTGCTTGAAGGGTCATTGACCTCTTCGGCAGCGGACCCGTCCTCCTTTAGAGGAAGATCGCGATTTCATGCGTAACAATTCGGGCAAATCGGATGTGCGATCGATTGTACGAAAAAATTGCCAGTAATTCCGCGTCACATGTGACGCAGCGTTACTGGCAAGGGGAGGCGAGGGAGGGGCGAGGGAGGGGCGAGGGAGGGAGGCGCGAGCGTTCCGGCGGACCCGGGGCCGTGCGTGCCTCAGCGGACCTGGGGGCCGCGCCGCTGCGGGAGCGTCACCACCGCCGCGTCGGCCGGGCCCGACGGCGGCAGGCCGGCGATCTGGCACAGCAGATCGCCCCACGCCATCAGGTGCGCCGCCGTGTCCGGCACCCCGCCCCGGCCCTCGTGCGGCGTCCACGACGCCCGGATCTCGATCTGCGTCGCCGGACGCCGCGCGCCCAGCGCGCCGAAGTAGTGCGATCCCGCCCGGGTCACCGTGCCGCCCGCCTCCCCGTAGGGCAGCCCGCGCGCCTCCAGCGCACCGGTCAGCCACGACCAGCACACCTCCGGCAGCAGCGGATCGGACGCCATCTCCGGCTCCAGCTCCGCGCGCACCAGCGTCACCAGACGGAACGTCCCGTGCCAGGACTCGTGCCCGGCCGGGTCGTGGAGCAGCACGAGCCGGCCGTCGGCGAGATCCTCCTCGCGCTGCACCACCGCGGCCTCCAGCGCGTACGCGTACGGGGCGAGCCGTTGGGGCGGCCGGGTCGCCTCCACCTCCAGCTCGGGGCGCAGCCGCGCCGAGTGCAGCGCGTCCACCGCCGACCGGAACGCGGGCGGGACGGAACCGCCCTCCGCGCTGTCCTTGCCGTCAGCGCCATCGGGTCGATCGGAGAACTGTTCCTGAGCCGGAGCCATGCGGGGAAGAGTAGGCGGAACCGGAGCCGCGCGCAGGGAGGGACACCCGTGCGGGCCCGGCCGGGTGCGGCTTCATGCGAAGATTCCGGGTGTGAGTGCCAACGATCGCCCCATGGGCCAGCAGACGAAGACCTCCGCCACCCATGAGTCGGCGTTTCTCAAGGCGTGCCGCCGCGAGCCGGTGCCGCACACCCCGGTCTGGTTCATGCGCCAGGCCGGGCGTTCGCTCCCGGAGTACCTGAAGGTGCGTGAGGGCATCGGGATGCTCGACTCCTGCATGATGCCGGAGCTGGTCGCCGAGATCACCATGCAGCCGGTGCGCCGCCACAAGGTCGACGCCGCGATCTACTTCAGCGACATCGTCGTGCCCCTCAAGGCCATCGGGATCGACCTCGACATCAAGCCCGGCGTCGGCCCGGTCGTCGCCGAGCCGTTCCGCACCCGGGCCGACCTGGCCCGGCTGCGCGACCTCACGCCCGAGGACGTCTCCTACGTCACCGAGGCCGTCGGCCTGCTCATCGCCGAACTCGGCGCCACCCCCCTCATCGGCTTCGCGGGCGCGCCGTTCACCCTGGCGAGCTACCTCGTGGAGGGCGGCCCGTCCCGCAACCACGAGCACACCAAGGCCATGATGTACGGCGATCCGGCGCTCTGGGCCGAGCTGCTCGACCGGCTCGCCGACATCACCGGTGCCTTCCTCAAGGTGCAGATCGAGGCCGGTGCCTCGGCCGTGCAGCTCTTCGACTCCTGGGTGGGCGCCCTGTCCCCGGCCGACTACCGGCGTTCGGTGCTGCCCGCCTCGGCGAAGGTCTTCGACGCCGTCGCGCCGTACGACGTCCCGCGCATCCACTTCGGCGTCGGCACCGGTGAACTCCTCGGCCCGATGGGCGAGGCGGGCGCGGACGTCGTCGGCGTCGACTGGCGCGTCCCGCTCGACGAGGCCGCGCGCCGGGTCGGCCCCGGCAAGGCGCTCCAGGGCAACCTCGACCCCGCGGTGCTGTTCGCGCCGACCGCGACGGTGGAGGAGAAGACCCGGGAGGTGCTGGACGCCGCCGCCGGGCTGGAGGGCCACATCTTCAACCTGGGCCACGGCGTGATGCCGTCGATGGACCCGGACGCGCTGACCCGGCTCGTCGCGTACGTGCACGAGCGGACCGCGCGCTGACTGAGCGGCGCGGGCGGGCGCCGGGCACCCCGACAGCCGCTCAGGGGCTGTCGGGTGGCCCCTGACCGGGCCGCCACGTCCTGGCACGCAGGCTTCCGGTGTCGCCGGAATGACCGAGCGGCTCCGCCACCGGGCCGCCCCGGCGCCCTGGAACCGCACGCACCACGCCCACGTCCGCCTTCCGGTCGGAGGCCACCCGACAGGCTCTCAGGCGGTGCCCGCCCGCCGCAGCGCCGCCACGGTCCTGCGGGCCGCCACCAGGACCGGGTCCCAGACCGGTGAGAACGGCGGGGCGTAGCCGAGGTCCAGGGCGGTCATCGCGTCCACCGTCATTCCGGCCGTGAGCGCCACGGCCGCGATGTCCACCCGCTTCGCCGCGCCCTCCCGGCCCACGATCTGTGTGCCGAGCAGCCGCCCGGTGCGGTACTCCGCGAGCATCTTCACCGTCATGGGCCGCGCCCCCGGGTAGTAGCCCGCCCGGCCCGTCGACTCGACCGTCGCCGTGACGAACCGCAGCCCGACCGCGCGGGCGTCCTTCTCGCGCAGACCGGTGCGGGCGATCTCCAGGTCGCACACCTTGCTCACCGCCGTGCCCACCACCCCGGGGAACGTCCCGTAGCCGCCCGCGACGTTGGCCCCGATGACCTGCCCGTGCTTGTTGGCGTGGGTGCCCAGCGCGATGTGCCGGGTACGGCCCGCCACCAGGTCGAGCACCTCGACGCAGTCGCCGCCCGCCCAGATGTCGTCGTGCCCGACGACCCGCATCGACAGGTCGGTGAGCAGGCCGCCGTGCGGGCCCAGCGGCAGGCCCACGGCGCGCGCCAGCGTCGTCTCCGGCTCCACGCCGATGCCGAGCACCACCACGTCCGCCGGGTAGCGGACGCCGCCCGCGACGACCGCCTCGACCCGGCCGTCCGCCCCGGTGCGGACGGCGGTCGCCCCGGCCCCGTTCACCGTGGTGATGCCCAGGCCGTCCATCGCCTCGTGGACCAGCCGGCCCATGTCGGGGTCGAGCGTCGCCATCGGCTGCTCGCCCCGGTTGAGCACGGTCACCTCGAAGCCGCGCTTCAGCATCGCCTCGGCCATCTCGACGCCGATGTAGCCCGCCCCGACGACGACCGCCCGGCGGCGCCCCGCCGCCACCCGGTCCAGCGAGTCCAGCAGCGCCTGGCCGTCGTCCAGCGTCTGCACCCCGTGCACCCCGGGCGCGTCGATGCCGGGCAGCGGCGGACGCACCGGCCGGGCCCCCGTCGCGATCACCAGCTTGTCGAAGCCCGTCCAGTACGTCTCGCCGGTCTCCAGGGCCAGTGCCCGCACCCGCCGTCCGGCGACGTCGATCTCCGTGATCTCGGTGCGCAGCCGCAGATCGATGGAGCGGGCCCGGTGCTCCTCGGGCGTCCGGGCGATCAGATCGTCCCGCTCGGCCACGTCGCCGCCGACCCAGTACGGGATGCCGCAGGCGGAGTACGAGGTGAAGTGGCCCCGCTCGAAGGCGACGATGTCCAGTTCGTCCGGGCCCTTGAGCCTGCGGGCCTGCGACGCGGCGGACATGCCCGCCGCGTCACCACCGATGACCACCAGTCGTTCCGTCGCCATGCCTGGTCCCTTCGACACCGAGTCCGAGGGGAACCACGCTACGACGCCGGTGGCGGCGCCGGCCGGGACGGCGGCACGGACGCCCGCGCCGCCCGGTGTCCGCGCACCCGGTTGCGCAGCAGTCGGCCCAGCACCAGGAGCAGGGCGATCGCCGCCAGGAACGGGGCCGTGGCACCCACCACGACGGCGGCCCAGCGCAGCACTGTGAGGAACGCGTGCCAGCCGCCGTCGAGCGCGTCGAGGAACCCCGGGCCGTCGTCCTCGTCGGCCTTCTTCTCCGGCGCCGACGCCGGTTCGGAGAGATTCAGGTTGATCGTCGCCAGTTCGGTGCGGTCCTTCAGCGACGCCTGCTGCGCCAGCAGCGACTCCAACGCCGCCTGGCGGCTGCTCAGCTCGCCCTCCAGGGTGACCACGTCGGAGAGCGCGTCGGCCCGGTCCATCAGCTTTCGCACCCGTGCCACGCTCGCCCGCTGGGAGGCGACGCGGCTCTCCACGTCGACCACCTCGTCGGTGACGTCCTTCGCGGACGACGTGCGCGACAGCAGCTTCCCGCTGCCCGTGAGCTTCTTCAGGACGGCGTCGTACGCGTCCTGCGGAACGCGCAGCACGAGGCGCGAGGTCTCGTGCGTCCCGTCGGGCCGCTCGGTGTTCTCGTCGGCCACCAGCCCGCCCGTGTCGGCCGCCGCCGCGCGGGCCGCCGCGGCGGCGGCCGACACGTTCCGCACCTCCACGGAGAGCGTCGCGGTGCGGATGACATGGGTTCCGGCGGGCAGCCCGGTGGAATTCTTCCGGTCCGCCGACGCCCCGCCTGCCCCGGCCGGGGCCTTTCCGGCGGCGGCGTCCGCGGCGCCCCGTTCCCGCGCCGGGGCCGCCGCACTTCCCTTGTCGGCGGCGCTCGTGTCGCTGCTGTCCCCGGCGTCGCAGCCGCTCAGCGCGAGGAGGCCGGCCAGCAGCCCGGCCGCCAGGACGGTACGCGAACGATGCGGGGCACGGCGGTGCGGGTCTCTGGTCGTCTGCATGAACTGCTCCCCCGAGTACGGTGGTTGACGTTGCCAGTTGGACGTGCGTGCCCGGGGAGCGGGTTGCCCGGTACCGGTTTCGAAGCGGTCACGTTCAGAGCTCGAAAAGGGTTTGAGAGAGTGGGGGCATGCAGCGTTCAGACAACCGCGCGGACACGGGTACGGGGCACGTCGTCGTCATCGGCGGCGGCATCGCCGGTCTCGCCGCAGCCCATCGGCTTCTCGGGGCCGGCCTGCGGGTCACCCTCCTGGAGGCCACCGACCGGCTCGGCGGCAAGCTCATGACCGGTGAGATCGCGGGCACCCGGGTCGACCTCGGTGCCGAGTCGATGCTCGCCAGGCGCCCGGAGGCGGTGGACCTGGCGCGGGCCGTGGGGCTGGGCGACCGTCTCCAGCCGCCCGCCACCGCCACCGCATCGGTGTGGACGCGCGGTGCCCTGCGACCCATGCCCAAGGGCCATGTGATGGGCGTGCCGGGCGACCCCGCGGCGCTCGGCGACGTGATCTCCCCGGAGGGTCTCGCCCGCATCGCGCAGGAACGGGACCTGACCCCCACCGCCGTCGGCGACGACGTGGCGGTCGGGGCGTACGTCGCCGACCGGCTGGGCCGCGAGGTGGTCGACCGGCTGGTGGAGCCGCTGCTCGGCGGCGTGTACGCGGGCGACGCCTACCGGATCTCGATGCGTGCCGCCGTGCCGCAGCTGTTCGAGGTGGCCCGGGAGGGCGGCTCGCTGCTCGACGGCGTCCGGCGCGTCCAGGAGCGGGCCGCGGCACGGCAGGCGACCGGACCGGTCTTCCAGGGCATCGACGGCGGCATCGGGACCCTGCCGGACGCCGTCGCCGACGCGGTCCGCGCGGCGGGCGGGGAGATCCTCGCCGCCACCCCCGTCCTCGGCCTCACCCGTACCGCCACCGGCTGGGACGTCCGCACCGACGCACGGGTGATCACCGCCGACGGCATCGTGCTGGCCACCCCCGCCTGGTCCGCCTCCACGCTGCTCGCCGCCGAGTCCCCGGCCGCCTCCACCGAACTCGCCGGTGTCGAGTACGCGTCGATGGCGCTGGTCACCATGGCGTTCCGCCGCTCCGACGTCGCCGCCACCGCCGCCCTCGCCGGGCGCTCCGGTTTCCTCGTCCCCCCGGTGGACGGCCGCACGATCAAGGCGTCCACCTTCTCCAGCCACAAGTGGAACTGGGTCGCCGACGCCGCGCCCGGCCTCTTCGTGCTGCGCACCTCCGTCGGCCGCTACGGCGAGGAGGACCACCTGCACCGTGAGGACGGCGAACTCGTCGACGTGTCGCTGCGCGACCTCGCGGCGGCCACCGGACTCGCCGCGACGCCCGTGGACACCGAGGTCACCCGATGGATCGGCGGGCTGCCCCAGTACCCCGTGGGCCACCTGGCACGGGTCGCCCGGATCCGCGACGAGGTCGCCAAGCTGCCCGCCCTCCGGGTCTGCGGAGCGGTCTACGACGGGGTCGGCATCCCGGCCTGTGTCGCCAGTGCCCACCGCGCCGCCGACGAGATCGTCCGCGACCTCTCGGGCGGCGACGGGGGAGGCTCGGGGGAAGAGATCATCGCCACGTCGACCCTGGTTCAGGGCACAGGGAGCGAGGCGGGACAATAGCCGTATGAGTGCGACCGAGAAGATCCCCAACGCAGGCAAGAAGGCCAAGGACCTCAACGAGGTCATGCGCTATACGCTGTGGTCCGTCTTCAAGCTGCGCGACGTCCTGCCCGCCGACCGTGCCGGTTTCGCCGACGAGGTCCAGGAACTGTTCGACCAGCTCGCCGCCAAGGACATCACCGTCCGCGGCACCTACGACGTCTCCGGTCTGCGGGCCGACGCCGACCTCATGATCTGGTGGCACGCCGAGACCGCGGACGAGCTCCAGGAGGCGTACAACCTCTTCCGGCGCACGAAGCTGGGCCGGGCGCTGGAGCCGGTCTGGTCGAACATGGCGCTGCACCGCCCCGCCGAGTTCAACAAGTCGCACATCCCCGCCTTCCTCGCCGACGAGACGCCGCGCAACTACATCAGCGTCTACCCGTTCGTGCGCTCCTACGACTGGTACCTGCTGCCGGACGAGGACCGCCGCCGGATGCTCGCGGACCACGGCAAGATGGCCCGCGGCTACCCGGACGTCCGGGCCAACACCGTCGCCTCGTTCTCGCTCGGCGACTACGAGTGGGTCCTCGCCTTCGAGGCGGACGAGCTGCACCGTATCGTCGACCTGATGCGTCACCTGCGGGCCTCCGAGGCGCGGATGCACGTCCGCGAGGAGGTTCCGTTCTTCACCGGGCGCAGGAAGTCGGTCGCAGACCTGGTGGCCGGACTCGCGTAGCGAGCGGGCTCCGACCACCCCGGCCCGGAAGATCAGAAGGCGGGCGTCGGCGCGTCCTGCGCCGCCCGTCGTTCCAGCGACACCGGGCCCGGTTTCGGGTCCGCCGCAGGCCATGCCTGCGGCGACCCCGGGACCCGCGGGGCGAGCGAATCGCCCCGCCCCGTCGGTCCCCGCCCCACCCGCCGGGTGTGGGCGTGTCCCTGCGGGAGCACGCCGGGCCCGGCCTCCCCGGAGGCCGGGCCCGGCGCCGTGTCCGCCTCCGGTCCGGTCTCCGGCCGGGCCGCTCCCTCTGCGCGTGCGGGCCGCGGCCGGGCCGCGGAATCAGGAACTGCTGCCGCAGCTCGACCCGCCACCGCAGCTCGACCCGCCGCCCGAACAGCTGGAGCCGCTCGAACAGGCGGAGCCGTTCGACCCCGAGCCGCAGCCACCGCCCCCCGAGCCGCAGCCGGACCCCGCACCGCACCCGCCGCCGGAGGAGCTGCCCGGATCGGGCCCCGCACCGGCACACCACATCACCGGTGCGACGACCGCCCCGGACCCGTCCGCGGACGGATGCGAGCCCGGGCGCGGCGCGGTGCCGCGCATCCGCATGCCGGCCGCCGCGGTCAGGTGCGCCCGCAGTACGGGGTCGGGCAGGGCGCGCGTTCCGAGCGTCGCCACCAGATGGGCCGGCCGCCGATCGTGCGCGTGGTCCCGGCGATACGCTGCGGCTGCCCGGCGCCCGGCCCGGGTCACCCGGTTCCGGGAGACGGCGGCGCAGCCGAAGCCGAGCGGGAAGCCGACGATCAGGGCAGGCAGGACCTTGAGGACGAACGGCAGGGAGCCGGTGGCGCCGGGCGAGTCGTCGGCCATGTACTGAAGGGCCGTCACCACACCGGAGGCCGGGATCGCGAGCAGGCAGCCCGCCCCCTGCACCAGACCCCACCGGCGCCAGGTGCGGCCCGCGGCGGGCGGGGCCAGCAGTCCGCGGGCGGCCAGCCCGTCACCGACCTCCTGCACCGCGGGGTGCCGCATCACGGCGTCCCGAAGGGTGTGCAGCGCGCCGCTGAGGGCCGCGGCGTACTCCTGGAGCACCGCGCGTTCCACCGGGTCGTGGGCGACCGCCCGTTCGACGGCGACGATGCCGGGGCCGCCGACGGCGATCCGCCCGTCGGCCTGCATCGCGGTCAGCGCGGTGTCGACCACCCTGCCCGGACCGGCGTTCAGGAAGGCGACCTCGTGGAGGTCGTGGGCGGGGCCGCCGGAACCGGAACGGACGCGTACGAGTCCCACGACCAGCAGCACCGAGGAGACGACGACACCGGCGTCCACGAGTGCCGCGACGGCGTTCATGGTGCCCATGCCTCCGGTCACCTGCCCAGGAGGGCCGCGCGGGCGGCCCGGACCAGCAGTGCGGCGCGGCGCGGCGGGCGTGCGCCCGCCCGGTCCTGCCACCAGTGCGTCAGCCGGCGGCGGGCCGCGTCGTCGGCGGGAAGGCCGGTGAGCAGCAGTCCCTCCGCGAAGTCCAGCGCGTCCCGCCGGTATCCGCCGGACAGGGGACGGCTGCCCGCGTGGGCGAGGAAGGCCTCCCGGAACGCGGCGGCCCCCAGGATCTCCGGCAGTTCCGGCGCGACCTTGGCGACCACCCCGGCCCGCTTGGCGGCCAGGGCGCGGCTCTGGACGCCCAGCCGCCGCTCGTCGAACCCCGGAGGGACGGGAGAGCCCGCGACGAGTGCGGACAGCAGCGCGGTCTGCGCCGCCGCGACCCGGTCGCGCACGGGCTCCGGCGGCGACGCGGCGGGCGGATGCCCGGGCGCGGGGGGTGGGCCGGCGGTCGGCGGGGCCGTCTTCGAGGGCGCGGAGGCGGGCACGCCGACGTCCGTGGCGGTGGCCCGGTCCAGCGTGGCCCGGTCCAGCGTGGCCCGGTCCAGCGTGGCGCGGATCAGGTCCAGTTCCCCGGCGAGCTCCCCGGCGGGCGGGAAGTCGTCGTCCCGTTCCAGGAGGACACCGGGCGGGTCCACCCGGGCACGCAGTTCGGCGAGGACGTCGAGCACCGGCCGGGTCACCGGGTGGGCATGGGTGTCGTGCCAGACGCCGTCCCTCTCGACGCCGCCCGCCACGTGCACGTACGCGATGGCCTCCACCGGCAGCTCGTCGAGCGCGGTGGCCGGGTCCTCCCCGCGGTTGACGTGGTTGGTGTGCAGATTGGCGACGTCGATGAGCAGCCGGACCCCGGTGCGCCCGACCAGCTCCGCAAGGAACTGTCCCTCCGTCAGCTCCTCGCCCGGCCAGGAGATCAGGGCCGCGATGTTCTCCAGCGCCAGGGGCACCGGCAGCGAGTCCTGCGCGATCCGGACGTTCTCGCACAGCACGTCCAGCGCGTCCCAGGTGCGGGGCACCGGCAGCAGGTGTCCCGCCTCCAGCCCCGGGGAGCCGGTGCGCGGGCCGCCGGCCCGTACGAACGCGATGTGTTCGGTGACCAGGGGCGCGGCGAGCAGATCGGCGCGGGCGGCGAGATCCGCGAGCCGGCCGGTGTCGGGCCGCTCGGCACCGCCGAGACCCAACGAGACCCCGTGCGGGACGACCGTGACGCCGCGCTCCCTGAGCCGCAGCAACCCCTCGGGCGGATGGTCGGCGCAGATGTTCTCCGCGACCGCCTCCACCCAGTCGATCCCCGGCAGTGTCGAGACGGCCTCCGCGATCTCCGGCCGCCAGCCGATGCCGATGCCGAGCCTCATGGCGTCCCCCTTCTCTTCTCCTGCGTGCAGGGATGATGGCCCCGATGGGCGGTGGCGAACCCGTCGGTGGGGACGTTCAGAGGTGGATCTGAGGTTCCCGGTCCGGCGCGGGCCGGGAACGGACGGGGCGGGCCGGGAACGGACGGGGCGGTCGCCGCTTCGGCACGTCCGCATGTCCGCACGTCGACCGGCGCGGGTCCCGCCGCCCGCAGCGGCCGGCTCGTTCAGCCGCGCAGCGCGGGATGGTCGGCGACCACCGTGCACGAACCCGGGGCGATCTCGGTGAACCCGGCGTCCCGCACCACGGGGAGCCCGCTCCTCGTGAGATCCGGCCAGCGGCCCGCGTCCGCGACGGCGACGGAGAGCGGGAAGCCCGCCTCCCGCCACTCCTTGCGCTCCGTCTCCGACAGCTCCCACCAGGCGAGCTGCGCACCGTGTCCGGCCTGCGCCATCGCCTTGCCCGCGGACATGTCCAGCCCGGGGTTGAGCCACAGCACGGGTTCCGAGCGGTCGGGCGCGGCAGGCGGTTCCGGATCGTCGAGATCCGTCCCCGACACCTGGAGCTTCGCGAGTTCCTTCGGCCAGCCGTCCAGGGGCACCGGCGGGAACACCCGTACCTCGGCGCCGTCGCCCGCGACGGTGATGCCGGGCAGCGCGGACGCCTTGCGCCACTCCGCGCCGCGAGCCCTGCGCACCACCTTCCGGATCCGGGCGTCCTGCCAGTCCCGCATCGCCCGGGCCCACTCGCCCTCGCCGGTCGAGCGTGCGTCGGAGAGCATCACGAGTACCGCGCGGGCGGCGGTCCGCAGCGCGTCGGTGCGGGCCGGGGGCGCCGTCTTCTCGATGTGCACGACCAGCGGCAGGACGTACTGCGGGGCCTCGTCACGGTTCGTCCGCTCGGACTCGAACGGGCTGTCCGCCGGGGCGGGGCCGGACTCCGGCACGGACGGGGCCGGGGGCACGGTGGTGTTGTCGTCGTTCACCCGTACCAGTCTGCCAGCCGCCGACGGGCCCCCTCCCGGTGGACGGGGAGCGCTGTTCCGGGCCGGGAGAAACACTTCTTGGCGGAACGGGACGCTCCGGGTGAGGATGCACCGCATGAAGAGCGATCTCTTTTCCAGCGAGAACCTGGCGCAGCAGGCCACGGCCCCGGGGATGACCCTGCAGAACGCCAAATCCATCAAGTACGCCGTCAACGGCGAGATGCACGCCCGGCAGGGATCGATGATCGCCTTCCGCGGTGATCTCCAGTTCGAACGCAAGGGCCAGGGCATCGGCGGCCTGCTCAAGCGCGCCGTCACCGGCGAGGGCCTGCCGCTGATGGCGGTCCGCGGCCAGGGCGAGGCGTGGTTCGCCCACGAGGCCGAGAACTGCTTCATCGTCGAGATGGAGCAGGGCGACGTGCTCACCGTCAACGGCCGCAACGTGCTCTGTTTCGACCCCACGCTCTCCTACGAGATCAAGACGGTGAAGGGCGCCGGAATGGTCGGTGGCGGCCTCTTCAACAGCACCTTCACCGGCAGCGGCAAGCTGGGCCTGATGTGCGACGGCCACCCGATCGTGATACCCGTCACACCCCAGCAGCCGGTGTGTGTCGACACCGACGCGGTGGTCGGCTGGAGCGCCCACCTGACCACGTCCCTGCACCGTTCGCAGAGCTTCGGTTCGATGGTCCGCGGCGGGTCCGGCGAGGCCGTCCAACTGCGCCTGGACGGCGAGGGCTTCGTGATCGTCCGGCCCAGCGAGCTCAAGCAGGAGAAGGCGTCGGCCAACTGAGACTCGACGGGGTGGGGCGCCGCTACGGCCTTCGTGGACCCTGGGTGCTGCGCGGGGTCGATCTCGACCTGCCCGCGCACCGTCTCGTCCGGGTCGAGGGTGCCAACGGCACCGGCAAGTCGACGTTGCTGCGGCTGCTCGCCGGGATCGACACCCCGACGGAGGGAAGGATCACCGGTCGCGGGCCGCGCACCGCGTACGTTCCCGAGCGCTTCCCGGCCGCACTGCCGTTCACCGCGGTCGGCTACCTCGTGCACCTGGGCCGGATCCACGGTCTGCGGTCCACCGAGGCGGCGGACCGGGCGACGGCCTGGCTCACCCGGTTCGGTGCGGCCGACCACGCCCGCACGCCGCTCGCGGAGCTCTCCAAGGGCACCAGCCAGAAGGTCGCCGTGGCCCAGGCGCTGCTCGCCGAACCGGAACTGCTGGTTCTGGACGAGGCGTGGACCGGACTGGACACCGCGGCCCGCGACGAACTGGACCGGGCCGTCGGCGAACGCGTCGCGGCGGGTTCCACCGTCGTCTACGTCGACCACGACCCGCGCCGACTCGCCGGGACGGCCGACGCAGTGTTCCGGGTCGAGGGACACGGGCTCCACGCACTCCCCGCGTCGCGCGCCACGGCGACAGGGCGGCGGGTCCGGATCGAGGCGGCGGGCCCACCGGGCGCCGAACACCACGCCGGACTGCCGGGCTCGCCCGCCCACACACCGGCGGCCGACGGCGGCACGCGGTTCACCGTCGACGCGGCACACTCCGACGCCCTGTTGCGCGCGCTGCTCACCGCCCGGCCGCCCTGGCACATCCGGAGCCTGACCCCCGAGCCGCCATGACCGCCCTCCTGCGCTACCACACCGCGCTCCTGCTCCGTTCCCAGCGCTGGCTGGCCCCCGTCCTGCTCCACGCCGCCTTTCTCACCATCGGCGTGCAGTGGGCGCAACCCGTGCTCGACTCGCTCGGATACGCCGCGGCCGGACTCCTGCCCGTCTCCGCCTGGCTCGTGCACCTCTGCGCCGACCTGGAGCCGCCCGCCGCCCGGACCGTCGTCGCCGGGGCGGTCGGCACACCGCGGGCCCATCTGGCGTCCCTGCTCGCCGGGTTCGGCTGCGCCGGGGTGCTGGGCGCGATCGCCACCGCGGCCGTGCTGCTGATCAGCGATCCGGCGAGCACCGACCGCACCGTCCCGGTACCGCTCCCGCAGGCCGGGACGGCCGGACTGCTCGCCGCCGCCTGCTGCGCGCTGCTGGGCGGAGCGATCGGCGCGCTGTGCACCCGGCCGGTGCTGCACCATCGCGGCTGGTCCGTCGCGGCGACCGTGTTCGCCGCGACGCTGTGCCTGGTGACCACCGGATCGCCCGCGAACAGCGCCGTGACGGGCCTGGTCACCGGATCACGGACCGGCACGGTGCATCTGCCGGTCCTGCCGCTCGTCGTGGCCGCCGTCCTGGCCGCGGCGGTGACCGCGCTCGTCTGCCGACTCGCCGCGGCGCGCGGCTGAGTAGGCTCGCCGTCATGGACGAACAGACCGGTACACACACGGCCGGGCACGGCGACGGGCCCCACCGTGCCACGCCCTCCGAGGTCGTCGTGCCCGCCGCGGACGCCGTGCCCGCAGAGACTCCCGCGCACGCCACCGCGGGCGACCGGTACGCGGAGTGCGTGCTGTGCCGGAAGCCGACCGAGTACCCGGAGACCGTCAAGGGCGTCACGCTCTGCCCGGTCTGCGAGTGGCAGGAGGCCCAGCGCACCGCGTGCCCGGGCTGAACCGGCCGCGCCGCCCCGCCTCCGCGCCTCAGCTCGGACACCTCCGCGAAGCGGTCCCCGCGTGCTCCCGGAATCCCCCGGTCCGCCGAAGGCCCGAGGGGGCTGGGCCCGCCGGAAACCACCATGGACGGGACACGTCGGCGGAGCACCGGACCGGACCCGGACACCGGCACGGCATCCCTGCTCCCGCACCGGAACGTGAGGCGGCGGCGCGCACACGGGACACCGCCCCGCGGCGGGTACGGGGCAGACGCCGTCCGTCCCGTACCCGCCGTGCCGGAGCCTCCGCCTCAGCGCCTCAGCGCCACGGACCCGTCACGGCGAACGTCGTTCCGGGCGTGTAGCAGTTGACGAACATGGTTCCGCCGTCCGGCGCGAACGTGACCCCGGCGAACTCGCCCCAGGCGGGTTCCCCGGCCGTCCCGATGTTCTGGCGGCCGCGTGCCATCGCGTACACCTCGCCGCCCCGGGTCAGGCCGAACACGTGCTGGGCCCCGTCGCCGTCCTCGCACACCATCAGCCCGCCGTCCGGGGCCAGGCAGATGTTGTCGGGGCACTCCCCGGGGAGCTGAACGTCCGCGCCGGGACCGAACACGACGACCAGCGTGAGCCGGCGCCGCCGCGGCTCGTACCGCCACACCTGGCCCTGGTGGTCGGCGGCCGAGCCCTCCGCGCTGTGGGCGAAGCTGGAGACGAAGTAGACGCAGGAGCCGCCCCAGTAGCAGCCCTCCAGCTTCTGCGCGTGCGTGATGCCCTTCGGCCCGAAGTCCTGGAACCGGATCGGGGTGCTGGCCGCGAGCGGATCGGGCACCGGCACCCATTCCACTCCCGTGAAGCTGGTGCCGGTCTCCTGGACCACGGAGAGGTCGGGGACGCCGGGCACGCGCATGGCCTCCAGGTGGCCGCCCGCCCGCAGTGACCCGGTGCCGCCGAGCGGCTTCTGGGGCAGGAAGCGGTAGAAGAGGCCGAACGGCTTCTCGAACGCGTCCTCGGTCTCGTACACGATCCCGTTCGCCGGGTCGATCGCGATCGCCTCGTGCTGGAAACGGCCCATCGCGGTGAGCGGCACGGCTCCGGTGCGGCGCGGATCGGCGCCGTCCACCTCGAAGACGAATCCGTGATCCTTCGTGTACCCGTTGGTGCCGGCCCTGTCCTCGGTTTCCTCGCAGGTCAGCCAGGTGTTCCATGGAGTGCGTCCGCCCGCGCAGTTCACCGCCGTACCGGCGATGGCGACGCGCTCGCCCAGGACGTTGCCGCGACCGTCCAGCTCCAGGGCGGTGCAGCCGCCCTTGCCCATCGGGTCGTAGGTGAGGCCCTCGACGGCCGGGACCCGGATCGCCGCGTCGACGCGGTTCTCGTGGTTGCGCACGAGGCGGACGTGACCGTGGCGGCCCGCGAAGGCGGCCATGCCGTCGCAGTGGCTGGGCACCGGGCCCTCACCGGAGCGGAGCGGGTCGCCCTCCCGGGACAGCACCCGGTGGCGGAAGCCCTTCGGGAGGTCGAGCAGACCGTCCGGGTCGGGGACCAGCGGTCCGTAGCCGGTGCGGCCGGTGTGGCCGCCGCGGTCCAGGGCCCCGGCGGTGCCGGTGAAGAGTTCGGTGAACGCCCCGGCGAAGGCGACCGAGGCGACGGCCGCACCGCTGCCGGCCAGGACCTGCCGACGGGTGGCGCGGAGGTGTGACTCTGCTGATGACATGAGGCGACTCCCTGCTGGCGGACAGGAGAAGTGACCCGCATGTGTGTACCACGCGCGCTGTCGCGCCGGAACCATGCGGGCCACTGCGCCCCGTGCGTGTCACGCGGCCGGGCCCCGTGACACGGACTCAGGGCCTGTCGGGCGACCTCGGCCACCCGGCAGGCTTTCAGGCCAGGGAGGCGGTGAGCGTGATCGTCGTGCCCGTGAGCGCCTGGCTGACCGGGCAGTTCGCCTTGGCGTCCTCGGCGGCCCTCACGAAGCCCGCCTCGTCGAGCCCCGGCACCTCGCCCCGGGCGGTGAGATGGATGCCGGTGATGCCGGTGCCGGGCTGGAAGGTGACCTCGGCCCGGGTCTCCAGCCGGGTCGGCGGGTTGCCCGCCGAGGTCAGGCCGTGGGACAGCGCCATCGAGAAGCAGCTGGAATGGGCCGCCGCGATGAGCTCCTCGGGAGAGGTCTTCCCGTTCGGCTGCTCCGCGCGGGACGGCCACGAGACGTCGTGGTCGCCGATGCCGGAGGAGTCGAAGGTGACGACGCCCTTGCCCTGGAGCAGATTGCCTTCCCAGACCGTGTGTGCCTGACGCGTGGTAGCCATGCAGGTCGATCCCTTCGGACGGTGTGCGCGGTGGGACGCACGGGTCGCCCCCGGACGCCCGTGCGGGACGCCCCGGAGCCCGTGCGGTACGTCCCACGGAGGGACGCACCCCACGAACCTACTGCGCCACCAGCCCCTTCGCGTCGCGCGCCAGCGCCGTGAGCCGGGAGATTGCCCGGAAGTACTTCTTCCGGTACCCGCCGTTCAGCATCTCGTCGCTGAACAGCCGGTCGAACGGCTCCCCGGAGGCGAGGACCGGGACCTCCCGGTCGTACAGCCGGTCGGCGAGGACCACGAGCCGCAGCGCGGTCGCCTGGTCGGGCACCGCCCGGACCTCGGTGAGACAGACCGCCCGCAGGTCGTCGGTCAGTGCCCCGTACCGGCTCGGGTGGACCCGGGCGAGATGGGCGAGGAGCGAGGGGAAGTCGTCGAGGCTGGCGCCCTCGGTGGCGTACGCGGCCCGGGTGACCTGTTCCTCGGAGAACGGCGACGGGGCCTCCGGGAGTCCGCGGTGGCGGTAGTCCTCGCCGTCGATCCGCAGCGGACGGAAGTGCGCGGACAGGCCCTGGATCTCCCGCAGGAAGTCGGCGGCGGCGAACCGGCCCTCGCCGAGCTTGCCGGGCAGTGTGTTGGACGTCGCGGCGAGCGCCACGCCCGCCTCCACCAGCCTGCTGAGCAACGACGACACCAGCACGGTGTCGCCCGGGTCGTCCAGCTCGAACTCGTCGATGCACAGCAGTCGGTGGCCGCTGAGCGTCTTCACGGTCTGCTGGAAGCCCAGCGCGCCGACCAGGTTGGTGAGTTCGACGAAGGTGCCGAACGCCTTCAGTTCGGGAGCGGCGGGCGTGGCGTGCCAGAGGGATGCCAGCAGATGGGTCTTGCCGACGCCGTAGCCGCCGTCGAGGTACACGCCGAGCGGCGCCGTCGGCGCCGCCGCCTTCCTGCCGAACCACTTGCGCTTGCCCGAGCCGGAGGCATGAGCTCCGCCGAGCCCGGCCGCGAAACCGCTCAGCACCTCCACCGCCTCGCGCTGGCTCGACTGCTTCGGGTCCGGCACGTACGTGTCGAAGCGCACGGAGTCGAAGCGCGGTGGCGGCACCATCTCGGCGACCAGGCGGTCGGCGGGGACGTGCGGCTCGCGGGCGCACAGGGACAGCGGGGCCGTTTCGGATATGGGGCTCTGCCCCGGCACGGCGGTGGAGGACGACACAACCCACCACTGTAGACGGGTCCGGCGGGAGGGCCCGCTGCCTCGCGGGCCCGGGGCACGCCCCGGCCGTGCCGCCCTCCTGCCGGACCCGTCCGCGGGGGCCGTGGAAGACTGCCGGACATGCGACGCCTGTTCCCCGTTCCCTGTGACCCATCCGACACCGAGGTATCGACCGGCACCGGGGTATCGACCGGCACCGGGGTATCGACCGGCACCGGGGTATCGACCGGCACCGAAGGGGAGTGGGGCCTCGACGCACTGGCCGACGCCTACGCCTACCCCGGCACGGACGGCCCCTGGCTGCGGGCCAACATGGTGTCGACGCTCGACGGCGCCGCCCAGCACGACGGTCGTTCGCAGCCGATCTCCTGCGCGGGCGACATGCGGATCTTCGGCACTCTGCGCGGGCTGGCGGACGTGGTCGTGGCCGGGGCGCAGACGGTGCGTCAGGAGGGCTACCGACCGGCCAGGGCCCGCGAGGCGTTCGCCGCCCGCCGGGCCGCCGCCGGGCAGGGGCCCGCCCCGGCGATCGCCGTGGTGAGCGGCAGCCTGGACCTGGACTTCTCGCTGCCGCTGTTCGTCTCGCCGCTCGTCCCGACGCTGGTGCTCACGGGTGCCGGGGCCCCTCCCGGCCGGATGGCGGCGGCGCGCGACGCGGGCGCCGAGGTGGTGATCGCCGGGGAGGGTTCCCGGGTGGACCCCGCCCGGGCCGTGCGGGAACTGGCCGACCGGGGCTTCCGCCGACTGCTCACCGAGGGCGGGCCCCGGCTGCTGGGCCAGTTCGTGGCGGCCGGGGTGCTGGACGAACTGTGTCTGACGCTCTCGCCGATGCTGACCGCCGGGGACGCGCAGCGCATCGCGGGCGGTCCCGGGACGGATGTGCCGGAACGATTCGCCCTGGCGTCGATGCTGGAGGAGGACGGGTTCCTGTTCACCCGGTACCGTCGGGTTGAAAAGAGCGGAATTTCCCGTTCCGCTTAGCTTTCGGTGGGCACAATTACTCTCGCAGACCCCGTGTGGGCACGGGGAAGGATGGTTTCAGCAGAGACCGGCGACGGTCACTGAAGCAGAAGGGCACCCGTGGTGTTCACCAGCGTTTTGATGATCGAGAAGCCGCTGACTTCCGAGGATGTCGACTTCGTCACCACCCTGCACGGTGACGAGCAGACCTCCTTCGTCGTACTGATGCAGCCGCGCGGTGACCAGGCCGATGTGCTGTTGCGGGCCATCGACGACCTGGCGATGGGCGAACTGAAGGAAGCCGCCCGCGAGGCCGAGGAGCCCGAGGGCGGGAACGCCAGGAAGCCCGCCGAACTGGCGCTCGAAGTATCGCTGGAGGCCCTGCGGCAGGCAGGCTCCGAAGCGGTCGGACAAGTGATCGAGGATCACCCCCTGGACATGCTGAAGTCGGTGGTCGAGGAGGCGGGGGCGGACGAGGTCATCGTGCTGACCGCGCCGCACTACGTGGAGGAGTTCTTCCACCGGGACTGGGCGTCCCGGGCCCGCCACAAGGTCGGAGTCCCGGTGCTCAAGCTCTTCGCGCACAGCGAATAGGCTGGGGCCCCTGCGGGTCCGGGGAGAGACCGGTCCGCGACCGAGCACACCCAGCACCCGGAGGACTCACACATGGCACCCGGTATTCCTGCCGCCATGGAACGGCCGCACTTCATCGGCATCGGCGGCGCCGGAATGTCGGGCATCGCGAAGATCCTCGCCCAGCGCGGCGCGAAGGTCGCGGGCAGTGACGCCAAGGAGTCGGAAACGGCCGAGGCCCTCCGGGCGCTGGCGGCGACCGTCCACATCGGGCACGCCGCCGGAAACCTGGCGGACGACGCCTCCTGCGTGGTCGTCTCCAGCGCCATCCGCCCCGACAACCCGGAGCTTGTGCGCGCCGCCGAGCTGTCCGTCCCGGTCGTGCACCGCTCCGACGCGCTCGCCTCCCTGATGGGCGGTCTGCGCGCGATCGCGGTGGCCGGTACGCACGGCAAGACGACGACCACCTCCATGCTGGCCGTCGCCCTGTCCGAACTGAACCTCGACCCCTCGTACGCCATCGGCGGCGACCTCGCCGGGCCCGGCACCAACGCCGTGCACGGCGAGGGCGAGATCTTCGTCGCCGAGGCGGACGAGAGCGACCGCAGCTTCCAGAAGTACGACCCCGAGGTCGCGATCGTCCTCAACGTCGAGCTGGACCACCACGCGAACTACGCCTCGATGGACGAGATCTACGAGTCGTTCGAGACGTTCGCCGGCAAGATCGTCCCGGGCGGCACGCTGGTGATCTCCGCCGACCAGTCCGGCGCCGTCGAGCTGACCGGACGGGTGCGCGCCCGGTCCTCCGTGAACGTCGTCACCTACGGCGAGTCCGACTCCGCCGACGTGCGCGTCCACCGGATCACCCCGCGCGGCCTGACCAGCGAGGTCACGGTCCTGCTGAACGGGAAGTTCCTCACCTTCACGGTCTCCGTGCCCGGCCGCCACTACGCGCTCAACGCGGTCGCGGCCCTCGCCGCCGGTGTCGCGCTCGGCCTCCCGGCGCACAACCTCGCCTCCGCGCTCGGCGCGTACACCGGGGTCAAGCGCCGCCTCCAGCTCAAGGGCGAGGTGGCGGGCGTGCAGGTGATCGATTCCTACGCGCACCACCCGACCGAGATGACTGCGGACCTCGAAGCGATGCGCGGCGCGGTGTCCGACGCCCGCCTCCTCGTCGTCTTCCAGCCCCACCTCTTCTCCCGCACCCAGGAACTGGGCACCGAGATGGGGCAGGCCCTCGGCCTCGCCGACGCCTCCGTGGTCCTGGACATCTACCCGGCCCGCGAGGACCCGATCCCGGGCATCACCAGCGAGCTGATCATCGACGCGGCGCGGGCGGCGGGCGCCGACGTCACCGCCGTCCACGACAAGGACGCCGTTCCCGGCGTCGTCGCGGGAATGGCGAAGCCCGGCGACCTCGTTCTCACCATGGGCGCGGGCGACGTCACGGACCTCGGCCCGCGGATCCTGGACCACCTGTCGAACTGAGGGAGCGACGTGTCGTACGACATCGAGAAGCCGGACGAGCAGTGGCGGGCGGAACTGACCCCCGCCGAGTACGCGGTCCTGCGCCAGGCCGGCACCGAACCCGCCTTCGTCGGTGAGTACACCGACACCAGGACCACGGGTGTCTACTCCTGCCGGGCGTGCGGCGCGGAGCTGTTCCGTTCCGACACCAAGTTCGAGTCCCACTGCGGCTGGCCGTCCTTCTACGACCCGAAGGACACGGACGCCGTCGAACTGATCCAGGACCGCAGCCACGGCATGGTCCGCACCGAGGTCCGCTGCGCCCGCTGCGGGTCGCACCTCGGCCATGTCTTCGAGGGGGAGGGCTACCCGACCCCGACGGATCAGCGGTACTGCATCAACTCGATCTCGCTGCGCCTGACGCCTGACGCCTGACGCCTGACGCCTGACGCCTGACGCCTGACGCCTGACGCCTGACACCTGACACCTGACACCTGACGCCTGACGCCCGAGGCCTGACGCCCCTCCTTGATCCCCCGCCTGCGCGGTCGTCCCGATCGACCGCGCAGGCGTTTCGGCATGCCCCGGGGCACTGCCGGAAGGCGCTTTCGGGCAGCCGAGGCCGCTTCCGGCCCAAAGGGAAGGAATCGTGCGTCTGATCGATCGTCTGTGGTGTGTGGCTGACCCGTTCGATAGCGTGGCGTGAAAGCGATCTTTGCTCATGGGTACGGGGGGTCACCACGATGTCGTTCGAGGACGAGTGGCGCGCGGAGAAGGCCGCGGTCGCCATGAATCTGAATCAGGCGGGCGGCAACGGTGGTTCGACACCGGCCAAGGGATCCGCCGACTACGTGGTCGTGGACGACGAGCTGGGGGACATCGGCCACGCCGCCCATGAACTCTTCAGCGGCCTCCAGGCGGCCGGCAAGCACACCGACGTGGCGAGCGAGGCCGCGGCGGCAGCGACGGCAAGATGTCCGACACCCGGGCCCGCCTCTAGAGGGGGCTGTCCGCCGCCCTTGTCACTGACACCGGACCCGACTCCCCGATCGGTTCGCCCGGTGGTATCACTTCTGCCTGGAGTGACCGGCTCATCGCCCTTGCCCGCGATGGCAACGGCCTGCCCGACCGCCACCCCGGGGCGCTCAGGGGCGGCGTCGAGGGCCAGGACCCCTCGGCCCGCGCCGAGTTCGGTGCACCCGTGACTCCGATTCCGATCGTCGGTGACGCCATTCAGCGCTTGGTCGATGTCGGTACCGCCGAATATCTCCAGGGTGCCAACGCCGAGGTCGACAGGAAGACGCGGGAAGCCATGGTCGACCACTTCGACAACGGCCAGAGGGAAATGGACACCCTTCTGGAGCGGATGGCACTGCGCAGGGGGCTCACGAAGGACGAACTTGACTTGAGCCCGGGTGAGTTCGAGGACAACATCCAGCGTCTCGCGGAGGAGTGGTATCAGCACGGCATCAAGGATTCCGACTTGAAAATGGGTGAGCGGTAGTGAACAGGAAGCGGGTCCTCTTGTTCGCCCTGCCGACCGTGGTCGCGGCGGCGACGCTGACGCTGGTGCTGTGGCCAGGTGACGACGAGCGGCCGACGCGGAGCCTGTGCTTCGGAACATTGAGCGAGACGACGGCCGAACTGATCGACGATGGCAAGGGCGGCGAGATCAGCTCGCAGGAGTGGGAAAGGAAGGGGAAGGGGGACCTGACGGTGATGAAGACCTGCGTCCTGTCGCGCGGGAACCCGGACAGCACCACCAAGCGGGGGGTGTATTCGCTGATCATCGAGGACACCCGGATCGACGGGGGACAAGCGAAGGGCGCCGTGCCTCTCGGCAACGGAATGACTGGTTGGGCGACGGCCACGGAGGCGGTTGCCAGGTTGCCTGCTGCATGTGCCCGCAGCATGGGGTCCACGGCGCCGTACATCACCGTGACACTCAGCAAGTCGTCGGGCGTGGAGAAACACGGTGCGGAGGATCAGGACAGGGCGGTCCGCGACAGCGCGACGGTGGTGCGCGAGAGCGCTGCCAACCTCGCAAGAGCAGAGAGCTGCTGAGAGGCGGACAGAGGGTTTCCGATGAACAAGAGGTACTTGGTGCTACCGGCCGTGCTCGTGGCTGCGGCGGCCGTCGTCGCCACGGTGCAGCTCTGGCCCAGCCCGCTGAAGGATCTACGGGCGAAGAACCTGTGCCTGGGGATGCTCACGGAGGAGACCGCGGGCCTGCTCCACGACCGCAAGGGCGGCAAGCCGGCCGTGGACGAGTTCCGGCCCGGCAAGGATGACAAGGACAAGCGGGGGGACCCGGTGTTCTCGACCATCTGCTTCGTAGGACGCGACACGGGCGAGGGCAGGGCGCCGCGGGCCCAGTACACGCTCGACGTCCGGCCCACCAACAGCCTGAACGAACCCTTGAAGGGCGCAGCCCCGTTCACCGACGGCGGGTCAGGGTGGGTGGGTCCCCGGCAGAGCGAGGTCCAACTGCCCGCCTCCTGCCCGGAGAAGATGAGGACGGACGCCCAGTACGTCACCGTCCTCCTGAAGGTCGCGCCCGGTGTCGTCGTGGCGGAGGACTGGAACGACGCCGCCCTGGTCGAGGCCTCCCGCTCCATCGTCCGGGAGGCCGTCGCCAACCTCACCAAGCAGTACGGCTGCGGCTGACCGGGCGCACGGGCACTCCCCGGCGACGGCCGGACCGCCCGCGGGGTCCCGCCCTCGGGTGGTCCGGCCGTACGGTTCAGCGGCCGTCGGAGGGGCGGGTGAGGCGGACGGCGAAGCCGCCCGCGTACGCGGCCAGGGGGAGGGCGAGCGTCAGGGCCGCCCAGAACGCCCCGTGCCCCCAGGTCGCGGCGGTCTCCGCGAAGAAACCGGAGAGCACCGGCACACTGACCGCCTGGGCCGGTTCGACGGGCGGCGGCAGCAGGCCGAAGACGGCCACCGCGACGAGCGCCCACCCCAGCAGACGCCGTGCGGACTTCGGCCCGCACACCGCGGCCGTCAGGCAGATCGCGGCGCACGCCAACAGGTACTGGGACTGGTAGGAGGCCCCTTGGCCACCGGTGCCCCAGGACGCGAGCGTGCGGTGCTCCTCGCCGAGGGCGACCCGGGTCTCGACGGCCGTCCACAGCACGGTGGAGAGGGCCGGCAGCGCGGCGAGGACGAACAGCACCCGGTCCAGGGCCCCGGCCGAGCCCCGGCGCCACCGGGCGCCGTCGCGCCGTTGAGGAGCCGGGAGCCCCGCCCGCGCACGGCGCTTCCTCGCTCGTTTGCGTCGTGACCGGGCCCGTTTCTCCTCCTCCTTCCGGGCCCGGGTCAGCAGCCGCCGGGCGAGTTCGCACAACAGCAGACAGAGCAGGGGCAGGAAGACCAGTGCCACCAGCCCGTTCCAACTGCGCCAGCCGCCTTCGAGATGCCGCAGGCGCTCCGCCAGGAGGTCCGGTGCGTGGAGCAGGCCGAGCGGGGGCAGGTCCGGCCGGGCGTAGCCGACCCAGGTGGCGAGGGCCGCCGCGGGCAGCAGCAGGAGCGCGGGGGCCCGGACGGGGGCCGTCGCGATCATCACGGCACCGGCCAACGCCACCGCGAACAGCCCGGTCTGGGTGGCGGAGGCGAGGTCCGCCGCACGGCTCAGCGGGGCGACGAGCGCGTCGTCCGGTCGCAGGGCCTCCCAGCCCAGCCCGGTGTCGCGGACGGCCCGGAGCACCGCGCCGGACCAGAACAACAGCCAGAACACCGCGACGAGTACGCCGGCCGATCCGAGCCGGCGCAGCAGCGGGCGCCGGACATCCGACCACCATGAGGCGAGGGCGGCCCCCCGGGCCCGGCGGTTCGCGTCGGTGTTCCGCGCCCGGGGCAGCAGTACGGCGGCGGCGACCAGGTCGGCCCGCCCCCGTACCGTGCGCGGGTCGGCGCCCGCCGCCCTGCGGTGCAGTTCCGCCCAGCGGCCGAGGAACCCGGCCTCGGGCGTGCGGCGGCGCAGCACGGCGAGTGCCCGGTGGCACAGCGCGCCGAGGCGCACGAGGACGGCGAGCAGGACCGCCGGGGCCCCGGCGGCGAAAGGGGCGAGGGCGGACGGCAGCCCGGTGAGCGGCAACAGGGCCGGGCCGCGGTTCCCGGGGTGCACGATCAGCTCGGTGGCCAGGCCGTAGACGCTCTCGGTCTCCCGGGCGTCGAGGTCGCCGGTGCTGCCGTCGCGCCGCCGGAGCGTGCGGGCGCGGGCCCGGACCTCGACGAGGGTGCGGCGCAGTTCGTCGGCGAGGGTGAGCAGCACCTGACAGCGCCCCTGGAGGCACTGGTCGTGGCGGCAGACGAACCGGGCCGCGACGGTCGGGACGTTGACGGCAAGAAGCTCGTCGACGAACCGGTCCGCCCCGTCGCCCCGGGCGATCCGCGCGATGCCCTCCGCGTCCACCCGCCGCCCCCGGTAGCGCGGAGTGGCGGTCGGCGCGAACACGGCGACGAACGCGAGCGCGGCGACGGCGGCCCGGGACAACTTGTCCTGGCCGCGCCGGAGCGCGAGGAGTTGCCCGCTGTCGTACGAGGTGTCCTCCAGGTCGTCCCGCAACCAGGCCGCCAGTCGCGGACCGCCGTCCTCGGACAGCCACTTCGCGGCCTCCTCGGAGTACAGGGCCATCGCGGCGGCGAGGCTCTCCGCCTCGTGGTGCGCCTCGCCGCGGAAGGTGACGGGCCGGTTGGCGTGGCGCGTGGCGGCCGGGGGTTCGTGGAGACCGGAGGGCCGGACGACGGCCGGGGACTCCCCGCGCAGCCAGCGCCGGACCTCGGCGGCGGTCCACCGGTCGTCGGGGTCCTTGGTGAGCAGCCCCTGGAGCAGCAGGTTCTGCCGGGCGTCGGTGACCGCGCCCAGATCGACCTCGTTGCTGAGGATCAGCTTCCTGGTCCAGGCCTCGTCGGTGATCCGGGCGTCGTCGCCGAGGACGTACAGCGGGCGGCCGGTGAACACCTGGTACAGCACCAGACCGAGGGTCCACCACGGTGTGGCCTTCAGGTTCTGGTTGATGATCTGTTCGGGCGCCATGTACAGCGCGGTGATCTGAAAGTCGTGGTAGCTCTGGCTCGCGGTGAACCGGGCGATGCCGCCGAAGTCGGCGACCACGAACTGGTCGTGTCCGTCGGGCCGGGGCCTGACCATGATGTTGGCGGGTTTCAGGTCCAGCGGGTTGCGGTCGATCCTGTTCTGCCAGAAGTCCAGCAGGTCGGCGAGTTCCCGGACGGTCTCCTCGGCCCCGTGCCGGTCGCCGTCGGCCCGGCCCGCGACGAGATGGTCGTCGAGCGTCTTCGGCAGGTACTCCAGCGCCACCCAGCGGCGGGCGGTCGAGCCGACGGAGACCTCCCCGAACTCGTGGATGCGGGGCACGTGCCGGACGAACGCGGGTGCCGAAAGGTGTTCCAGGGTGTCCAGGTTCATCGTCTGACCCGGGTGGGCGACCTTCAGTGCCGCCTCGGTGCCGTCGGCGAGTCGGCGCACGTACCAGACGGTTCCCTCGCTGCCGCTTCCCGCGACTCCCAGCGGTTCGTAGCGCTCGCGCAGCCCCTGCGGGAACTCGTGGTGCGCGGCGGGCCCGTCGAGTGTGCGGGTCGGCGGTTCGGCGCGCGGGGGCACGACGGCGGTGGGCGCGTCGGGCGGCACCACGTCGGGAGGCCGCACCCGGGTGGGCGGTTCGCGGGGCGGGTCCGGAATCGGGTCGGGAGGCGCCCCGGGCGCGGGGCGCGGAGGCCGCACCCGGGTCGGCGCGTCGGACGGCCACACGGGTTCCGTGCCGGTGTTGTGTTCGAGGCCGGACACGTGCGGCTGCTCGCGCGGGACCTCGACGCCGTCGGCGCGGTCGTCGATCGGCTTGTCGGCCATCGGGGTTCCTCGTTCTCGCGCGCGCCATCGGCCGCGTACGGACGGATGGCGGTCGTCGGGGCGTTCGGCGTGGTGCGGCGTATGCGTCAGGTGCGGTGCATGCGTCGCATCCGGTGCACGCGTCGGATGCGGTGCCGATCACATTCACGCCCGTTGCCGCGTATCGGTTGCACGGCCGGTACCGGCCGGGGCCGTCCCTCGGGCCCGCGCGAAGCCGACGACCCGACACCGTGCTGATCAACGAGACGTCTCCGGAGGGGAGTTGCACCACGCCGCAGAGCGTACGTCGTCACGGTGGAGACCGACGAGCGGTCCCGACGCACGGGCCGTCCCGGCGGCAGGAATCCGCGGAATCGAAGGAGACCCGGTACGGGCGGCGCGGGGGCCGTCCGGCGGATCGTCTGCGGGGCGGAGACGATCGGCCCGCCCACCCGTGTCGGGGCCGACCGTCGTCATCGCGTCACGACGTGCCGTCGGCGGCGGCACCGGCCCCCTCGACGGCGAGGGCGGCCCCGTCGAAACGGATGGGTGAACGGTGGTCCGAACCACCCGGTCCGGCCCTCAGGAGCAGCCGTTCCCCGGGGAAGGCCACCAGGACCGACAGTGCGTGAGGGGCAGGCCTCCGAACGGCGGCGGCGTCCGGCCGGTTCAGGTCGATCACCTCGATGTGATCGACCCGAGGAGCCGTGAGGACTTCCAGGAAGCGCACGCTCTCGTACCCGTCGTCGCTGTCGGACCGGCCGGTCGGGACAAGGGATTCCGAGTCGGAGACGACCGCCATGCTCTCGCCGCGCAGCGCCTCCAGCACCTCGTCGGGCGCTCCCGGTTCGATCCCGACGAGACCGCCGCTGAGATGATCCGGCTCCTGCCACGTCCCGGCGGAGTCCCGCAGCCCGTAGTAGATCTCTTCGGCCGCGTGTCCGTCACGTCGGCGGTGGACGACGAGGACGAACCCGATGTCGCCGTGAAGGGAGACGTCCGTCATGAGGACCCGGTCGGCGGAGTGCGCGACTGCGTTGTGCCGGGGGTCTGTTGGCCGTGAGGCCCGGGAAAGGGCGCTGTGTGCCACTTGTTTCAGGTTCATCGGTGATTCCTTCCTCGGGGGATCGCGTGCGTCCTACGCGGGAGCGGGGTGGACGAGGCGGCCGTGGGAGATGAGGGACGCGGCCTGTTTGAGGCGTCGGGTTCGGATGCTCGTCCGGTAGGCGTCGATGCCGGGAATGGTGGCGAGGCGGGTGGTCAGGTAGCGGTACAGGTCTTCGGCGTCGCGGAGGACGACGATGGCGATCATGTTGTGGTTGCCGCTGATGGCTCCGGTGAAGGCGACTTCGTCGTGTCGGGCGATCTCGTCCCCGGCGTGCCGCAGGCGGTCGGGGGCGGTGCGCAGCCAGAGGGTGGCGGTGAGGTGGTAGCCGAGGCGTTCGGGCAGCAGGTCGATGTCGTAGGAGAGGGTGCCGGAGTTTTCGAGGGCCTCCAGGCGGCGGGCGACGCGGCCCGTGGACCAGCCGGTGAGTTCGGCGAGTTGTGTGTGGGTGGTGCGGCCGTCCTCGGCGAGGCTGTCGAGGAGTGGCATGTCGTCGGCGGTGGGAGTCAGCAGTGGTCCGGCCGGAGCGGGCCGCGGGCCAGGGGCCAGCAGTTGTTTGTGCTCCGGGGCGAGGTGTCCTCCGTAGCCGGTCCAGCCGGTTGTGTCGGCGTTGCCGAAAGGGTGGACGAGCAGGTCGATGGTCACGTCGAGTACGGCGGCGGACTTCGGTAGCTGTTGGAGCAGCATGTCCTCGCGTGGGGCGTCGAGTGGTGAGCGGATGATGCAGATGATCTCCGATCCGCCGGAGGCGATGCTGGCGTAGGCGATGTCGGGGCGGCGGGCGAGGGCATCGGCGAGAAGGCCGACACGGTTGGGCCGGCACCGGATGCGGGCGATCCACTGGGCGGCTCCGTGCACGGCCGGGTTGACCAGACCGACCACGCGCATCACGCCGCTGCGGCGCAGGGCGTGGAAGCGGCGGGCGGCGGTCTGCTCCGACACTCCACTGACTTCGCCGATGAGCCGGAACGAAGCCCGTGGCGCGTATTGCACGGCGCGGAGGATTTGCACGTCGATGTCGTCCATCACGGCGGAAGTGTGTCATGTGGTGCCTTTCCTGTGCGTATTTCACTTCACAGTCGGTCTTCGCTTCGTTGGATCTTGCTGGTTTCGCTGATGCTGGGCTGCGCGTTCGTCCCCCCGGCCCACGTGGGCGTCGGCCCGTTCCGGGCCTGCGGGCGGAGGACGGCGCTCGGACGGGGAGAGCCCCGCCGGGTATCAATCGCGGCGGACTGCGCCGCAAGGGAGTGTTCTGTGAACGTCACACCGTCGGCGAGCGGGCCGAACGACCGACGGGCGGCAACGCTCGTCATGGCCTGCCTCGGCGTGTTCGCCGCCTACTTGCCGGTGACAACGGTCTCGGTGAGCCTGCCCGCCATCCAAGGGGCACTGGGCGCTTCGACATCCCAGCTGACGTGGGTGCAGAGCGCGTTCGTCCTGCCCATGGCCGCGTTCATCCTGACCGCCGGAGTGTTCGGCGACGTCCACGGGCGCAAGAAGGTGTTCCAGGCCGGCCTGCTGCTCTGCGCCGCAGGCGCGGCCGTCGCGCTGAGCGCCCAGTCGGTCCAGGTGTTGTGGGCCGGTCAGGCCCTCGCCGGGCTGGGTGCCGCCGCCCTGCTGCCCACGACGCTGGCCCTGATCAGTCACGCGGTGCCCGACCACCGGGAGCGCGGCAGGTTCATCGCCTTGTGGGCCACCTCCCTCCTGACGGCGCTGGCCGTGGGCCCGCTGATCGCCGGAGTCATCCTGGAGCACGCCGCCTGGCGGTGGATCTACCTGCTCGTCATTCCCGTCTCGCTGCTCGCGGCGGCCTTCGCGGCGCGGCTGCTGAGCGACTCGCGTGCTCCGCACGGGCGACGGCTCGACTGGCCCGGCCAGCTCACCGCCGCACCGGCGATCACCGCGCTGGTGTACGGGGTGATCGAGGGCGGTGCCGGTTCCTTCACCGATGCCAAGGTCCTGGTGGCGCTGTTGGTGGCGGTGACCTGCTCGGCGGCCTTCGTCCTTGCCGAGCTGCGCAGCGACAGCCCGATGCTGGATCCGAGACTGTTCCGCAGCGCGGCGTTCACGGCCACCGCACTGGTCGCGATGATCACGTTCATGGCGCTGATCGGCTTCTTCTTCCTGCTGAGCCTCTACTTCGGCATGGTCCAGCAGCTCGACACCCTCCAGGCGGGTTGGCGCCTGCTGATGGTCACCGCGGCGGCGATCGTCGTCGGCGGTCCTGTCGGGCGTCTCATGCACAAGGTGCCCGCGGGTACCTTGATCACGTCCGGGCTGCTCGTCGTCTCCGGCTCGCTGGTCTCGCTGACCACCGTCGACGCGCACACGTCGTTCCTCTCCGTCATGTGGCGGCTGGTGCTGCTGGGCGTGGGCATGGGAGGCGTCCTGACCCCCATGACGGCGACCGCCGTCGCATCGGTGCCCCATCACCTCGCCGGTATGGCGGCGGCCGGCAACAACGCCTTCCGGCAGGTCGGCGCGGCGCTCGGACCCGCCGTCATGGGCGCCCTGCTCACCTCACGGGCCCTGCACACGTTTCCCGGCCATCTCGCCGACGGCGGCATCGGGGGAGGGGTCCGGCAGGACATCGTGGGGACCGCCAGGTCGGGCGGTCTGGGCGCGGTCGCCCGGATGGACCTGGGCGCGGGCGCGGGGCAGGTCCTGGGCGCCGTGGGCGACGCCTTTCTCGACGGCCTGCGCCTGTGCCTGATCGTCGCCGCGGCGCTCACCCTGACGGCCGCCGTCGTCGCCGCGATCCTGCTGCGCCGCCCCCGCAAGGTGTCCGGCCCGGCCACGGTCGTCGCGACCGCCTCGCTGCCCGTCACCGGCCCCACATCCGGCCCCACATCCGTAGGGGCGGTTACCGGCATGGACACCGGCGCGGACACCGGCATGGAAACCGCTGCGGACACCGGCATGGAAACCGCCGCGGCGGGAAGCGGCCGTGCGCGTGCGCGGAACCGTGCATGACGGAAGAGAACCACCGACCGGACCACCTGTCCTCGAAGGCGGGGCGAGGACGCGCCGTCGCCCCGCCCCGTGCGACGAGCACGCACGGACCCGGGGACCGCCGCGGCGCCTGACACACTTGCCTGCGGAGCACCCTCCGCGCGCCGCTCCTGCGGCGCGCGGGGTGCTCCGCAGGCTCCCCGGCTGCCCGGCGCCCCGGGGAGAACCACTGAACGAGGAACACCATGGAACCCCGCCCCACAGCCCCCGCCCCGGGCGTCGCCTCGCTGCTGAAGGACTTCTCCCTGGAGATGACGGGCAAGGACGTCTCCGGGCTCGAAGAGGCCCGTGACCACATTCCCCCAGGCACACGCGTCAACGTCACCTTCCTCGGCAATGAGGACCTCGGCATGCGGATCGCCGCGGCCGGGGCGGTCAGGCGGCACGGCTACACACCTGTTCCGCACGTATCGGCCCGCCGCCTGCGCTCCCGTTCGGAGCTGAAGGAGTTCCTCGCCGCCCTGCGATCCGTGGACGCCGTCGACAACGTCTTCGCCGTCGGTGGCGACCCCGCCACCTCTCACGGCCCCTACGACGACTCCCTCGCGCTCATCCGGTCCGGGCTCCTCCGGGAGTACGGCGTGCGGCACGTCGGCATCTGCGGCTACCCCGAAGGCCACCCGGCCATCTCGAACCCGGTGCTCTGGAAGGCGATCGAGGACAAGACCGCCGTCCTGGCCCGCGGGCGACTGGGCGGCGACATCATCACCCAGTTCGGCTTCGACGCGGCGCCGGTCCTGGCCTGGGTCGAGGACATACGCGGACGGGGCATCGACGTGCCGGTGCGCATAGGAGTCCCCGGACCGGCCGGAATCAAGCGGCTGATGACGTACGCCACGCGGTTCGGCGTCGGTACGAGTGCGTCCATCGCGAAGAAGTACGGGTTCTCCATGACCAACCTGATGGGAACCGCCGGCCCCGACCGCTTCGTCCGCGCGCTCGCCGACGGCTACGCCCCGGAGCGCCACGGTGTCCTCAAGCTGCACTTCTACACCTTCGGCGGGATCGGGGCCACGTCCCGGTGGATCGCCGACTTCCGCGCACAGGAGGGGAGCTGACACGACGCCTCCGAGGACGGGACGGCACTCGGCCCTCAGAGGCCGGGCCGCCGGCCGATCCGGGACCGGATCCTGTCCACTCATCCCCGGGCGACACGATCACGGTGGAACTCCCGGACGGGCCGCATCGGCCCCTCGACCGGGTCTGACCCCCCTTACCGGCAGGTCGTGACGGACCGGTGGCAGCGCGGGTCCCGTGGTGCGAACACCGGACGGCCCGCGAAGCCATGGCCCATCATGTCTTCCGCGGCACCCCGCGCCAACAACTCGGCGAGCTGGTCCAAGGGCTCGCGCCGCAGCCGCGCGGAGCACGC
This sequence comes from Streptomyces sp. NPDC014734, assembly GCF_043083325.1. Lineage (NCBI taxonomy): Bacteria > Bacillati > Actinomycetota > Actinomycetes > Kitasatosporales > Streptomycetaceae > Streptomyces > Streptomyces sp. NPDC014734. The sequence goes on along the minus strand of NZ_JBIBYN010000005.1, from coordinate 122,063 downwards.
CGTCATGCGCGTGTCCGGCCGCCCCCGGCGCTGCCGTCGGACGGTGTCAGGTCCGCCGTACCCGGGCCGCGAGCCGACTGCCGAGCCTTCTGCCGAAGCCGCTCGGCCGGTTCCAGGCCCGGAACGCCTCCGCGGTGCGGCTGCTGCCCACCCGCCCGGCGGCCTCCTCCACCGCGGCCACCTCACCACCGGACAGGCCGCGTACCGCCGGACGCAGCACCTCCTCCAGCAAGGCCTGACGGGTCTCGCTCCAGGCGGGGCCCGCGTGCGGGTGCGAGCTCCACACGGCGAAGCAGTCGGCCGTGTACGCGGGGTCGGTGCGCAGCAGGGCCCGGACCGCGTCGCCGCGGGCGGCGAGGCCGTAGGCGGCGATGAGGTCCGCGTCGCCGCTGTGGACGAACGCGTACAGCTCGTCCTCCGGCCGGTCCGGGGCGAGCAGCCGCCCGGCCAGGGCCCCGAACGCCTTGTCGCGGACCCCCGGTTCGACGGGATCGGCCTCGGCGCACAGGGCGCGGACCCGTTCCGTCCAGCCGGGCTCCGCCGTCCCCGTGCGCAGACCCCCGGCGAACTCCAGGAGCTGCAGGGCGCCGCGCACCCGTGCGTCGATCTCCTGCGGGAAGCCGCGCAGCAGGTCGCGGGCGAGTTCGGGCGCCTCGGCGTCGTCGGCGGGGGCACCGAGCGCCGCCGCGACGAGCACGGTCCAGGTACCGGCCGTGCGGTGCGCGTCGGAAGTGGTCGCGTCCAGCAGCAGCCGGGCCTCGCCGGTGGTGGGCGTGTCCGTGCCCCACACCAGCCCGATGCCCGTCAGCAGTACCAGAGGTTCGGTGAACGGCGACATGCCACCGGCCCGGAGCACCGCGTTCAGTGCCTTCGTCCGGTCGCCGCCCCCGGCCGTCCTGGCGTCCGCCGCGGCCGAGCACATCCGCAGATGCGGCAGCGCCTGCGCACCGGTGAACGGCAGGGCGACATCGGCGAGCAGGCGTTCCGTCGCCACCGGATCGTGCGGCGCGATCCGGTCCAACTCGCCCAGCAGCGCGGTACGGACGTCGAACTGTTCGTCCAGGAGGTCGAGCAGCGCACGGGCGCGGTCGCCCGCGCCCTCGTCCAGCAACGCCCGCGCCATCCGGCGCACGACGGCGGGGAGCAGGTCCGCACGGTCCACGTCGAGCAGCCGCGCGATCCGCAGCAACTGCACGGTGCGCCCCACGCTCCGGCCGGGTGCGGCGTCCGCGACGACGGGCGTGCCGGTGGCCAGCTCGGTGCGCAGATCGTCGCCCAGGGCCTCGACGAGCGCGGCGACGACGCGTTCCCCGTCCGGCTCGGCGAAGGCCGAGCGCCCCGGAGGCTCCACGGCGACATCGCCCCCGTAGACCGCCTCCGTCACCAGCAGGGCGCCGAGGGAGGCCGTCACGCCCGCCGGGGAACGCCCGTCGAGCGCGGTCAACAGCAGCGCCACCGCGGCAAGTTCGCGGGGCGAGCGGTCGATGTCCGGATCGGTCAGCGCATCGGTGAGCCGGTGTGTCCGTTCCTCGTCCAGCGCGTACGGCCGCTCCGCGGCCCACTCGGCCGCCGCGGCCCGTTCGTCGGGTCCGAGCGGAACGCCCGCACAGAGCGCCGTGACGGCGAGCGGTCCGGCGGCGAAGGGCCCGCCGGGCAGTTCCGCCGCCGTCCGGAACAGCTCCGGGGACCGGTTCCGCCAGATCCGGGCGCAGGTCTCGGCCCAGGCGTCGCCGCTCGCCGCACCCTCCGGACGCGCCTCGGCGCAGTCGTGGACCCGCAGCGCCGGGGCATGGGGGCTGCCGGGCCGGGGAGCGTCCTGCGGCAGTACCCCGACGAGCTGGTGCGGGGAGTGTTCCGGACGGCGGGTGTATGTCGTGAACGTCAGCCGGTGCGCGTCGTCCGGCGGGAGTACGGCCGAGGCGAGGGCGATCCACCGGGCCACATCGACGCTGTGCCGCTCCACGAGAACCAGGCGTCCCGCGCCCGGATCCTCGTACACCCGGCGCAGATCGGCGAAGACCGCCGCCAGCCAGGGGCTCCGGGAGACCGCGAAGTCGTTCAGTGCCTCCGGCCCGAAGGCGGCGGAGGCGGGCAGCGCGGATATGCGGGTCGGTGCTCCGCCCTCCGGCGGGGTCGAGGACCAGCTCGGCGACCGCCAGGCGGTGATCGGCAGCGCGTCGTCCGGCAGTCGCGTACCGGACGGGAGGTGCACCGCGTGCGCGTGGAATCCGACGGAGCCGGGACCGGAGCCGGGACCGGGACCGGAGCCGAAGTCGAAGGACGACCCGGTACCGGCACCGGAACTGCCGAGCGCCACCGTCCGGCTCAGCAGGTATCCGCCGTCCGACAGCGCGCTGAAGGCGAACGCCTCGGGGAAGGCGCGGAGTTCGTCAGAGGTGGGCCGGACCGGGGCGTCGGCGGGCGGCTCGTAGTGGAGGAGCTGTTCGGCGTCGGCGAGCACCTGCGTGGGCAGTCCGGCGCTGACCGCGGTGAACCGCGCACCGCCACCCCCCTCCTCGTCCGCAGAGGCAGAGGTGTAGTGCAACTGCGCGAGACTCATGCGTCGGGCCCTCTTCGTCCGTGCCGCCAACCTCCCCGTGCCGACAGCACACCCGCTCCGTCGACCGCCCGTCCGAGGGCCGTAAGAGGCACGGCGGCGACCCCGGTGGGGAGCGGACCGCGATCGCGGGAGCGACGCTATCAAGGCGTGCGACTCCCACGCGCACCCCGCCGACAGGTCGTGGCCGGGACCGTCGACAGGCCGCGGCGAGGACCGACGACGCCTCTCTCGCCCGGGGCGTCGTTCATGTCCTCATCATCCGGTGTACGGCGCTCGGCAAAGGGGCGTCCAGCACGCCGACATCACTCCAATGGCCTACACACCGCCGGTGCCCTCCGGTCGTTGAGGGTCCGGATCGACCGATCCCCCTGGGATGCCGCGAACTGGCCCCAAGGACCGCTCTCGGTAAAGGAGTTACTCGGATGAACCTCAGGACTCTCACCGCGGTGACCGCTGTTCTCGCTCTCTCCGGTCTGGCCGGTGCCGCCACGGCGAACGCGGTGCCCGGCACGGTGTCCGGCGACGGCGGGAACCGCATCGGCGTGCTGAAGGACAACGGCGATGCCTACGTCAAGGAGGGCGGCCTCTCCGCGACCTGGGTCAAGGAGCACGGCGATGTCAAACAGATCACCCTCTCCGGCAACCGCATCGGTGTCCTCACCGGCAATGGTGTGGCCTGGGTGAAGGAGGGCGGTCTCAGCACCAACTGGGTCCGCGAGGCCGACGACGTCAAGCAGATCGCCCTGGCGGGCAACCGCATCGGCGTGCTGAAGGACAACGGCGAGGCGTACGTGAAGGAGGGCGGCCTCTCCGCGACCTGGGTCCTGGAGGCCGAAAAGGTCAAGGAACTGGAGCTGTCGGGCAACCGCATCGGCGTCGTCAAGGGCAACGGCGACGCGTTCGTCAAGGAGGGCGGCCTCAGCACCAACTGGGTCAAGGAGTCGACCAACGTCATCGGCATCGACCTGTCGGGCGACCGCATCGGTGTGCTGTCGGGCACCGGGGTGGCATGGGTGAAGGAGGGCGGCCTGAGTGCCACCTGGGTGCGGGAGGCCGACGACGTCATCCAGCTCGAACTCTCGGGCAACCGCATCGGCGTGCTGAAGGACACCGGCGACGCCTACGTGAAGGAGGGCGGTCTCAGCGCCACCTGGGTCCACGAGTACACCCACGCCATCCAGATCGCCCTGTCCGGCAAGCGGATCGGCGTCCTCAAGGGGGACGGCGCCGCGCGGGTGAAGGAGGGCGGCCTGAGCGCGACGTGGGTCCTGGAGGCCGGCGACGTCACCGAGCTGGCGCTCTCGTAGGGCGTGTTGCGAAAGTAGCGTCGTCTGCCCGGAGGGCAGACGGGACTCTCGCAACACGCCCTCGTCGCACAGCGCCCGACGAACTGCCGCGCCGCGCACCGGAGTCGATCCGGTGCGCGGCGCGGTCCCGTTGTGGTGCGGCCGGTCGGTGGCGCTGTGCGTCGGGCGCGGGTTGTGTCTGGCGCGCGTCGCGTCAGGCGTGCGACGCGCCGCCCACCGCGTAGCCGACGAAGCCGGTCCAGGCGGCGGGGGAGAGGGCGAGTTGCGGGCCCTGCTCGACCTTGGAGTCCCGGACGTGGACGGTGGTGGGGCAGGCGGCGACCTCCACGCAGGAGTCGCCGTCCCCGCCGCTGTAGGTGGACTTGTGCCAGGAGAGGGCGACTTCGACGCAGTCGTCGCCGGAGGCGCTGCTGTAGCTGCTCTTGAACCAGGACAGTTCTGTGGTGGTGCTCATACCGCTCCTCGCATCCGCTGCAACAGGCCCACGGAGTCTTCGGGGGTGTGGGCCTGCGAACGCATCCTGGCATACCGCATCTGGAGCACACTGACCACAGCGGGATCGGCCTGGAGGTGGCCGCACTTCTGGCCCTCGCTGTATCCGTACCACTTGTGCTCCGGCGTCTCCAGCAGCTGGATCGGGCCGTCCAGCCCGGCGTGGCTCTCGCGGGTCTGCGGCATGATCTGGACCTCGACGTTGCGCAGTTCGGCGAAGTCGAGGACGTGGTCGATAGCCTGCCGGGTGACGTCCGCGCCGCCGGTCCGCCGCAGGAAGAGGTGTTCTTCGAGGATGAAGCTGTAGTTGGTGTTCGGCCGCTCCCGCAGCAGTTGCTGGCGGTCCAATCGGGCCGCGAGCTGCTTCTCGATCTGCGCGTCGCCGAGCGGCGGGAGCTGGTTGAGGAACAGCGCCCGCGCGTACGACTCCGACTGCAACAGCCCCGGGATCAGCCTGCATTCGTACGTGTACAGGCTGATCGCCTCGGCCTCCAACTGCGCCCACTGATGGAACCAGCTCGCGATGCCCGGGCGACGGGACAGGTGCTTCGCCGCCGCCTTGATGGCCCCGAACGCGTCGAGCACGATCTCGGACCGCTCGATGAACGCCAACGGCGGGAACCTGCGGCCCTGTTCGATCGACGCGACGGTCGGCACCGAGTACTGCACCAGGGGCGCGAACTGCTCCTGGGTGAGCAGGGCCCGTTTGCGGAAGATCTTGACGATCTCCCCGAACGTCCGCAAGCTGTCCGAGGGCTCCGGCTCCCCGTTCGAACCCGTCGTCCCGCCCGTCATGCCGACGCCGTCCGTCATGTCCGGCCACCTCCGTGCTCGCCGTACTTCGTGCCGGTCACTGCTACCGGCAGACAACTCGCCCATGGTCACGGACGGTTACCCCTACTGTCCACCCTCCGTACCCGTACGCTGACTCAGCGTACGAGTTTCCGCGCTGGTCGGAGGGGCGGTCGGCCGCCACGGTGGGGGCATGGAAGCCATCACCACACCCCAATCCCCGGTTACCGTACGTGTGTTCGTGCAGCGCTTCAGCTCCACGCCGCGCGGAGCCAGGCTCGCCCGCCATCTCGCCCTGCACGTGCTGCACGACTGGGGCATCCCGTACCGCAGTGACGCTTCGGAGACGGCGGAACTGATCGTCGCCGAACTCGCCGCCAACGCGGCGACACACGGCCGGGTGCCGGGGCGGGACTTCGAGCTGCGTCTCGGCCACACACCGGCGGAGGGGAACGAGCGGGGTGTGCTGCGGATCGAGGTCAGCGACACCCGGGGCGAGCGACGTCCGCCGCAGCCGAGGGAGCTGGTGGCACCGTCGCCCGGCTCCGACGGCGGGTACGGGCTGGTCCTCGTCGACGCGCTGGCCGACCGGTGGGCGGTGCTGGACCGGGTGCCGCCGGGCAAGACGGTCCGCGTGGAGTTGGACCTGCCGTACTGAAGGCCCCGCACCCCCTCGTGCGGGGGCGGCCCCCCGCGGCGCCAGGGGCCGTCCCCGTGGAGCCGGAGGCCGCCCTGTTCCGCCAGTTCCTCGCGGAGCGGCACGCGTGCGGTGCCGAAGGCATCGGAACGCGCCACGGCGAGCAGTTCGGCGGTCGGTGTCCGGCACCCGGGCGCACGCACACCGCGGCCCCCCGCTGAGCCCGCCCGGAACGAGACCCCTCGTTCCACCGCGGGAACGCCCGCCCCGTCCTTCCGCCGGCCCTTCCCGCCGCCCTCGGCTCCGGTACGGCGTCCGCCCCCGCGTCGGTCCCGGAAGGATGTCGAACCGCTGACGCTCAGCGCGCGAGTGCCAGGACCAGGGACGCGACGGCCAGCCCGAAGAAGGCGCCGGGAAACGCGATGTTGTGGTACACCCGGGCACGGATGTGCGCGGCGACGGCGCCGACGAAGAACAGGACGAGGCCCGTCGCGGCGGCGACGCCGATGACCGGGACACCCAGGAGCCCGAGGAGGAGCCCAGCCGCCCCGGCGGCCTTCAGCGCGCCGAGCCACGGGAGCCAGGACCGCGGGAGCCCCACCTCTGCCGAATTGGCCCGTACGAACGCGGCCCCCATGAGGTCCGCGACGGCGATTCCGGCGTTGGCCATGATCGTGACGGCGGTGATGATCACGTAGGCGGTGAACACGCGCCTCCCCTTCCAGTCGCAGATGGCGGGCGTGGACGAGTCGCCGCCCGCTCGCTGAGACGAGCCTCACCGAGCCCGATCCCGGTGTCCAATACCCGCTTCCATAACCTGAGGGCATGGATCTCGACACCCGGTTGCTGCGCTACTTCGTCGCCGTCGCGGACGAAGGCACCCTGACCCGCGCCGCGGAACGGCTGTTCGTCTCCCAGCCGGCGCTCACCAAACAGATCAGGCAACTGGAGACCCGGCTCGGAGTGCCGCTGTTCACCCGGTCCCGCACCGGCATGACCCTCACCGAACCGGGCCGGGCGCTGGCGGACCGGGCGCCCGCCCTGCTGGCCGAGTGGGACCGCGTACTGCGGGAGACGAGGAGCACGGCAGGCCGGGCGGCCCGTGTGCTGCGCGTCGGTTTCCTGGCGAGCGCCGCCAACGAGGCGACCCCGCAGATCATCGCGGAGTTCGCCCGCCGCAGACCCGGCTGGCGGGCCGACATGCGGCAGGCCGCCTGGTCGAACCCGTCCGCCGGTCTCGCCGCCGGAGACGTCGACGTCGCCCTGGTGCGGCTGCCCTTCCCCGGCCAGGACGCCCTGCGCGTGGCCGAACTGTTCGCCGAGCCCCGTTGCGTCGCGCTTCCCGCGGCACATCCATGGGCCGCGCGCGACGTGATCCCCTTCCGGGAGCTGTGGGACGAGCCGTTCGTGGCGGCACCGCCCGAATCCGGCCGATGGCGGGACCACTGGCTGGCCGCCGACGAACACGACGGCCACCCGGTCCGCATCGGCGCCGTCACCGACCAGCCCGACAGCTGGCTGAGCGCGATCGCCAACGGGTACGGCATCGCCCTCGCCCCCGAGTCCGCCGCCCGCTTCTACGCCCGCCCCGGCGTCACCTACCGCCCCGTCACCGGCGTCGGCCCCAGCAGGGTCGGCGTCGCCTGGGCGCCCGCCGACGACTCCGACCCCGTCGTCCAGGACTTCGTCCGCTGCTGCCTGGACAGCGGGCCCCGGCAGGACGAGACCGCCACCTGACCCACACAGCACACATCCGACGCCGCGCACCGGTCCACCACGGAGGACGGGACGGCCCTCACGGCCGTAGCCCGACGAGCGCTCGGCCGGTGGTTCCGTCGAACGGTACGGAACTGTGCTCATGGACGATCTTCCAGCCGTCCTCGTGCTCGCGAAAACACACCGTGGAGCGCACCCACATCGAAACCGCGGTCCCGTCATTCATCGTCCCGCGCACCTGGAAGAGGTAGTGGCCGAAGGCGAAACCGTCCGCCGCCGCCACTTCGAGCTCACGGATCTCAAGCCCGATCCCGGTCCGGTACGCGCCGAACCAGTTCTCCAGCCGGCGGATCTCCACGTCGACGCCCCGATCGCTCAGCGGGCCGACGGCGTCGAACAGCACGACATCATCCGCGTACCGCGCAGCCAGAGCGGCGACGTCCTTCGCCCCGACCGCGGCGACCCGATCGCGGATCAGCCCTTCCAGGTGCGCGGTCACGCCGGTGTCGTTCACAGCGGCTCCTCACGCCCGGAGTTCTTCGCCGAGTCCGGCCAGCCAGTCGCCGGTGCCCTGCTCCCGCCAGCCCGGTTCCTCGCCGCCGTCGAGGAAGGTCGCCTGCTCAGTCAGGGTGAGCAGGGTGCCCTCGCCCTCCGCGGCGAACTCGACCGTGGTCGTCGACACCGTGGCGAGGGTGTCGACGACGGTCAGCGTCGACGAGTAGACGATCCGGCGGTCCCGGACGATGTCGTGGTACACCGAGGCGAACGCCAGATCCCTGCCGTCCGGCGTCCGGCCGCGGGTGAGTTCGCGTCCACCGGCACGGAAGTCGAGCTCGTGGGTGCCCCCGGACCCGAACCAGCGGGCCTTCGCGGCCGGATCGGCCCAGGCGGCGAAGACGCGCGCCGGTTTTGCCGCGTAGCTGCGTTCCAGGGCGAACGTGGTGTGCGTGACGGTCATGACGTGGTTCCTTCCGACGGGCCGGGCTCGGCGAGCACGTCGCCGAGGTGATCGAGCCTGGTCTCCCAGGTGGTGCGCTGACGCCCGAGCCAGCCCTCGCCGGCCCGCAGCGCCTCCGGTTCGATCCGGCAGGTGCGGACCCGGCCGGTCTTCTCCGACCGGACGATCCCGGCGGCTTCCAGCACCTGGACGTGCTGGACGACCGCGGGGAACGACATGGCCAGCGGGGCGGCGAGCTCGCTCACCGAGGCGGGGCCGCGAACCAGCCGCTCGACCAGCGCACGCCGAGTCGGATCTCCCAGGGCCCGGAACACCAGGTCCAGTCGCTCTTCACGGTTGGGCATGTCCCCGAGTCAAGTCCCACCCGCACAAAAAGTCAAGCAACTACTTAAGTAACGTTTGGTAATCTTCCGGCCGCGCGGAGGTGGGCGGGAGCGCCGCCGCGCGAACCGAAGCCCTTGCGACCCCGGGCCCCGGCACAGCGGCAGGAACCAGCGGGGTGCGGTTCGGACCATGGCGCGGGGGCACGCCGAGGGTCACGGACGATCCGGTGCCGTATCGGGGAGCGTTCGCCCCCTTGCGGGGGAAATCGGCGCACGGCTACCCTCCGCCGATGCTCCCTCCCACCCTCCGCCTGCCACTCGGATACCGTTCCCGGCCCGCGACCACCGAGGACGTCCCGGCGATTCACGCGCTCGTCACGGCCTGCGAACGGCAGGTCCACGGGCGGGCCCGCAGCGACTCCGGGGCCGTCGCCGCCGATCTCGCGCGGCCGGGACTGGTACCGGGGACGGACACCGTCCTCGTCCTCGACCCGGCCGGGCGACTCGCCGCCCGCGCCTGGGTGGACCGGCGCTCCGAGGTGGACGTGCATCCGGATCACCGGGGGCGGGGCCTGGGCGCCGCGCTCCTCGGCTGGACGCTGGAGCGGGCGCGGCAGGCCGGTTCCGCCCGCGTCGTGCAGACGGTGGCGGACGCGGACACGGATGCCGTGGCGTTGCTGCGCGCGCACGGGTACGAGCCGCTGGTGACGGCCTGGCTGCTGGAGTTCGTCATGTCGGCCGGGCCCACCGTGCCCCGGCCCCCGGCCGGCATCACGGTGCGGCCCTTCCGGGCCGGCGACGGGCCCGCCGTGCACGTCCTCGTCCAGGACGCGTTCGATGAATGGCAGGAACGGCGGCAGGCGTACGAGGAATGGGCCGCCCACACCGTCGACCGGCCCACGTTCGCCCCCCGGCAGTCCGCCCTTGCCTTCGCCGGGAACCAACTCGTGGGAGCCGCCCTCGCGTTGGACGTGCCGGGTACCGGCGAGGGCTACCTCGAACAGGTCGCCGTACGTCGTGACCACCGCGGCCGCGGCATCGCCCGGCTTCTGCTGCGCCACGCCTTCCGCGACTTCCACCGTACGGGCCGTGGTGCCTGCACCCTGTGGACCCACTCGGACACCGGGGCCCTCGACCTCTATCTGCGGGTCGGCATGACGGTCCGGCACAGTTCCACGGTCTTCCGCAACGACCTCGGCGCGTAGGGGCATCGCCCCTCCCGGGGCCTCGACGGCCGCCCGTACCCGACGACGCCGGGGGCGAGTCCTCGCGGACCTCGCTCCCGGCGTCGTCGTACCGCCCGGGGCCGGGGCACCGCCGGGGACGGTGCCGACCGGTTGCCCGGGACCCGCGTCAGCCGATCGACTGGTACCCGGCGAACGCCTCCGACGCCACACCGACGTCGTCCCTGTTGGTGGCGCTCAGGTCACGGAAGACACGGAGCCGACCGGAGTTGGCCGTGGTCGCCCACAGATCGAGCTTGCCGTTGTTGTTGGCATCCGGCGCCGCGACGAACATCGGCACGGTGGTGGTGCTCCAGTTGTACCCGATCTCGGTGCGGTCCTTGAAGCTGATGCTGAAGCCGCCCTCGTCGTCCCGGCCGTGGAAGACGAAGAGTCCCCCGGACTCCGGCCGCTCGTAGCGGACGACGATGTCGGTCACACCGTCCCCGTTCCAGTCGCCCGGCGCGGCGAGTGTGACCTCGCTGACCTTGGAGATGCCATCGGTGATGGGGTCGTCCGGACCGGCGAGCAGCACCGGTTCGCGGTCGAGGTCGAGACGGTTGTCGGCGCTGCCGTAGTAGAGCCAGATGAAGGTGCCGTCGTTGACGACCAGGTCCGGGTGACCGGGAACGTCGGGAACACCGTCGTTGTCGACGTCCAGGGGGCCGTCGACGTCACCGACGGCGAGGATCTGCTTCGCGCCGTCCTTCCAGTGGTTGTTGGCCGCGTCGTAGACCGTCAGTTCGCGCTGGTCGTTTTCGGTGCCCTCGCAGTTGCTGCACGCGTAGCCGTAGCCGGTGTTGGGGTGGATCCAGAGCCGGTGGGTGCCCGAGTCCGCGTCCTTCTTCAGCGAGATGAGGTCCTCGTAGCCGTCGCCGGTCCAGTCGCCCCGGTGCGTGATCTTCGCCCCGGTCCACTTGAGCGTGGAGGCGGGACTCGACGCCTGGGCGACGGTGCCGTCGCCCGCTCCGTAGAAGCGGTTGAGGGTGCCGTCCTTGTCGATGCCGTACAGGTCGGCGTTGCCGTCACCGTTGATGTCGCCCGGCTTGTCGGCCTCCTTGGGACCGTTCGCGTAGAAGAGGTAGTCGGCGGTGTCCGACTTGTTGCCCGCCTTGTCCAGGCTGCGGGCGTAGAAGTGGTTGCTGCCCGCGGTGGTCGGAGTGATCTTGACGGTGACGCTGCCGCCGGCACTGGTGGGGGTGGCGGTGCGCACGGTCGGGGCGGTGTCGGTCCAGTACTCGTACGAGGTGACGTCCTTGACGCCACCGCTGGAGAGGACGAAGGAACCCGAGGTGCGGACCGAGCCGGTCACGGCCGGCCAGCCGTCGCCGCCGTCGGGGAACTGGCTGGAGACGATGCCGGGCGGGGTGCTCGGGCGGGTCGGGTCGAAGACGAACCGGCATCCGGCGGCGCCCTTGGTCGGGGTCCAGTCGGAGGACGCCGACGCGTCGCTGACCTGGGCCTTCCAGGAGAAGTTTCCGGAGGCCGTGCCCAGGTACGGGGTCAGCGTCGCCTTGGTCACCTTGAGTTTCGCCGTGGTGCCCGAGGAGACCGAGACCGTCTTGTCGACGATGATGACGCCCTTCGGGTCGTCATTGGGGTGGTGACCGGTGGCCCAGAGGTGGAACTTGACCTTGACCGTGCCGCCGTCGCTGTCGCTGCCCTTGGCGGTCAGGTAGATGTCGGTGTTGCCGATCAGTCCGTACGGGGCGGTGTTGCCGCAGCCCTTGCTGTTCTTGGTGCTGGGGATCGTGTCAAGGCCGGTGGGGGCGTTGGGCACGGTGTTGTACTCGGTGGAGAGCACAGCCGACTTGGCGTCGAACTTCTTCCACCCGTACACGTCCGACTCGTTGGAGGCCGCGAGCTCGAACGTGATGGTGTTCCACTTGGAGGCAGCGGCGTCCTTGGCCCCCTTCGTCACGTCGAAGGCGAGGTTGCCCGCCGGGCAGCCGGAGCCCCAGCCCTTGGACGCGTTGACGGTGTCCATCTTCTCGCGCCGGGCGGGTCGGTTGTTCCACGTGGTGGACGACACGATGGCGGCCGAGCGCCACAGCTCGACCGGCTTGGCCGTGCAGGACCAGGACCAGGTGTTCTTGATCCGGAAGGTGGACTTGAGGACCTGCTTGTTGGTGCTCCACAGGTTCTTGGTGTTCATGCGGAAGTACGAGCGGGCCAGGCCGTTCGTCTCGTTCTCGTAGCCGGCCCGCGCGGTGGTCGTGCCCCCGTTGAACCCGGCGCCGTTGAAGTAGGCGGTGTTCGGGTACTTCTTGTACGCGATGGTCCACGAGTAGCGGGACCCCTCGACGTACGGGTCGATGTAGACGGGGTAGTGGGTGTCCTTGCCCGTCAGCAGCTTCGCGTCCGGGGTCAGTTCCAGGCTGTCGTTCTTCACCGAGACGGGCATCGCGGCCTGCTGGGCGCCATGGCCCGGCTCGAACTCGTCCGAGGACGGGGCGCCCTCGGACGGCGCGGCGGACAGGCGGCTCACGGGTGCGGCGGCCGTGCTGTCCCACATGCGCGGAGTGGGAGCGGTGAACACCTCCTGGCCGCCGGGGTTGACGGCGCTGATGTTGCCGTGCTCGTCGGAGCCGACCTTCAGGCCGCGGCTCGACATGTCGTAGGAGATGGTCCTGAGCCTCGGATCGGCCGCCGCCCCGGCGGACTTGACCACCAGCAACTGGGCGAATCCGGACGCCCCGGCACGGAGCTTCAGGTCGACGTCGGGCAGCACGTCGGGGTACGTCACGGTGTCGTCGGCGATCCGCGGCTTCGGGAGCGGCGTGGGCCAGGACAGCGCGATGCTGCGCCCGTCGCGGGTGATGGTGGCCAGCGGCCCGTCACCGCCGCCGGAGAACTCAAGCCCCACGGCCGCGGCCTTCGGTCTGATCCGCCCGTCGCGACCGGACACCAGATCGGTGTCGGGTTCCACCAGCTTGTTGCCCTGGCGCACCCACTGGGCGGTGGCGTACCGCTCCTCGGTGAACGTGCCGGAGGGATTGGCGAACACCTGCGACGCCTCGGTGCGATGCGAGAGGACCTCGACCGGCTCTCCGCTCGACTCCGCCTCGGCGAGTGCCTTGGTCTCCTCGGTCGAGTATGCCGGGACCGGACCCGAGGACTCGTCCGGGGCACCGTCATACGCGCTCGCCGGCACGGATATCGCCGCCGTGGCAACCACGGTGCATGCCAATGCGATAACGGCGGGCATGCGGCGAGGACGGCCGGATCTCAGCCGTCTCCGTTGGGGGCTCATTACGGCTCCTTTTCGATTCGTACATGATTTTCCGCGCACCTTACAACCTTGCCCGCTCAGGCTGCGGAATGAATGGGGAGCGATGAGTCATGAAACGTATTCAATGGCCAACTATGTCTGAATTTGGGGCCCTTGCGTTCATGCTTCCCCGGATCGTCGCGGGTGGATGACGTGGACTGGGATTGTTTGCGCTGTTCGGGGGTTGTGTCTCCTTATGGCGGGTGTCCTTTGGATTGCTGATGGCGATCACCGATTTGTTCGGTTCGTTCACGCACTTCTCTTCACGTGGTCATTGCATGGTGTTAGGTTCTCCGAGATCTCCATCCTTATGAATATTCTGTGGGGGAAAACTCGGTGTCAGTTTTGCGGGCGAGACCGTTCCGGCTACCCGGCCGTGCGGTCAACAGACGTATGCGTGCGGCACGTTGGGTCGCTCTTTCTCTGGTGGCCTACCTGTTGGCCAGTTTGCTGGGCGGCCCGGTGGCCGCCGCTGCCGAACTGTCACTGGCCGGGCTGAGGAAACCGGACCCGGTGCCCACCTCCGGGGTGGTCGAACACCGGATCTCCAGGCCTGATCAGACGGCCGGACAGGCCGCGAAGAGCAAGCGGAGGGCCACCTGGCCGAAGGCGGCGACCGCCACGGTCGACCTGCCCGCCGAGGGCACCGCCGAGGCCGGAGGAACTCCCGTCCGCATCGGCCGTTCCGCGACCGGCAAGACGGCCTCCGGCAGGGCCGCGTCGGCGTCCGGGCCCCGGCAGGCGCAGGTCCAGGTGCTGGACCAGCGGGCCGCCGGGGCCCTCGGCGTCGACGGCGTCGTGCTCGCCGTGCGCCCGCTGGACGCAGTCGCGGGCGCTGTCGACGTCGAGGTCGACTACTCCGCGTTCCGCAACGCCTTCGGCGGCGACTGGGCCTCACGCCTGACGCTGAGTCAGCTCCCGTCGTGCGCGCTCTCCGCGCCCGACGGCAAGGGCTGCGGCACGAGCACACCGCTGAAGACGGTCAACGACACGAAGAAGGCCACACTGTCGGCGTCGGTCGCGCTCGCGGCGACGGGTTCTGCCGCCGACGCGAGGACCGCGCCGGTGACGAACGCCCCCGCCGCGGCGCGGTCGGCGAGCGGTCTGTCCGCGAGCGACGGCACCGTCCTGCTGGCGGCCACCGCCGCCGCGTCCGGTGCCTCCGGCGACTTCGCGGCCACGTCCCTGGCACCGTCCGCCTCCTGGTCGGCGGGCGGCTCGAACGGCGGCTTCTCCTGGACGTACGACATCGCCACCCCCGAGGTACCCGGCGGCGCCGAGCCCGAACTCAGCCTGTCCTACTCCTCGCAGGCCGTCGACGGACGCACCGCCGCCACGAACAACCAGTCCAACTGGATCGGTGACGGCTGGTCGATGGAACCCGGCTACATCGAACGCCGCTACATCTCGTGCGCCGACGACGTCAAGGACGGCAACGGCACCGACAAGAGCGGCGACCTGTGCTGGAAGACCGACAACGCCGTGCTCAACCTCGGCGGCCAGTCCAACGTGCTCGTCAAGGACGACACCTCCGGCGAGTGGCACCTCCAGAGCGACGACGGCACCAAGATCGACCGCCTCACCAGCGCCAACCGCGGCAACGGCGACAACGACGGCGAGTACTGGCGCGTCACCACCCCCGACGGCACCCGCTACTACTTCGGCTACAACCGGCTGCCCGGCTGGACCGAGGGCAAGCCGGAGACCAACTCCACCTGGACCGTCCCGGTGTTCGGCAACCACGCCGACGAGCCGTGCCACGCGAGCGCGTTCAAGGACTCCTGGTGCAAGCAGGCATGGCGGTGGAACCTCGACTACGTCGTCGACCCGCACTCCGACGCCATGGCCTACTACTGGGAGAAGGAGACCAACTACTACGGCCGTGACGTCAACGCCGACACCGGCGCCTCCACCGCGACCGTCTACGACCGCGGCGGCCACCTCGACCACATCGACTACGGGCTGCGCTCCGACACCATGTACGGCAAGAAGGCGGCGGGCCGGGTCGACTTCAAGGTGTCCGAACGGTGCCTGAGCGACTGCGGCACCTTCGACTCCGCGCACGCCAAGAACTGGCCGGACGTGCCCTTCGACCGGTACTGCAAGGCCGGGGACACCTGCAAGGACCGCTACTCGCCGTCCTTCTGGAGCCGCAAGCGACTCACCCAGATCGACACCTCCGTGCTCACCGGCGGCGCCTACAAGCCCGTCGACACCTGGAAGCTGGACCAGAAGTTCCCCCCCACCGGCGACGGGACCGACCCCGCGCTGTGGCTGGAGTCGATCACCCGCACCGGGCACACCGGCACCGGCGACACCACACTGCCCGCGGTCACCTTCAAGGGCCAGCAGCTCGCCAACCGCGTCGAGGGAGCCACCACCGGCGGTCGCCCCGACCCGGTCCCGCCACTGGTGCGCTACCGCGTCTACGGCATCGACACCGAGACCGGCGGCACCATCGGCGTCACCTACTCCGAGCGCGACTGCAAGGCGGGCGACGTACCCAAGCCCGCCTCCAACACCCGGCGCTGCTACCCGGTGATGTGGTCGCCGCCGGACGCCCCGGCCGCCGAGTACGAGCCGTACCTCGACTGGTTCCACACCTACGTCGCCACCCAGGTCCTGGAGTCCGACAACACCGGCGGCGCCCCGGTCAAGGAGACCGACTACAAGTACCTGGACGGCATGGCCTGGGCCAAGGAGGAGGACGAGTTCACCAAGGCCAAGCACCTCACCTACGGTGACCGCAAGGGCTACGGGCGCGTCCAGGTCCGCACCGGCGCACCCGCCGAGGGCAAGCAGACGCTGAAGGAATACCGCTACTTCCGCGGCATCGACGGCGCCGAGGTCGCCGACCACGAAGGCGTCAAGGTCACCGACCACGACGCGTTCGCGGGCATGACCCGCGAGGAGGCCACGTACAACGGCGACGGCGGCAAGCTGGTCACCACCACCGCGTACGAGCCCTGGCACGGCGCCGCCACCGCGACCCACAAGCGCACCGGGCTCTCCGCCCTGACGGCGTACGCCACCGGCAGCAAGTCCGAGACCAGCCGCACCGCGGTCGGCGACGGCTGGCGCTCCACCCGCACCGTGCGCACCTTCGACGCCTACGGTCTGCCGCTGACCGAATCCGACCTCGGCGACACCGCCAAGTCCGGCGACGAGGTCTGCACCACCACCTCGTACGCCCGCAACACGGAGAAGAACCTCCTCACCCTCGTCAAGGAGGTCCGCAAGACAGCGGTCGCCTGCGACAGGACCCCCGCACTGCCCGCCGACCTGATCTCCGTCGAACGGCACTACTACGACGGCGCCACCGCCCTCGACACCGCACCCGTCAAGGGTGACGTGACCCGCCTGGACGAGCAGGACGACAAGGGCACCGGCTACCTCACCACCGCCCGGCACACCTACGACCTCCACGGCCGGGAACTCACCGACACCGACGCCGACGACAACACCACCACCACCGCCTACACCCCGACCACCATCGAGGCCCCGACCTCGACGGCCGTGACCAACGCGCTCGGCCACGTCACGACCACCGAGAACGACCCGGCCCGCGGTCTGCCCACGGCCGTGACCGACCCCAACGGCAAGCGCACCGACGCCGAACACGACGGCCTCGGCCGCACCCTCAGGGTCTGGGGCGTCGGCTGGTCCAAGGCGGACCACGCCAAGCAGCCCTCCACCGAGTACGGCTACACCATCTCCAGGACCGACGCGAACGCCGTCTCCACCAGGACGCTCCAGTACGACGGCTCGTACACCACCTCGTACCAGCTGTTCGACGGGCTGCTGCGCGAACGCGAGACCCAGGCCCCGGCCATCGGGACCAAGAACCGCGTCGTGACCGAGACGCTCTACAACAGCCGCGGCGACGCGTACAAGACGTACGCGGCGTACTACACCGACGGCGCGCCCTCCAGGACGCTGGTGTCCGGCGCGGACAACAAGGTCCCGTCCGTGACCGAGAACGTCTACGACGGCGTGGGCAGGGTCACCGACGCGATCGCCCGCACCTACGGCGACGACAAGTACCGCACCCGGACCGTCCACGAGGGCGACCGCACGACCGTGATCCCGCCCGCGGGCGGCACCGCCACCACCGTGATCACCGACGCCCGCGGCCGGACCACGTCGCGCCTGGAGTACACCGACGCCGCCCGGACCACGTCCCAGGCGACCACGTACACCTACGGCAAGTGGGACGAGCCGCTGACCATCACCGACCCGGCGGGCAACACCTGGACCCACACCTTCGACGCCCGCGGACAGGAGACCCGGACCGAGGACCCCGACAAGGGCGCCTCGACCACCACGTACGACCGGCTCGGCCGGGCCGCCACGGCCACCGACGCCCGCGGCGTCGCGCTGACCACCGGCTACGACGAACTCGGCCGCCGCACCAGCCTGAAGAAGGGCGACACCCCCCTGGCCAAGTGGACCTACGACACCGTCGCCAAGGGCCAGGCCGCCGACAGCGTCCGCTACATCGGCGGCAAGGAGTACACCTCCGCCGTCACCGCCTACGACGACCGCTACCAGCCCACCGCCAGCACCGCCACCATCCCGGCCGAGGCAGGCGCGCTCGCGGGAACGTACTCCTGGACCTTCGGCTACAACGCCTACACCGGCGCCCGGGAATGGATCAAGCACCCGGCCGTCGGCAACCTGCCCAGTGAGCGCCAGACCACGGTCTACGGCGAGGGCAACCTGCCGCTGACGACCACCGCGGGAGCCATCACCCTCGTCAACTCCACCTCCCACGACGTCTTCTCGCGGCCGGTGCGCACCGAGTACGGCACCCTGGACAAGAAGGTCTACCGGACGAGGGTCTACGACGCCTTCACCGGCCGTGTGATCCGGCAGACCACCGACCGCGACCTCGTTCCGCAGCGCATCGACGACACGTCCTACGCCTACGACGAAGCGGGCGGCATCACCGGCATCACCACCGCCTCCGGCCAGGACGCCGACCAGACCACCGACACCCAGTGCTTCACCAACGACGCCCTGGGCCGCCTGTCCGAGGCGTGGACGGCGACGGAGGACTGTGCCGCCGCGCCGACCGCGACCACCGTGGGCGGGCCGGACTCCTACTGGGAGACCTTCGCCTACGACGCCGTCGGCAACCGCACCGGACGGACCGACCACGGCACCGGCGCCCTGGCGGGCTCCGACGCCACCACCACCTACGGCCACAACACCCCCGGCACCGGTCTGCCGCACGCCGTGCAGACGACCTCGGTCAAGGGCGGCGCGCTCGACGGACAGCAGAGCGCCTTCGCCTACGACAAGGCGGGCAACACCACCCGGCGCACCATCGGCGCCAGGACCCAGGACCTGACCTGGGACGACGAGGGGAGCCTCGCCACCCTCACCGAGGGCGGCCGGACCACCGGCTACCAGTACGACGCCGACGGCAACCGCCTGATCACCAAGGACGCCGACGGCAGCCAGACCCTGACCCTGCCGGGCGGCAACGAACTCAAGATCGCCGCGAACGGCACCAAGGAGGGGGTGCGCTACTACACCCACGAGGACGAGACCGTCGCGGTCCGCACCGGCGACGACTTCTCCTTCCTGCTCCCGGACCACCAGGGCACGTCCATGGCCGCCGTGGCCATGACCACCCTCGCGATCACCCGGCGCAAGCAGCTCCCGTTCGGCGAACTGCGCTCCGAGCAGACCGAGACCATCCCGGGCACCCGCGGCTTCGTCGGCGGCACCCGGGACCAGACCGGGCTGGTCCACCTCGGCGCCCGCGAGTACGACCCCACGCTGGGACGCTTCCTCTCCGTCGACCCGGTCATCGACGTCGACGAGCCGGCCCAGATGAACGCGTACGCCTACGCACACAACAGCCCCGTCACCAAGTCCGACCCCGACGGGCTGCGCCCGCTCGGCCCCACCGACGGCGGCCAGGCGTCCGACGACCGATGGGCCGCCGACCGCGGCATGTCCGCCGGCTACGTCTACAAGAACGGAAAGTGGGTCTGGAACCAGACCCCGCTCAAGGACAAGGAATCCCGCAAGAAGTACGCCGCCTACCGGGCCAACCCGTCCCACTACCTCATCGACGACAGCTACGCCCGCAAGCGGACCGCCCAGGCCGCCGCGTCCCGGAAGAAGGTCGACGCACAGCTTGCCGCCCAGGCGAAGAAGGCGCAGGAGGAACGCCGCAAGAAGGACGGCATCTGGGGCAACATCAAGAAGGGGAACTGGGGCGCCGCCTGGGGCCAGACCAAATCCGGGCTGAAGGACACGTTCGGAACCTGGGACGGCTGGAAGAACAGAGTTCTGCCCGCCGTCGGATTCGGGGCCTGTCTCATCGTCTCGGCCGGTGCGTGCACCGTGCTCGGGGTGGGCATCGTGGGAGCGACATTCCTCGGTGACGGCCTGACCACGGGAAGCTGGAACTACGCCGCCGCGGCCAAGAGCCTGACCTGGACCATCGGCGGAGGGGTCGCGGCACGGATGATCGGGGGAAGCTGGCGGGGGTCCGCCTTCGTCAGCCGCAACCGCGTCCAGACGGTGCACCAGGCGGAGAACGTCACCATCTACGGATACCGCAAGACGCTCGACGTGGGCGCCACCTACGCCAACATCAGCATCAACGCCGGACTGGGAGGGAGTTTCTGCGGCGCCGGCGCCGCGAGTCCGGGCAACGCCGTAGGAGCCTGCTGAACGAGGAAGGACTGTCCCCTCACCCGGGTAGCCTCTCAGGGGCCACCCGGGTGACCGGAACGAAACACAGTGAGGCATGGAGCGATGAATTCGGCAGTGCTGAGGCGCACATCTTGGCTGGTGCTTTCCGGGATTTTCGTCCTCGGTCTGGGGATCGTCACGATCGCCGCTGTCCACAAGGTAAGTTCCGTGAACGGCTTCCGAACCGGATGGCAGGGGATTCCGGTGTATCTGGCGCTCGCCGGAATCATCGGAAGGGTCGCGAGCTGCAAGGTGATACTGGACGACGACGCGCTCCAGGTGATCAACCCGTTCCGGACCCACACCATGGCCCGGAACGCGATCCGGTCCGTCTCGGTCACCGACGACGGCACGCTGGAGCTGGAACTCGACGGACACCGGACGATCCCGGTGTTCGCCTTCGGAGGCTCTCTCGTCGACCGTTTCAGAGGGACGAGCGACCGGGCGGGCCGAAGCATCGACGCCTGGCTTCGCTCCGGCTCCGAGGCGAACGGTACGGAGCCGGCACCGGAGGTCCGGTGGACACGGTGCCGGATCGCTGATCTGTCCCTCGTCCTGTGCGCGGTGACGGCCGGGACCGGCGCCCTCTGGATGGCGCTCGGCGCCTCCTGACCGATCGTTCCGGAACGGTTGTTCGTGACCGGCCGTTCCGGAACGGCCGCCGGACCACAGGCCCCCGCACACGTCGCTCCCGGCCGTCGAGGCGCTCCGGGGGCGAGGCGGGGGGCCGGGAGCCGCCGGGAACGCGTCCGGGACAATCGCCTCCGACACGTTCACCGGAACGACCGGAGGCCACCCCCTTGTCCCCGATCCACGACTTCGCGACCTGGGAGCCGTTGCTGCGGCTCCTGCGGGACAGCAACCAGGAGCGCCTGGCCGCCCCCGACGGCCAGGTGTCGGGGCAGATCAGTACGGACAGTTGGAGCGTGCCCGTGCACAGGCCCTCGCCGCCGCGCGGACGGGCCGCCCAGGTCGACGACATGCAGGCGGAGTTCGACGCGGTGGAGCGGGTGCGGAGCGCACTCGCGGAGGGCGGCGCGGAGGGCGTCTCGTTCGTGGCGCAGATCGCGCCGGGCGGGAAGGCGGTGCTCCACCTCCTCGACTTCGGCCCCGCCGTGCAGTTCGGCACGGGTCCGTACCCGGGCTCGCTCGTCCTTGTGGAGGACGCCGTTCCCGAGCCATGGCGCCGCCTTCCCGAGGTGGTGGCGGGGGCCGCACCGGCACCGACGGCGGATCCGGCGCTGCTGGAGCGCGTGCTCCGTGAACGGTTGCCGGACGCCGTCGGCGCGACCGAGCGGGAGATCGCCGCCGCGGAGGACCGGCTCGGCATGCCGCTGCCCGAGGAACTCAGGGCGGTCTACCGGGTGACGCGGGCACACTGGGAGGACTGGGGCGACGACGAGGCGGCCGAGAAGCACTGCCGGGCGGTGGGTTGCGAGCTGCTCCCCCTGGACGAGCTGTACGTCGCCGACGCCCGCTCCCGTTCCTGCCTGTGGGAGTTCGGGGCGATGGAAGCCGTCGTCACCCCGCCCGACGCGCGGGTGCAGGGGCTGGTCGGATCGCCCGGCTGGATCGCCTTCGGCGACAACGGCGGCGGCGACCGGCTCGCACTCGACCTGACACCGGGCCCGCGCGGGCACCTGGGGCAGATCGTCATGCTGAGCCACGAGGAGAACATCGGCGCCGAACTGATCGCCGACTCCCTCACCGACCTGGTGGCGGGCCGGTACCGCGAACGGGGGCACGGCCGGGGCGGCGACGAGACCCCGGCCGTGGCCCGGGTCAACATCCGGAGCCTGCCGAGTGTCCGGGCCGCCGCCCACCCCGCCCTGGAGGTCCTCGGCATCGGTGTGCGGGACGACGAACCGGTCGGCCTCGCCCCGGTCGTCGGGCTGCCCCGGCTGCGGACCCTCTCCGCCTGCCCCGGCACGCTCGCCGATCCGCTGGAGATCGCCGAACTGACCGGCCTGGAGTTCCTCGAACTCGGCCCCGAGGAGTGGCGCGCCCTCCTGGACGCCGACGCCGTACCGCGCGGCCTCTCGGCCGCCGCCATCGAGGTGCGCGGCGATCACGACCCCCTCGTGATCGCGGACCTCGCCAACGAGATCCTCGGCCTGTGCGACCGTCCCCCGATCGCCCGCACCATCGTCGAGGGAGACCTCGGCCCGGTCGGCCGAGGGCCGCGGGACTGAGGGCCGCGAGGGCCGAGGGCCGGTTCCGGCGGCGTCCCGGACGACGACGCGAGCCGGCCGGCGGTGCGGGTTCGTACACCCGTGCCCGACCACGCAGGCACTCCGGTCACCCCTTCGTGGGACGGAACGGCCGATCGGGGGCCGACGGGCCGTGTGCACCGCTACACAGTTCCCCGACCCGGTGCTGTGACCGGGAGGGTTTGCCGTGAGCCGGTGAACCTTCCCGGTCGCAGCACCAGCTTCGACCGACAGGGAGACGACTGATGGCGCGTACGAGGATCGGGACCGCGGTGGCGGCCATGCTGGTGGCGGGCGTCCTGGCGCTGCCGTCCGCCCCGGCCGCGGCGATGTCCGGCGGGGGGCCCGGGGCGACGGGAGCCCGGGCATCGGCCGCCGGGTGCAAGGGGGCGTCGTGCACGGGGAAGGACCCGCACGTCACCACGTGCGACCGGGGAGCCGAGACCCTCGACCACGCGCACTCCGCCGGTGGCGGGCCCGTGGTCCAACTGCGGGTGTCGGCACGGTGCAGTTCGGCCTGGGCCTACGTTCCCAAGGGCTTCGACGGATACCGGTTCGGGCTCCAGGCCCGCAAGAAGAACGCCAAGAGCCTGAACTACGTGGAGAGCGCCTCCTTCAACCGCGTGATGTACACGTCCATGGTGTGGTCGAGCTACCAGTACCGGGCCTGTGTCGAGCACTACGGTTCGGGCGGCAAGTGGGCCTGCACCCCGTGGCACTGACCGGGTGAAGGACGGGCGCCGGGCGGGCCGACACGGACCCGGGGCGGGTCGCAGCACCCGGCGCCCGGCAGGGGATTACCAAACCATGACCCACCCGGTGCACCACGGTCGCCGACGGTTGTCATCATGACCTTCGAGGATAATTGGCCGACCGACACGAGGGTTCAGAGGTTTCAGACGTGGCCGAAGAAATCTACTTCAGCAACAACTACAGCGATCTGTCGCAGCAGCACGGCACCGGCGCCGGATTCCAGTTCGAGTTCTGCTGCCAGCGTTGCTCGGACACCTGGCGCTCGCCGTTCGAGCCCTTCAGATCGGGTCAGGCGGCCGGCTGGATAGGCAAGGGCGTGAGCGCGGCATGGGGGCTGCTCGGCGGCAGCGCCAACACGATCAACAACGCCGCCGACGGGCTGGCCGGCGCCACCTGGGGCGGTGCGCGGGACGCCGCGTTCGAGCGCGCGATCGAGAACGCGCGAGGGCACTTCAACCGCTGCCCCCGCTGCACCTCGTACGACTGCGGACGGTGCTGGAACGCCGAGCAGGGCCTCTGCCTCCAGTGCGCTCCCGACACCGCCGCCGAGGCGGAGGCGGCCCGCAGGCGCGGGCTCAACGACTTCGTCTCCGACCAGGCCTACGCCGCGGGGCAGACCGCCGGGCAGGGCTACAACGTCTCCACACCCCGGCAACTCGTCTGCCCGCAGTGCCGCACGGAGACCCACGGCGGCGCCTTCTGCCCCGGGTGCGGTCACCGCCTCGCCCAGAACCCGGAATGCGCGTCGTGCCATGCGCCGCTGCCCCAGGGGTCCGCGTTCTGCCCGGGCTGCGGTTCGCGCCAGTAGGGGAACGCGCGGGGGGCGCCGCACGCGTACGGCCGTGCGGCGCCCCCGCGGTCAGGACCCGGCCGCCCCCTCCCGCACCGAGACGGTGACGTGGCGGACGCGCATCGGGTGACCGGGCTCGGTGTCCGGGCCCACCGTGGCCCCGTCGGCGGTCGGGAGCATTCCGCCCACGGCCACGTTCAGGATCAGGAACATGCCCCGATGGACGGCCCGGTCCCAGGTGGGCCCGTCCATCCGGGCCTTCGCCACCCGGTGCCGCACGTGCCCGTCGAGGTACCAGCGCACTTCCTCGGCACCCGGTGTCCGGTCGATCTCGACCGCGTACGTGCGAAATCCGTCGCGGCAGCCGGGGCACGGAAGGGGGCCCGAGGTGAGGCCCACCGGTTCCTCGCAGGGGCCGCCGTCGAGGACGCCGCAGTGCATGGTGCCGGAGAATGTGTCGCGTCCGTTGACGGACTCCATGATGTCGAGTTCGCCGGTGCCCGGCCAACCGGTGTACCCGTCGCGCAGCTCCGCGCCCATGGTCCAGAAGGCGGGCCAGTAACCGGCCGCCGCACCGCCGGTGACGTCCGGCAGCGCGATCGACGCCTCGATCCGCAGCGCACCGCCGGGCGGTGCGACGAAGTCGGCGCGCCTGGACTCGATCCGGCCCGAGTACCACCTGCCGTCCCTCCGCGTCGGGACGATCTCCAACGCGCCCTTCCCGTCCAGACGCACGTTGTCCGTCGAGTCCGTCATGGTCTCGACCTCCCCGGTGCCCCACTTCGGGGCCGGGCAGCCGGGATAGCAGGTTCCGGTGTCGTACCGCCACAGCCCGGCGGACGGCCTGCCGCCCGCCGGCCCGTCGAAGTCGTCGTGCATGACCCGCCGCCAGCCCGCGTTCCCGGCGGCGGACCGCGCGGGCAGGGCCCCGGTGTCCATGAGGAGGCGTCCGAGCCGGGGCGTCAGGACCACGGCGGCGACATTCGTCAGATGCGTGTCGTCCCGGTACAGCAGAATCCGGTCCCGCACCGCGGGGCAGCTCGTCCCCCGCTCCGGGCAGAGGGCCTCGTTCACCGAGACCGCCCGCACACCGGGCAGCCGGCCGGCCGCGATCCGTCGCGCCGCCGGATCGGGCCACCGGGCCGAGGCCCGGTCGAAGGCGCAGGCACCAAGGTCCCCCGGGTGGCCGGACACGCACGCCGGAACGTCGGTGCCCGGCACCGGGGTGTCCTCCAGATAGACGATCGGGGCCCCGGTCGCGCGCAACGGTGCCAGCGTCTTCTCCCAGGCACGGGCCAGGAGCCGTTCGTCATCGGTGTAGCGGTTCAGGGACGCGACAACGATCAGGCGGGGCTTCGGGCCCTGCCGCAGCCGGGCCAGGGCGTCCGCCCGCCAGGTGTCGCACTCGTGGTACGCGCGGCCCAACTGCGGGTTCACCACCGGCAGTTCCGGCAACGGGCAACCCTGCTTGACCAACTCCTGCAACGCCCAGCCGCGTTCGGCCGCCAGCGCCAGCATCGGGGAGAACCACTGCCCGGCATGCGAGTCGCCGAGCAGCACGATCCGGTCCGCGCTGTTCGTCGCGCCGAACAGGCACGGCGGACTGCTCGTCGTCTCCGGCGCCACCTCGCACGCTCCGTCCGGCGGGAAGTCCTCGCGTGCCTGCACCGGGCTGGGCACGACGGGTCCGTCGCGCAACGGTGTCCCGTCCCGGGCCAGCAGATGCGGGCCCTCGGCCGCGCCGGGCGGCAGGCCCTTCACGTCCACCGGTGCGGCCGGGCCGAGCAGGCGCAGCGTCGTGGTGCCCGTCACCAGGGCGAGGACGACCGGGACGACGACCGCCGAGACGCCCACCGACAGCCCGCGCCGGGGGAGTTCGGTGACCGTCCGGTTGCGGCGGAGCGGCCGTTCGACCCAGCGCATGGTGGCCAGCGCGGGCAGCACGGACGCCAGGGTCAGCGCGATCCGGTCCGGCCGGTCGAGCGGTCCGAGACGGGCCTCGGCGAGCACCAGCACGGGCCAGTGCCACAGGTAGAGGGTGTAGGAGAGCCGGCCGAGCGCCCGGGGCGCCCGGTGTGCCAGCAGGCGGCCGACGCCGTACGCGTCCGGGACCCGTGCCCCGGCCCCGCCGGACGCCCCGGGCCCTCCCGGTACCACGGACCGGCCGGACGCCCCGGGCCCATCCGCCGCTGTGGACCTGCCGGGTATGCCGGCCAGGACGATCGCCGCCGTCGCGAGCGTCGGGACGAGCGCCGCCAGGCCCGGGTACGGGGTCGACGCGTCGTACCCCGTCATGCACCACAGCAGGGCCGCCGCCCCGCCCCAGCCGCACAGCAGACGCAGCGGGCGCGGTCCGCGCAGCAGGTGCCACGGCAGCAGGGCCAGCAGCGCCCCGATCCCGAACTGCCAGGCCCGCGAAGGGGTTCCGAGGTACGCCATCGGCGCGGAGTCGCCCGTCCAGCGCAGCGACAGGGCGAAGGAACCGAGCGTCAGCAGTGCGGTGACCACCGTCGCCACCGACCGCACGGCGCGGCCCCTGCGCACCGCTCCCGCGGTGGCGTACGCGCACACGGCGAACAGCGGCGCCCACAGGAGGTAGAACTGCTCCTCCACCGCCAGCGACCAGAAGTGCAGCAACGGGCTCTGGTCCTGCCCGGCGGCGAGATAGTCGGTCTGCTGCTGCACGAAGCGCCAGTTGGCGAGGGACAGCGCCGCCGCCACCACGTCGTACTCCAGGTCGGTGCGGCGCAGCGGGACGGTGAACCAGGCACCGGCCAGCGCGACAGCGGCGAGCACCACGGCGGCCGACGGAAGGAGCCGCCGGGCCCGGCGGGAGAAGAACTCGCCGAGCCGGACGCGCCCGGTGGCGACCGCCTCGCGCACCAGGAGGCCGGTGATCAGGTATCCGGAGACGACGAAGAAGACATCGACCCCGACGAACCCTCCGGCCAGACCGGGCACGGAGGCGTGGAAGGCGAGGACACCGAGCACCGCGACCGCGCGCAGGCCCTCGATGTCGGGACGGAACGAAGCGCGGGGCGCGCCCGGGCCGGGAGTGCCGCGGTGCGCCGGGCGGGGACGCGGGGGGCCGGAGCCGTCGGAGGACGGTCCGGGACGTGCGGTGCTCCCGCGACGGAAGCCGGGAGCCACGATGAGGGACATCGGTGTGACGGGCCTTTCAACTCAGCCAGGGCAGCATCGGGTCGACCCAGCCGGACGCGAGCAGGGCGACGAGCAGGAGAGTGGTGGTGGCGGCCAGCGCCTCGGGCCAGCGTCTGGGGAGGAGAGGACGCGCGGCCGACGGCGTTCCCGGTGCGGACGCGCGCCCTCCTCCGGGGCGCAGTTCGGCGAACAGGTCCCTGATCAGGGGACCGTTGATCTGGCACTGCACCAGCAGGTAGAGCAGAAGCCCCCAGTTGGGGGCCCAGCCGTTGCGGAGCACGGCGAGGACCAGACCGGCAACCGCCGCCCCGGTGGAACAGCAGAGCCAGACGAGGGAGACGGTGACGACCCGCCGGGCCATCGTGCCCCTCGACCCGCCCGAGACGCCGGTGGGCACCCAGGCGGCGCTGCGCCCGCGCAGGGTATGCAGGAAGGCGGCACCGGCGGCGACGCTGGTCAGGACGTTGGCCCGGATCACCTCCACCCGCCAGCGGGTCCGGCTGACACGAGGCAGCAGCACGTGCCAGAGCCAGAGCGGGGCCAGCAGCGGCAGCACGTGCCAGGGCCGGATGTCGTCCGGGTACCACACCAGCATCACCAGCGGCGGCAACGGGGCGGCGAAGGTGTTCACCGCGGTCGTCAGGTAGCCGATGATCCCCTCGTGGAAGCACAGCCGCATCCGCCAGGGCGCCCCCACGCGCTTGAGGACCGGAGTGCCCAGCAGGTGCAGGTTTCCCATCGCCCAGCGGTACTGCTGGTTGACGAACGAGGCGAGGTTGTCCGGCGAGGTGCCCTTCGCCACGAGGACGGGGACGTACAGCGTGCGGAAGCCGTGCTCGTGGAGCGCGAGCCCGGTGTACAGGTCCTCGCTGTGGTCGAGCCGGGCGAAACCGCCCGCCAGATCGACGGCACGGCGCCGGTAGACCGCGTTACTCCCGCAGCAGATGGCCGCGTCGCTCGCGTCCCGGGACGGCTGGATCCACCGGAAGAACCACTCCTGGGCCGATCCGGCGGCGCGCTGGATCCAGTGCATCGACTCGTCGGTGTCGAAGCACTGCGGGCTCTGCACGATGCCCACGTCCGGATCGGCGAGGTACGGGACCAGGTGGCGCAGGAAGTCCGGCCGCGGCGCGAAGTCGGCGTCCAGGATGGCGATGTGCTCCGCGTCGCTCAGGGTGAGCGCGTGGTTGAGGTTCCCGGCCTTCTTGAGATGACCGCGGTCGGGCCGGACGACATAGCGGTAGCCGTACCCGGCGGCGAGTTCCGAGACCTCCGCCCGGTCGGCGTCGTCCAGCACCCACACGGTCAGCGCGTCGGGCCAGTCGACCGCGGCGACCGCCCGGTAGGCGTTGTCCAGGACGGCGAGTGGTTCCCCGCAGGTGGGCAGGTAGAGATCGACGGTGGGCAGCCGGGGCGGGTCCCAGGCGCGTACCAGCACATCGTGCGACTGCCGGGTCAGTCTGCGCTGGCGCAGGCTGTTGACCGAGGAGAGCGCGAGGGCGACGACGTTCAGGGCGAGCACCGCGAGGAACGCCCACAGGGCCGGGGTGCGCAGGGCGAACGTGAGCATGCTCGCCGCGGTGAGGACGAAGGCGAGCGAGGAGGCGATCAGCACCCAGCGGCGCTGCGGGCCGAAGTACCAGTGGAGTTCGTGGTCGGACGGAGGCTGAGGTAAATGATGAATCGTCATAAGTCCCTCATGGCTGAGCATGTGGTGGCATCAGGTACGTCACCCTAGCGCCAAAGGTATAGACCACTTGTCAAGGGCGTGTTAAATGAGGTGCCGGACGGTGATCCTCAAGTGGTCCAGACCTATTTGATCGCGGAGTCCGTGTCGTGCGGGAATCAGCAGGTCGCGCCGGGGTTAACAGTCGTCCAACTCCTGAACCGCGCCGCCGGTGGCGGACCCCGTCCCGGTGAATCGCGGGTTCGGCGCCGTCCCCGTCCACTCCCGGGTGTCCGTCGAACTCGGGTTCGTGTCGCTCGCGTATGGTTGTGATCGTTGCGTGAAGAGCATGTCGAGGCGGGGGAGTTGACGATGGCCGCGATCGAGAACCGCGACAGCGGGCGCATGCGGCGCTCGGAGATGAACGGTGTCGCCGCGACGGTGCTCGGCACCGTGGTGGTGGTCGTGTGCGCCGCGGCCGGTGCCGGTCTGCCCTGGTGGGCGGTGGCGGGTGCGGCCCTGTTGGTGGTGTGGCCCGCGGCCTGGACCGGGAAGCGGATCGGACGCCGGTCGGGTATCCGTGACCAGGCGCTGGAGCCAGGGGAGGACGTGGTCGGCACCTACACCGTCCGGCCCCCCTACACGGAACACACGCCGACCGCGCTCCACGAGGGTCCGCAGTACGAACTGCTGGTGACCACCCGCGGATTGCAGATGTGGGAGCGTTCCGTGCTGCTGTGGCGGCACCCGTGGTCCGAGCTCCGCCTGGTCGTCGACGGCCCGCGGCTGCGCGTCCACCACGAGGACCGCGAGGTCGGGGTGATGCTGCTGGAGCACCCGGGGGCGGTGCAGGAGATCCGTGCCGCCGCCGGACGGCTCGGAGCCCGCTGACACGTGCCGACCTGGTGCGGAAACGGTTCGCCGAGGGGGCGGGGCGCCCGGTAGCCTTTTTCTTCCCGCCCGGCCGAACCGGCCGAACCTGCCGATTGCTGATCCCCGAGAGTGCGTGTCATGACCACCCCGCGAGCGACGACGACCCTCTGGCGCCCGACCGGCCCGGCGGAACTCGACCTGGTCCGCGCGTCGGACTGGAGCGCGTGGCCGCCCCGGCTGCCCGAGCAGCCGATCTTCTATCCCGTCCTCGACGAGGACTACGCGATCATGATCGCGCGGGACTGGAACGTGAAGCACGACGGCGCCGGTTTCGTCACGCGCTTCGAGGTCGACACGGAGTTCCTGCGCCGCTACCCGGTCCGGCGGGCCGGTGGCGAGACGATCCTCGAACTCTGGGTCCCGGCCGAGGAGCTCGACACCTTCAACACGCACATCGTCGGCCGGATCCAGGTCGTCCACGCATTCCGCTGAGCACGGCGCCGGGGCCCCGTCCGGGCGCGATCACCGGAGGACGGGCGGGAGTTCACGGCGGAAGACGGTCATCGGCAGGCCCGGCCCGTTGTAGTCGTCGACGACCTCGGCCTCGAAGCCGAGGCTGCGGTGGAAGGCCGTCGAGCCGGTGTTCCCGACCGAGGTGATCGCCTTCAGGCGCCGCGCCCCGCGGGCCTGCGCGGCCCGCGCGAAGGCCGCGTACAGAGCGCGCCCGAGGCCCGTGCCGCGGGCGTCGTCCCGGGTGGCGATCAGATGCGCGTACCCGGTGCCGTCCGGAGTGACGAAGCCGAGGACGTACCCGCGGATTCCGTCGCCGGCCCGGGCGGCCAGGCACGTGGAACCGAATTCCTGCACCAGCGCCAGGACGTGCAGCGACCGCAGGTCGCGCTCGCCCCAGTACCGGCGGTGATCGGCAAGGATTCGGTGGTAGTCGCTCACTCGGAGCGGGCTGATGTGTGTGTCCATGCGGACGACGATGCCAGGTGCGGGGCCGTCGTGGACGGTGCCGTTCACGGCGATGAGCCCGCGCCGCACCGGTGAGTCGGTGTCCGCGTTCCGGCGAGTTCCGGGCACGAAGCCGTGCCCGGACCGGAGAACCGGCAGTAGTCGCCGACGCCGAGGCGCAGGGTCTTCGCCTTCGTTCCGCGGACACGCCCGACACGCCGGTCGTCGATGACGGTGACCGGTCCGGCGTCGTGCCGCTCCAGGGCCTGGCCGGCGGTCCTGAAGACGCCGATGAGGTCGCGGGTGCCTTGTCCGCCGGGCCGGATGCCGCGCTGGTGGCCCGCGTAGGCGGCGACGGTCGGCCGCAGGTGTCCGGTCTCCTCCTCGGCGGCGGCTTCGGCGGCGAAGGCGGCACGGTGTCCGCCGGGGCGGGCCGATGGTGGAGTCGGGTACGGGAACTCTCTGGATGCCTTCCGCCCGCGGGGCTCGGCACGGGTCCCCGGCGGGCCGCGGATCCGTGTCAGCCCAGATCGGTGCGAGGGTCGACGGCCCAGTGGTTGGTCTGCAGGATTCGACCGGCGAAGGACACGTCCTGCCTGCCCAGGAACCGGAAGCCGAGGGTGCGGCAGATGCCGTTGGACGGGGCGTTGGAGGCTGCGGGGAATGCGTGTATCAGCCCCCACCGGCCGTCGTCGCGGGCCAGCTCAAGCAGCGCGCGGACGCCCTGTTTCCCGAGTCCCCGTCCCTGGTGCTCCGGCAGCACCATCCAGCCGATCTCGGAGACGCGCTCGCCGTCCGCGTCGTGGGGCCACAAGGTCACGGTTCCCGCGACCACGTCCGGCTCGGTCTCATCCGGCACGATCATCTTTGTCCAGTCGGTGTCCGCGGCCACCCGTCGAACATCACGCCGGACCTTCGCCTCCATGCCTTCGCGAGGCAGCGGTCCGCCCAGCTCGGCCATCATGACCGGGTCGCATCGCATCCGGACGTAGGCGTCGACGTCGCCGTACTCGACATCACGTAGCAGCATCTGTGTTGCCCCCCTGCCTTTGGACTCAGAGGCGGACGATACCGGCGGCCCCGGTCTCGTGCGGCAGGCCGATGAACCGCAGCAGGGCACGATGCGGCGCCGGACAGCATCCCCGGTCGGCGGACGAGGGTCGTCCTCAAGGGCCCGGACCACTCGCCGGCGACAGCGAGGACGGTGGGGCACCGGCCGGCGGAGAGCCTCGGCGACCGCATCACGGCCGGCGCCCGGGGCGATCGCGGTGATCGGTTCGTCGACGACCGCGGCCGGAACGCGGTCGTCGATGTCGGGACACATCGAACAGCGTGGCAGGCCCTTGCGGGCCCGGGAGCCGACGCGTCGGAAGTCGCCGCGGGCGGCGCGTGCCCACCCGTCGGTTGTGGTTCGTCAACGCCGGTCCAGTGGGGGACGGCGGCATGGGGCCGACGTCTCCCGTCGGGCCGACGTTTCGGCAACTCACCTGTCTCCAAAAGGTCTTGATGGTGCAACAGTTGCGGGCCGGTCCGCCTCGGACGGATCCGGCGCCGTAGCATCGGCGCGGTGCCGGACGGATGGGGGTGACCGATCGTGTCGTGGGTCGGGGCGATGCGAGGATGCGGGACGGTGCTGCTGGCCTGCACGCTGCTGGCGGCCTGTTCGGGTGCGCGGGAGAACCCGCGGACGGCCGCCACGAGCACGGGGCCGGGCGGCGGCCCGAAAACCGCACCGTCGGACAACGCCGGAAGCGGGTCGGCCATCGACGCGGACCCGGCGCGGCTGCCCACCACGCGTGAGGCGGCCCTCGCCCTCATCGGGAAGGTCATCGCCAACCCCGAGGACTTCGGCCCCGGCGTCGTCGCCCGCACCCCGTACGAGAGCGGTCCGGACACCTGGCCGGTGCTCGGCGCCGACTGCGTGTGGTGGCAGCAGCCGCCGGGGCGCGGGGTCCTCGCCACCCTCACCCGCTCCGTCGAGATGCCCGCGACCAAGGACAAGGGCCCGCTGCGGCTCGCCGCGATCATGACCGTCCACCGCGCGGACGACGGGGCCCGGTGGGAGATGGCCGAGTCACTGGAGGAGACGATGCGCTGCCCGACGCAGCAGTTGCGGCAGGGCGAGTTCATCGGCGGACTCGACGCGAAAGCCCTGGCCCGGGGCGAGGCCAACCAGGTCAACTCGGACGACTCGCTGATGGAGTCCGGCCAGTACCGCAGTGACGAACTCGGCGGCCCCCACCCCTACTTCTGGGCACAGGACCGGATCCTCCGGTTCACCTTCGCCGTGACCGCCAGGGGCGCCAAGGGATGGCGGAGCGACGAGATCGACTCCATCGGCATCCGGGCCCAGTCCGCCATGCTCATCCGGCTGGGCGACGCCATCACGAAGAGGGGCTGAGGCACATGGACGAGCTTCGGTCCTCGGACCCGTCCCGGATCGGCGGACACCGGCTGCTCGGGCGGCTCGGCGCCGGCGGCATGGGCGCCGTCTACCTCGGCCGGACCGCCGAGGGGGAACTGGCCGCCGTCAAGGTCATCCTCCCCGAACACGCCGGGGACGCCGACTTCCGGCTCCGCTTCCGCCGCGAGGCGGAGGCCGCCCGCCGGGTCGACAGCCCCTGGGCGGTCCGGGTGACCGGATCCGGCACGGAGGACGAACGGCCCTGGCTGGCCACCGAGTTCGTGCCCGGACCCGCACTCTCCGAGGCGGTCGCCCGGTGCGGGCCGTTGCCCACCCGCGGTGTCCGGGTCCTCGGCCGGCTGCTGGCCCGCGCCCTGGCCTCGGTGCACGCGGCGGGGCTCGTCCACCGCGACGTCAAGCCCGGCAACGTACTCCTCGGCGCCGACGGGCCCCGGCTCATCGACTTCGGCGTCGCCCGGGTCACCGACGCCACCGCGCTGACCGCCACGGACCTGGTGGTGGGGACCCCCGGCTTCCTCGCCCCCGAGCAGGCCGTCCGGGGCGCCGCCGCCGTGGGACCCGCCGGTGACGTCTTCTCACTGGGCTGCCTCCTCGCCCACGCCGCGACCGGGCGGCCCCCCTTCGGGAGCGGTGCGGTGGACGCCCTGCTCTACCGCACGGTCCACGAGGCACCCGACCTCGAAGGGGTCGACGACCCCGAACTGCGCGCCCTGCTCACGGCCCTGCTCGACAAGGACCCGGCCGCCCGCCCCACCGCCGCCGCGCTCGACGGGCGGATCGTCGAGGACGCCCCGAACGGCTCGATCGACTGGCTGCCCGAGAACGTCGTACGGCTGATCGCCGAGCGGTCCGCCGAGGCCCTCGCCCTGCCCGGCATCGACGCCACCGTCGTCGACCCCCCGGACACCGTCGCCCCCGCGTCCGCCCCGTCCCGGCGCGGGCTGATCCTGCTCGCGGGCGCCGGAGCGGTGGCCGTCGCGGGCGGCGCCGCCTTCGGGGTACGCGAATGGCTCCGCGACGACACCCCCCAGGGCTCCGGCGCGACCGGCCCCCGGACCTGGGCCATCGGCGTGCAGGCCGACCTGTCCGGGCCCCGGGCGGCGATCGGCCGCGCCCAGGAGCGCGGGGTGCGGCTCGCCGTCGACCGGTTCAACGCCCGGGAGGACAAGCCGTTCACGCTGCGGGTGATGGCGGCCGACGACCGGAGCGGGGTCGCCGCGGGCAAGCGGGCCGCCGAGCGGTTCGCCCGGGACCGCGACGTGCTCGCCGTCATCGGCCCCACCGACGACCCCGTCACCACCGCGGTGCTCGACATCTACGACGAGGCGCTGCTCCCGATCGTCACCGTCTCGTCCCAGCAGGCCGCCTTCGCCGCGCGGTCGAAGAGGTCCTTCTTCCAGGCCGTCCCGCCCGACCTCGCGCTCGCCTACCCGATCCGCAACCGGCTGGTGCTGCGGCCCGACGTCCAACGGCTCGGGGTGCTCGTCGACCGGGCCGGGGGCCAGTCCGCCTACCTGGCGGGCTACTACCTCAACCGGACCGTCGCCGACACCACGGACGGCACCACCTACCCGCGCGTGGTGCCCGCCGGAATCCGCGACCTCGCCCCGGTCGTGGACGACATGCTCACGCACCGGAGCGACGCCTTCTTCCACGCCGGGGACCCGGCCGGGGCCGCCCGCACCGCCCGCGCGCTCGCCGCCACCTCCTACAAGGGCCCGCGCATGGCCATGCACACGGCCATCGGCGACCGCTTCCTGAAGGAGGCCGGGGACGCCGCCGAGGGCTGGGAGTTCGTCGCGCCCTGGATCGGCACCACCGCCCCCGCCGTGAAGGAGTTCGCCGCCGCCCACCGCGCGAAGTACGGCACCGCCCCCGCCCCCTGGGCCGTCGAGGCGTACGACGCGACCCGGATGGTCCTCGAAGCCGTCACCGCCCTCGCCCGCAAGGACCGGCCGCCCGCCCGGTCCGCGCTGGTCGCGAAGATCACCTCGTCCACGTACCGGGGGATCTCCCGCACCTACGCGTTCGGCGAGGAGCTCCGGCTGAAGAACTTCGACGGCCACCTCCACGGCGTCCGCGACGGAGCGTTCCGCTACCTGGGCGCGGCCCCCATGGAGACGGGCTGATCCGGCATGCGACCGCTCCTCCCGGAGGACC
Source organism: Streptomyces sp. NPDC014734 (assembly GCF_043083325.1). Taxonomy (NCBI): domain Bacteria; kingdom Bacillati; phylum Actinomycetota; class Actinomycetes; order Kitasatosporales; family Streptomycetaceae; genus Streptomyces; species Streptomyces sp. NPDC014734. The sequence continues at coordinate 87,074 of NZ_JBIBYN010000005.1, read as the reverse complement.
CCCGGAGCATCGGCGGCCACCGCCTCCTGGCCCGCCTCGGCGCCGGCGGCATGGGCGTCGTCTACCTGGCCCGCACGGGCGGCGGGCAATTCGTCGCCGTGAAGGTGATCCGGGCCGAACACGCCGCCGACCCCGGCTTCCGGGCCCGGTTCCGGCGCGAGGCCGAGGCCGCCCGCCGGGTCGACGGCCCCTGGGTCGTACCGGTGACGGACGCCGACACCGAGGCCCACGAACCCTGGCTCACCACCCCGTTCGTGCCCGGCCCCTCGCTCGCCGAGGTCGTCGTCGCCGAGGGCGCCCTGCCGCCCGCGACCGTCCGGGCGCTCGGGGCCCGGCTCGCCGACGCGCTCGGCGCGGTGCACGCGGCCGGGCTCGTCCACCGCGACCTCAAGCCGGGCAACGTGCTCCTCGCGCTCGACGGGCCCCGCCTCATCGACTTCGGGATCGTCCGCCACGAGGGCGCCACCGCCCTCACCGAGCCGGACGCGCTGGTCGGCACACCCGGCTACCTCGCCCCCGAACAGGCCACGGGAAGACCGGCCGGGCCCGCCTGCGACGTCTTCGCGCTGGGCTGCGTCCTCGCGTACACGGCGACCGGCCGCCGCCCGTTCGGGGACGGCGGGGCGGCGTCCGTACTCTTCCGCACCGTGCACGAGGAGCCGGACCTGGACGGGCTGCCGCCCGCCCTGCTGCCGCTCGTCGAGGCGTGCCTCGCCAAGGAACCGGTGAACCGGCCCACCGCCCGGGAGGCCGCCCGGCTGCTGGCCGCACCGCCCGGCGAGGACCCGGCCGCCTGGGCCCCGCCCGGCCTGTCCGCACTGATCGCCGCGCGCTCGGCCGCCGCCCTCGACATCCCCGCCCCCGCCCCGGCCCCCGAACCGCCCACCACCACCGGGGAACCCGCCCCGCGCGGACCCTCCCGGCGCACCGTGCTGGCCGCCGGGACCGCCGCGGTGCTGCTCGGCGGGGGCGCGGTCGCGGCCTGGACGGCGGTGGACCGGCGCACCACCGGGGCCGGGAAGTCCCCCCGTACCGTCCCCACCCACACCATCGGCCTGCACGCCGACCTCACCGGACCGGGCCGGGCCCTCGGCCTCGCCCACCAGCGCGGCATGCGGCTCGCCGTCGACGACCACAACGCCAAGCCCGACACCCCCTTCCGGCTCGCCCTGCGCACCGAGGACGACGCCGGGAACGCCACCCGCGCGCTGAGCGTCGCCGACCGGATCGCCGCCGGCCCCGACGTGCTCGCCGTCGTCGGCCCCGCCCACGACGTCATCGACGCGGCCGTCGTCCAGCGCTACGAACGCACCGGCCTCGCCCAGATCGTCGTCTCGGCCGGGGCCACCACCGCCGACACGGCCGCCACCCAGAACCTCTGTCTGCTCCGCGTCCTGGACGACGCCCTGGCCAACGGCCTCGTGGACTACCTCGTCGTGACCCGCCGGGCGAAGCGGGTGATGGTCGTGGAGGACGAAGCCGACCCCACCGGCGCCTGGGCCATCAGGAGCACCCTCACGAAGGGCACGCCCGAGAGCACGGCGTTGACCGTGCACCAGGTCAAGGGGGGCGTCGACGACTTCGGGCCGGCGGCCCGCGCGGTCCGCGACGCGGGCGCGGACGCCGTGGTCCTCGCCGGGACCTCGCCCGTCCGGGGCGCCCGCTGCGCCGTGGCCCTGGCCGCCGTCGGGTTCACCGGCCCCCGCGTGTCCACCGGCCGGGTCCTCGCGCCCGCCTTCCTCGACGGGGCCGGGAAGGCAGCCGAGGGCTGGGTGTTCGCCGAGGCGTACAGCGACCCCTCCGCGATGCCCGCGGCCAAGGCGTTCACCGCCGCCCACCGCAAGCGCTTCGGCACCGCCCCCGCCCGCTGGGCCGCCGAGGCGTACGACGCGGTCGGGCTGATCGCCGACGCCGCCCGCACCACCAGCGCCTCCGGGACCCTGCGCGAGGGCATCACCCAGCGCCTCTTCCTCACCACCCACAAGGGCATCAGCCGCACCCTGAAGTTCGCCCGGTCCCGGGCGGTGGACTACAGGACGGGCCTCTTTCTCCACCAGGTCGAGAAGGGCCGCGCCCGTTTCCTCCGGACACCCCTCGCCGACACCTGACCGGGCCGCCGGACGGGCGGTGGAGAAGCGCGTCCGGATGGGCCGGACGGGTGGACGGTGCGCGGCATGAAGCGGATCTTCGGGCGCGCTTAAGAAATCCTCGATGGACCTGTGGCGCGGGGTACGGCAGATTTCTCGATGACGGCCGAGGATGGTGCGCGGCAGCCGACAGACGCGCGCTGCCGCACGTGTCCCGTCCCCATGATCCTCCCCGGGCCGCAGGCTCTGCTCCGGCATGCCCCCGGCCCGGGGTACTCAACGCCGTACCAGCACAGGGAGCCACCGCCGTGAAGGCACTCGTCAAGCAGAAGGCCGAGCCGGGACTCTGGCTGATGGATGTGCCGGAGCCGGAGACCGGCCCCTCGGACGTGCTGATCAAGGTGCTCCGCACCGGCATCTGCGGCACCGACCTGCACATCCGCAACTACGACGGCTGGGCCCAGCAGGCCGTGCGCACCCCGCTCGTCCTCGGCCACGAGTTCGTCGGCGAGGTCGCCGCGACCGGTGCCGACGTCGTCGACATCGCCGTCGGCGACCTGGTCAGCGGCGAGGGCCACCTGGTCTGCGGCAAGTGCCGCAACTGCCTGGCCGGCCGCCGCCACCTGTGCCGCTCCACGCTCGGCCTCGGCGTCGGCCGGGACGGCGCGTTCGCCGAGTACGTCGCCCTGCCCGCGTCCAACGTCTGGGTGCACCGGACCCCCGTGGACCTCGACGTCGCCGCGATCTTCGACCCGTTCGGCAACGCCGTCCACACCGCCCTTTCCTTCCCGCTGGTCGGCGAGGACGTGCTGATCACCGGCGCCGGGCCGATCGGCATCATGGCCGCCGCCGTCGCCCGGCACGCGGGCGCCCGCCACGTCGTCATCACCGACGTCAGCGAGGCCCGGCTCGAACTGGCCCGCAAGCTCGGCGTCAGCCTGGCCCTGAACGTCGCGGAGGAGACCGTCGCGGACGGTCAGCGCCGGCTCGGACTGCGCGAGGGCTTCGACGTCGGCCTGGAGATGTCCGGCCGCCCCGAGGCGATGCGCGACATGATCGCGAACATGACCCACGGCGGGAAGATCGCCATGCTCGGACTGCCGTCCGAGGAGTTCGCCGTCGACTGGTCCCGCGTCGTCACCTCGATGATCACCATCAAGGGCATCTACGGCCGGGAGATGTACGAGACCTGGTACGCCATGTCCGTCATGCTGGAGGGCGGCCTCGACCTCGCCCCCGTGATCACCGGCCGGTACGGCTACCGAGACTTCGAGGCGGCCTTCGACGACGCGGCGAGCGGCCGCGGCGGCAAGGTCATCCTCGACTGGACCTCCTGACCACCCGTATCCAGCCAACGAGCCGGGAGACACCCCTCATGTTCGACTCCGTACGCGACGACGTGCGCACCACCCTCGACGAGATCCGGGCCGCCGGACTCCACAAGCCCGAACGCGTCATCGGCACCCCGCAGTCCGCCTCGGTGGCCGTCACCGCGGGCGGGCGTCCCGGCGAGGTGCTCAACTTCTGCGCCAACAACTACCTCGGCCTCGCCGACCACCCCGAGGTGATCGCAGCCGCCCACGAGGCGCTGGACCGCTGGGGCTACGGCATGGCCTCGGTCCGCTTCATCTGCGGCACCCAGGAGGTCCACAAGGAACTGGAGCAGCGCCTCTCCGCGTTCCTCGGCCAGGAGGACACGATCCTCTACTCCTCCTGCTTCGACGCCAACGGCGGCGTCTTCGAGACCCTGCTCGGCCCGGAGGACGCGGTCATCTCCGACGCCCTCAACCACGCCTCCATCATCGACGGCATCCGCCTCTCCAAGGCCAAGCGGTTCCGCTACGCCAACCGCGACATGGACGACCTGGAGAAGCAGCTCAAGGAGGCGTCCGGCGCCCGCCGCCGCCTCGTCGTCACCGACGGCGTCTTCTCCATGGACGGCTACGTCGCGCCGCTGCGCGAGATCTGCGACCTGGCCGAGCGCTACGACGCCATGGTCATGGTCGACGACTCGCACGCCGTCGGCTTCGTCGGCCCCGGCGGACGCGGCACCCCCGAGCTGCACGGCGTGATGGACCGGGTCGACATCATCACCGGCACCCTCGGCAAGGCGCTCGGCGGCGCGTCCGGCGGCTACGTCGCGGCCCGCGCCGAGATCGTCGCCCTGCTGCGCCAGCGCTCCCGCCCGTACCTCTTCTCCAACTCCCTCGCCCCGGTCATCGCGGCGGCCTCGCTGAAGGTCATCGACCTGCTGGAGAGCGCCGGGGACCTGCGCGAACGGCTGAACGCCAACACCGAGCTGTTCCGCACCCGGATGACCGCGGAGGGCTTCGACGTCCTGCCCGGCGACCACGCCATCGCCCCCGTCATGATCGGGGACGCGGCGAAGGCGGGCCGGATGGCGGAACTGCTGCTGGAGCGCGGGGTGTACGTGATCGGGTTCTCGTACCCGGTCGTCCCGCAGGGCGCGGCCCGCATCCGTGTCCAGCTCTCCGCCGCCCACTCCACCGAGGACGTGAACCGGGCCGTTGACGCGTTCGTCGACGCGCGGGCCGCGCTGGGCGAGTAGCCCGGGGATCCCGCCGCCCGGTTCGGTCTCCTTCCTCCCGGGGTGGGCGTCTTCCTCCCGGGACGGGCCCCTTCCGCCCGGGTCGGGGCTTCTGCCGAGACCTGGGACAATGGGCGCATGATCGATGCACGGCGGCTGCGCACCCTCCGTGCGGTGGCCGATCACCGCACGGTGACCGCAGCCGCCGCCGCGCTCTACCTCACCCCTTCCGCGGTCTCCCAGCAACTTGCCGCGCTGGAGCAGGAGACCGGCCACCGGCTCGTCGAGCGCAACGCGCGCGGCGCGCGTCTCACGGCCGCCGGGGAGATCCTGCTGACCCACACCAACGCGGTGCTGGCCCAGCTGGAACGGGCAGAGGCGGAGCTGGCCGCCTACGGCGCGGGCGACGCCGGGACGGTCACCGTCGCCGCGTTCGCCACCGGCATCGGCCTGGTCCTCGCCCCCGCGATCGCCGAGCTGGCCCGTACCGCGCCCGGCATCCGGGTCCGTGTCCAGGACGCCGAGGGCGACGCCAGCGTGCCGATGGTGCTGGACCGGCAGGTGGATGTGGCGGTCGCGGTCGAGTACCGGGGCGCGCCGGGCGAGGACGACCGGCGGCTGACCCGGGTCCCGCTCTACTCGGAGCCGTTCGACGCGGTGCTCCCGGTGGGGCACCGGCTGGCCGGGCAGGACCAGGTGGCGATCGCCGACCTGGAGAGGGACCGGTGGGCCGGCCCGTACCCCGGCAACCCCTGCCACGACGTGGTGGTCCTGTCCTGCGAGTTCGCCGGCTTCCAGCCGAGGATGGAGCACTCGTCGGACGACTTCCGCGCGGTCGTCTCGCTGGCCGGGGCGGGGGCCGGGGTGGCGCTGGTGCCGCGGTCGGCACTGCGCGGCATGGAGCTGACCGGGGTCGTGGTGCGGCCGGTGCGGGGCAGCGCGCCGACCCGCCGGGTCTTCGCCGCGGTGCGGCACGGGGCCGAGGGGCACCCGCTGATCGCACCGGTGCTCGACGCGCTGGCCGCGGCGGCGCGGCGCGCGGCGGCCCTTTCGCTGTCGGCTTCGCCGTGACGCGTGCCGGGCCCCGCCGCGACGGCTTCGGCCCGCTCACGCGCGGCGAACGGGGACACCGGTCCGGGCGCCGAGCCGTCGGACGCCGAGGTGCGGGCGCCGAGGGCGTGTTGCGAAAGTAGCGTCGTCTGCCCGGAGACGGGACCTTCGCACCACGCTTTGGTCCTCGCGCCCGCACCCGCCCGTACCCGCCCGCATTCGGACGCCCGGCCCCGAACGCGCACCGCCCGGGGCCGGGCATCATCCGTCGCGCGGCGAACCGGCGCGCCGGCTCAGCCGGTCCCGCCGCCCAGGACGCGGCGTCCCCCCGACACACCCGGACGGATCGTGCCCAGCCCGGCCGCCACCACGACGGCCAGCGCCAGCACCCCGTACCGTGCCGGGGACAGATACGGCGCCGCACCGGTCGTCGACAGCGCGAACGCCGTCAGCGGCACCGCCGCGACCAGGGTGCCGATCACCAGACCGGCCACCGCCACCAGCCCCGTCTCCAGGACCAGCATCCGCCGCACCTGGCGGCGGCCCGCGCCGACCAGCCGCAGCAGACGGAACTCCGGGGCGCGGCCCACCGAGATCAGGGACAGCGTGCTGACCACCGCGAGCAGCGCGAAGCCGCCGATCACCCCGACCCCGATGACCATCAGGGCGTCGTCCTGGTCCGACGTCGCCGGGGCGATCCGTACGTCGTCCGGCGTCGCGGCACGGACCCGCACCCCCGTGTACGGGGCGAGCGCGTGCCGGACCGCGTCGGCCGAGGCGGGCGAGCCGTCCGTGCGCACCAGGACACCCTGGTCGCGAGGCGCCGTCGTGTGCGCGGCCAGCGTCTCGCGCGGCAGCATGAACTCGCCGAGCCCCAGGGACCGTTCGTAGACGGCGACCACGCGGAGCGTGACCCCCGCGCCGTCGCCGAGGCGGAGGTCCACCGTGTCTCCGGTGCCCACGTCGAGGCCGGCCGCCCGGTCCTCGCCGACCGCGACGGTGTCCGGGCCGGTGAGATCCGCGAGATCACCTGCCGTGACGCGCGGATCGAGCGTGCCGGGCAGCTGATCCGCGGTCACCCCCAGCACGGGGAACCGGTCCAGCCGCGGTGCGCCCAGCTCACGATGGGCCAGCACGACGGCGGAGCGCAGCACCCCCGTCGCCGCCACCCCGGGAATCTCCCGCACCGCGCGGGCGGCACCGGCCGGCAGACCCGCGGCCGGGCCCGTCACCACCAGGTCCGCCCGCAGGGCGGCCGCGGCCTGCCGGTCGGCGGCCCGTTCCAGCGTCGAGCCCGCCGACAACTGCACGCAGACGAACGTGACGAGCAGCACGATCGGGGTGATCGCCACCCCCAGCCGCCGGTGGTGCGCGGCGGCGGACCGGGCGGCAAGGAATCCGGAGACCCCGCCCACCCACCGCACCGGCGCTCCCAGCACCCGCAACGCCACCTGGGCGATCCGCGGACCGAGCAGCGCCACCGCGATGATCAGCGAGGTCGCCGCACCCGACGCGGCCACCGCGGCGGCCTGCCCGCCCTGCGCGGTCGCCGCACCGGCCGAGCCGACCCCGGCGACGGCCAGCACCACACCGGTGATCGTGCGCACCCGGCCCGGCTCGCTCGACTCGGGCGCACCCGCGGCGCCCAGGGCCGCCGCGGGCCGCAGCCCGGTCACGGACCGGGCCGCGAGCAGCGACACCGGACGGGCCAGGAGCGTGACGAGCGCCGCGGCCACGACGCCCGCCGAGAGCGGCAGCCACACCGGCACGGGCAGCGGCAGCGGGTCCGTGGTCAGCAGCGACCGCAGGTACAGCCCCAGCGGCACAGTCCCGATCGCACCCAGCACCGCCGCCGCGCCGGCCACCCGGCTCACCTCGCGTCCGACGGCCGACCTGAGCTGGCGCGGCGTCGCCCCGACCGCCCGCAGCAGCGCCAGTTCGCCGGAGCGCTGGTGGACCGCCTGGGAGATCGTGGTGGCGATCACCAGCAGCGCCACCATCAGGACCGTTCCGGCGACGGACGCGAGCATCGGGAGCAGTTCGCCCCGGGCGCCGAGCGCGTCGACGTGTTCGGCCCGTCCGCGCTCCGCCCCGGTGAGGACCTCGATCGCGCGGTCGCCGCGGGCCCGGTCGGGCAGCACGGCCTCCAGCGACGCCCGCAGGGACCCGGCCGTCACGCCCCGCTCGGCGACGACGCCGATGGCGTCGACCGTGCCGGGGTGCCCGGCCAGGGCCGTCAGCCGCCGCTCGGTGAAGAAGACGGCAGGCCCGCCGCCCCGGTGGGCGGACGCGGCGACGCCGCTGACGGTGTGGGGCCGGGGGACCCCGTCGGTCTGCACGGTGACCCGGCTGCCGGGGCGGAGTCCGGCCGCGGCGGCGAGGGCGTCGTCGACGACCACCTCGTCCGCGGCGCCCGGCGCGTGACCGCCGGTCAGCCGGTACGGGGTGAGCACCGCGGACTCCCAGGACCGGCCGACGGCCCCCACCGCGCCCCGCCCGCTCCCGGCTTCGGGGGCGCTGTGCACGGTCACCGGGACCGAGTCGTCCGCGACGGCCTTCGCGACCCCGGCGGCGCCCGCCACCCGGGCCACCGCCGTACGGTCCAGCCTGACGCGTTCCGGCAGGTAGGTCTCGGCGGTCTCCGGCTCGCTGCCCCACGGTTTCGCCGTGTAGACGACCCGCTGGTCGCCCATCACCACCGCGTCCGCCCCGGCGTACCGCTCCACCGGCGGCGCGGCCAGCAGCAGCGAACCGAGGACGAGGACGAACGAGCCGATCAGCGTCACGGCGGCCGCCGTCGCCACGAACACCGCGGCCCAGGCCCGCCGATGGGCCCTCAGCGACCGCCGGGCGAGGAACGCCGACGCCCGCCGCACCCCGGAACGCACGTCCGCGCCCGGCCCCCGGGGGCCGACGCCCGCCTTTTTGCCCGTTCCGGCATGGGTGTACGTACTCATCGCAGCCGGCCGCCGTCCATCGTCAGTACGGTGTCCGCCCAGCTCGCCGCCGCCGGGTCGTGGGTGACCATGACGACCGTGCGGCCGTCGATCCGGACCGCGTCCCGCAGCAGCCCGAGCACCAGTGCGGCCGACTCAGGGTCCAGGGACGCCGTCGGCTCGTCCGCGAAGATCACATCGGGGTCGGTCACCAGCGCCCGCGCCACCGCGACCCGCTGCTGCTGACCGCCCGACAGCGTTGTCGGCCCCTGCCCGCCGCGGCCCGCCAGACCGACCCGGGCCAGCAGGTCCCGGCCGCGGCCCAGCACCCGCTCGTCCGCCGGATCCGCGCCCGCCAGCACCAGCGGCAGCACCACGTTCTCCTCGATGCTCAGCGACGTCACCAGATTCAGGGCGTGCGACTGGAAGACGAACCCGATCCGGTCCCGGCGCAGCCGGGTCAGCGCCGCCTCCGACAGCGTGCCGAGATCGGTTCCCCCGACCCGCACCGTCCCCGCCGTCGGACGGTCCAGGCCCGCCGCGCACTGGAGGAAGGTGCTCTTCCCCGACCCCGACGGACCCACCACCGCGGTGAAACTCCCGGCCGGGACCGAGCAGCTCACCCCGTCGAGCGCGAGCGTCTCCCGGCCGCCGCGCCGCCCGTGGCGCCGGCTCACCGACTCCAGACTCAGCGCGGCCGTCCGCACCCCTGCCACCGTGTCCACCGTCGACCCCACCGTTCCCTCTCCGAATTCCCTGCTGACCTGCGTAAACGCTAGAGGGAGGGGGATGGGCGCACGAGGGGGCGCATACCCGGACCAGGGGTTCAGCCCACTACACCCCCCTGCCGGGGGAGAACACTACTCCGGGCGTGGGCGCCGCCCCGTACCGTGGTGCGCCATGAGCACCGAAGACCACCCGCTGACAACCGCCGTACGGCGGTCGTGGGACGCCTCGCACCACCTGTTCATCGGGGTGCTGACCGCGCTGGTCTGTTACGTCAGCACGTTCCTGGTGGTGGCCGTGCTGCTGTTCGCGGCCGCACTCATCGGGCTGCCCGCGCTGCCCGAGGCGGTGAAGCCGCTGCGCAAGCTCGTGGAATTCGAACGCCGCAGAGCGGCCGGGTGGCTGGGCGTTCCGTACGCGCCCGCGCCCTGGCCCGCGACGGAAGGCGGCGACCTCTCCGAACGGGTCCGGCGCGTCCTCACCGACCGGACGGTCTGGCACGGGGCGCGCTGGATGCCGGTCCACGCGCTCGCGGGCAACGCCCTCGCCTACCTCGCGATGGTGCTGTGGCCGGTCGGGCTCCTCGTCGACGGGGTGGTGCTGCCGGTCCAGCACCTGATGGACCGCAGGAGGGCCGACGAGTACGGCACGCCGCCGCCGGAGCGACAGGGGTGGGCGCTGCGCTGGCACGGTGTCCTTGCCGATCTGTCGGCGAGCTGGAACACGTTCCTGCTCGCTCCCTCCCCGTCCGCCGCCCTCACCGACCGGATCGACCAGCTGACCGAGAGCCGGGCCGGGGCGGTGGAGGCGCACGGCGCCGAACTGCGCCGCATCGAACGGGACCTGCACGACGGCGCCCAGGCCCGGATCGTCGCCCTGTCGATGCGCATCGGCCTGGCCAAACAGCTCCTGGACCGGGATCCGGCCGCCGCGCGCCTGCGCCTCGACGAGGCCCAGGACGGTGTGGACGCGGCCCTCGCGGAACTGCGGCACGTGGTGCGCGGCATCCATCCGCCGGTGCTGACGGACCGCGGGCTCGCGGGCGCGGTACGGGCGCTGGCCGCCGACGCCGCCGTGCCCGTCACCGCGGACGTGGACGCGGTGGACGACGGGCGGCGGCTCCCGGCCGCGATCGAGGCGGCGGCCTACTTCGTCGTGGCCGAGGCCCTCACCAACATCGGCAAGCACAGCGGCGCGACGTCCGCGACGGTGCGGATCGACCGGCCCCCCGGCACCCTGCGCGTCGCCATCGGGGACGATGGTCACGGCGGCGCGGACGAACGCGCCGGCAGCGGGCTGGTCGGCATGAGGCGGAGGATCGCCGCCCTCGACGGCACCACTCGCATCAGCAGCCCCACCGGGGGGCCGACGGACATCGAAGTGGAGCTGCCGTGCGGATCGTGATCGCCGAGGACAACGCGCTGTTGCGGGAGGGGCTGATCCTGCTGCTCACCAGCTCCGGCCACGAGGTCGTGGCGGACGCGGCGACCGGGCCCGAGGTGCTGCCGGCCCTGCTGGAGCACCGTCCGGACGCGGCAGTGCTCGACGTGCGCCTCCCGCCCACCTTCCGCGACGAGGGGCTGCGTGCCGCGATCGCCGCCCGCGCCGAACTGCCCGACCTGCCGATCCTGGTCCTGTCGCAGTACGTCGAGGAGACGTACGCCGCCGAGCTGCTCGCCCGGGGAGCCCGGGGCATCGGCTATCTGCTGAAGGACCGGGTCGGCCGGGTCGACCAGTTCCTCCAGGCGCTCGACCGGATCGCGACCGGCGGCACGGCCCTCGACCCCGAGGTCGTGACGCAGTTGCTGACCCGCAAGTCGTCGGCCGAGCCGCTGCGGAGCCTCACCCCGCGCGAGCGCCAGGTCCTGGAGCTGATGGCCCAGGGCAAGGCCAACGGCACCATCGCGGCCGAGCTCGTGGTGACCGAACGGGCGGTGAGCAAGCACATCGGGTCGATCTTCCTCAAGCTCGGCCTGGAGGCGGACGACGGCACGGTGCACCGCAGGGTGCTCGCGGTACTGGCCTATCTGGAGGGCAGGGGCACCCGCTGACGCCCCGGCGGTCCGCCCGGGCCGGTGCGGGCGTGCCCGTCCCCGCCCCACTACCGGCCGACGGCCCCCGCCCGCTGTGCACGGGCCGCGCGCGCGGTGGGCACCACGACGGGGGCGCCGTCCCCCGGCGCCTCCAGCACGTCCGCCTCGATGCCGTACAACTCCCGGACCAGGGCGGCGTCCACTACCTCGCGAGCGGGCCCCCGGGCGACGATCCGGCCGCCGTTCATGGCGACGAGGACGTCGGCGTAGCGGGCGGCGCCCGCCAGGTCGTGCAGCACCATCACGACGGTGCGGCCCGCCGCGGCCACCTCCCTCACCAGTTCGAGGACTTCGACCGCGTGGCCCAGGTCGAGCGCGCTCGTCGGTTCGTCGAGCAGCACGATCGGCGTCCGCTGGGCGAGCACCATCGCCAGCCAGCAGCGCTGGCGCTGGCCGCCGGAGAGCTGGTCGACGCGACGGCCGGCGAGTTCGGCGGTGCCGGTCGCCGACAGGGCCTCGCGCACGGCCTGTTCGTCCTCGCGGGACCACTGCCGGAACAGGCCCTGGTGGGGGTGGCGACCGTACCGCACCAGACCGGCGACGGTCACCGCCTCGGGGGCCTGGGGGGACTGCGGCAGCAGGGCGATGCGGTGCGCGGCGGCGCGCTGGCTCAGCCGCCAGACATCGGCGCCGCCCGCCCGGACGGTGCCCGTGTCCGGGCGGTGGAGCCGGGCGATCGACCGCAGCAGGGTGGACTTGCCGCAGCCGTTGGGGCCGACGATCGCCACGACCTTCCCGGCGGGCACGGACAGGTCGACCCCGTTCACGGCGGTGTGGCCGGGGTATCCGGCGGTGAGCGCCTCGACCGTCAGATCCGTGCCGGACACGGCGCGGCCCGCGGGGCCCGCGGGCCCCGCAGGGCCCGTGCCGGACGGGGCTCCGGACGTGGTGGCATCTGTCATGCCGGTCATGCCTTTCCTTGGGAGTGGGCGGGCCGGAAGAGGACCCAGAGGAGGAACGGGCCGCCGAGCACGCTGGTGATCACACCGACGGGGATCTCGACGGGGGCGACGACGCGGCCCAGCGCGTCGGCGGCGGCGATCAACGCGGCCCCGGCCAGGGCCGATCCGACGACGGGCACCCGGGTGTGCCCGCAGAGCCGCCCGGCGACCACCGGCGCGGCGAGGGCGACGAAGGCGATCGGGCCGCCGACCCCCACCGCCACCCCGGCGAGCAGCACCGCGAGGGCCAGACACAGGGCCCGCACGCGGCGGACGTCGACGCCGAGCGTCGCGGCCGTGTCGTCGTCGAACCGCAGGAGCTGGAGGCGGGTCCCGGCCAGTACCGCGAGCGGCACCAGGACGACCAGGCAGAGCGCCAGCGGGGTGCCGACCGTCCAGTCGCGGCCACTGAGACTGCCAACGGTCCACAGGAACACCCCGCCCGCCGTGTTGTCGTTCTGACGTGACATCACCAGATCGGTGACGGCGCCGATCACGGTGGAGACACCGATGCCGACGACCAGGACGCGGTAGCCGCGGCTGCCGGCACCGCCCGCGCAGAGCACCACCAGCGAGGCGGCCGCGGCGGCGCCCAGCGGGCCGAGCCACCAGCCGCCGATCATGCCGGTGGACGAGCCGACCACGGAGGCCACCACCGCCGCCGCCGCACCCTCGTTGACGCCGATGACATCGGGGGTGGCGAGCCGGTTCCCCGCCAGGGTCTGGGTGAGGCACCCGGAGACGCCGAGGGCCGCACCGACCAGGAGTCCCACGGCGATGCGCGGCAGCCGGAAGTCCCGCACCAGGGTCACCATCATCGGATCGCCGGTGCCGAGCAGCCCGGAGACGGTCTCCCCGAGCCCCGCTCCGGAGGAGCCGACCAGGGTGGCGATCGTCACCAGCACCACGATCACGGCGCAGAGCCCGGCCGCCACGAGCGCGCTGCGGCGCGGGAAGAGCCAGGACAGGGCGCCGGCCCTGATCACGACGCTGTCGACGGGGGTGACATCGCACGGGGCGGTGGCGGGCGGCGCGGCGCCGCGCCGCGCGGTGCCGGTCACGCGGAGGCTCCCGCCGTGGAGAACCGTCCGGCGCGGGCGATCCAGATCAGCAGCGGGCCGCCGACCAGTGCGAGCAGGACACTCACGGGCGACTCCCAGGGCCGGATGACGATCCGGGCGAGGATGTCCGCGACGATCATCACGTCCGCGGCGATCAGCGCGGAGAGGACCAACTGCCCCGTCATCCGGGGGCCGGTGACGATCCGTGCGGCGTACGGGGCGAGCAGCCCGAGGAAGGCGACGGGCCCGGCGAGCGCTACCGCCGAACCGGCGAGCAGGGTCACGGCCACCGCCACGACCAGGCGGACGCGACCCGGGTGGTGGCCCAGCGAGCGGGCGCTGTCGTCGCCCAGCGCCAGGGCGCCCAGCGGACGGGAGCAGCCGAGGGCGACCACCAGGCCGACGAGGACGAGCGGGATGAGCGGACAGGTGTCCGAGGTCTTGATGCCGGCGAGCGAACCGATGGTCCAGTAGCGGTAGGTGTCGAAGGTCGACTGGGTGCCGAGCAGCACGTACGACGTGAGGCCGTGGAAGGTCGCGCCCAGCGCGGACCCGGCGAGCACCAGCCGCAGCGGCGATCCGGCGGTCCTTCCCGACGCGGCGAGCAGCAGCACGACCAGGCTGGCGGCCATGCCGCCGACGAGCGCGCAGAGCAGCACGGCGTACGAGGACTCCACCCCGGCGTAGGTGAGGCCGACGACCACACCGAGGGCCGCGCCCGAGTTGACTCCGAGGAGCCCCGTTTCCGCCAGCGGATTGCGGGTGGCGGCCTGGAGCAGGCAGCCCGCGGCGCCCAGTGCGACGCCGACGAGCACCGCGGCGATGGTGCGCGGCACCCGCACCTCCATCACGGCGAGCCGGAGTTGGGCGTCGGCGCGCGCGCCGGGTTCTCCGAGGAGGAAGTCCCAGGCGCGTGCGGTGGGGCTCGATCCGGTGCCGATGAGCAGGGAGAGGAGGACGAGGACCAGCAGCGCCGCGAGGAGTGCGGCGGCCGTCCACCAGGTGGGCGGATGGTGCCTGGCCGATCCGGTGGCCGGTGGCCCGGAACCGGTGGCCCGGCTCTTCCCCTCTTGCACAATGAGCATAAGGTAAGCCTATCCTAACCAACGTGCGGCCTTCCGGGCCGGACCGCCGTCAGCCACGGGGGGACGAGGCTGCTCACGGCGCGCCCGGAACCGCCGTACGCGTCAAGCACATCGGTCCGCACCACGTCTCGCCGCGGACGCCGGACCAAGAAGCACCGGAGAGCACAGACATGTTCCTGAACCACATCCCGCGCGCCCGGCTGATCGCGGCTTCCGCCGCGGCCCTCGCCTCGGCGCTCGCGCTCACCGCCTGCGGTTCGGGCTCGTCCTCCGGCGGCACGGACGGCCCGTCGTCGGCGGGCGGGACGAAGAAGACCACGGTCACCGACGCCACCGGGGCGAAGGTCGAGGTGCCCGCGGCGCCGAAGCGGGTCGTCGCGCTGAGCGAGATGGACCTCGACTCGGCGCTCGCGCTGGGCGTGAAGCCCGTCGGTCTCGGCGCCGGCCGCGGCCAGAAGGGCGCCCCCGGCTACCTCGCCGAACAGGCGGCCGGCATTCCCGTGGTGGGCGCGGTCACCGGACCGGACATCGAGAAGGTGCTGCGGGCCGAGCCCGATGTGATCCTCGCCGGACAGGTCGCCGACCAGCAGGTGCTCAAGCAGCTCAAGGGGATCGCCCCCACCGTCGTGACCATCGACCGGACGAAGGACTGGAAGAAGTCGCTCGACCTCACCGGCCGGGTACTCGGCAAGCAGAACGAGGCCAAGGCCTTCGTCGAGGGCTACGAGACCGAGGTCGCGGAGGTGAAGAAGGGCCTCGGGGGCAACGCGGGCGCCACCGTGTCCGTCGCCCGCTACTCCGCCAAGGGCACCGCCGTGATGCAGCAGGGCGTCTTCATCAGCGACGTGCTGCGGGACCTCGGCCTCAAGCGGCCCGGCATCCAGAACGACGCCGGCGCCGGGCACTCCACCCCGATCAGCGACGAGGACATCAAGCAGGTCGACGGCGACTGGCTGTTCATCGGCACGCTCGGCGGGCAGGACGCCGGACTGCTCAAGGAACTGCAGAAGAAGCCCGCGTACCGACAGCTCGACGCGGTCGCGGGCGGCCACGTCCTCGACATCGACGGAACCAAGTGGACCAGCCTCGGCGGCGCCCTCGCCGCCGTCTCCGTCCTGGACGACATCCAGAGGGCCATGACCACGTGACCGGCGCGGCCGGAGCCGGCCGCACCGGCCTGCCCGGTGGGGCGCCGCGGTGGCGCCCCACCGGGTGCCCCCGGGCGGTTTCGCGCGAGTGACGGCGCGGGGCCCGGGAACCCCGACGGTCGCGGAGGGCGGACCTCCGTTCGCACGGGGCGCAGGACACGGGGCGCGGCCCCCACGCACGACGTCGCGGAGCCCCGCTCCCGGCGCACCGCACCGGCACCACCGAAAGGCTTCCGCCGTGGCACTTCCCGCCATCGCCGCCTACGCCATGCCCGCCGCCGACGAACTGCCCGCCAACCGCGTCGCCTGGACCCCGGACCCGCGGCGGGCCCTGCTGCTCGTGCACGATCTGCAGAACCACTTCCTCGGCGCGTTCACACCGGACGCCTCACCGCTCGTCGAACTCCTCGCCAACACGGGAAGACTGACGGGCCGTGCGCGGAAGCTGGGCATCCCCGTGGTCTACTCCGTCCAGCCCGGCGGCCGTTCACCGGCGCAACGCGGACTGCAACAGGACTTCTGGGGCCCCGGCCTGCCCGGCGACCCGTACGCCCGCGCGATCCCCGCGGCGGTGACGCCGCAGGTCGGCGACACCGTGCTGACCAAACGGAAGTACAGCGCCTTCGCCCGGACACGACTGCTCGGCCGGATGCGGGAACTCGGCCGCGATCAACTGGTCGTCGCCGGTGTGTACGCGCACATCGGTGTGATGGTGACGGCCTGTGACGCCTGGACGCACGACGTCCAGACCTTCCTCGTCGCCGACGCCGTCGCCGACTTCTCGCGCGAGGACCACGACATCGCGTTGCGCTGGGCGGCCGGACAGTGCGCCGCCGTCACCACCACCGACGCGCTGCTGGGGGCGAACTGACCGGCGCCGCCGGACGTCCGGACCCGTCCTCCCGGAATCCGGCCCGTTCGTGGCGTACCGGGCGTCCGGGCGGACGGCGGGACGGACGCGCGGCGCGGGCTGACGGACAGGCCCGGCCCACGGCCGCGCGGCGTCACGCGGGCCGTCGCGCGTCGGGCCGCGCCAGCAGTCCGGTCAGCCCGTCCGCGAGTTCGGTGCGCCAGCACAGGTAGTCGTGACCGCCGTTGAACTCGCGGTACACCGCGTCGTCGTACCCCCGGACGGCCAGGGTGTCGCGCAGTCGCCGGTTGGCGGGCAGGGCCACCCACTCCTGCTCTCCCGCCGAGAACCAGAACCGCACCGGCAGCCGCTCCGACCGGGCGATCACCCCGGTCAGCCACTCGGCGGCCGTGTCGTTCGGCCACCAGAACGAGCCGGACTGGGCGAGCACCGCCCCGAACCGTTCCGGTGCGGCGACGGCGGCGTACGCGGCGGTCAGGCCGCCGAGGCTCTGCCCCGCGACGACCGTCCGCGCCGGATCGGCGGTCAACGGCAGGCGCCCGGCCGCCCAGGGGAGCAGTTCGTCACGGAGGAAGCCGACGAAGCGCTCCGCGCAGGCGAGTTCCTCCCACCGGGTCGACGCGTCGACGGAATCGGGCAGCAGCGCGACGAGCGGCGGGAGGCGGCCGTCGGCGATGAGGTTGTCCAACAGCGTGGCGACGCCGAGACCGGGCTGCCACATCTCGCCGTCGAGCAGCACCAGGACGGGGAGCCCGGCCGAGCGATTCCCCCGCCCGCCGTGTTCCGGCGGCTCGTACAGCCAGACCCGACGTCCGGCGCCGAGCAGGCGGCTCGGGACGTCGTGCACGCTCACCGTGCCACGCCCGACCCCCGCCCGCTCCCCCCAGTCGTCGCCGCGCGGCGCGTCCGGGAGCTCCAGGTACGACACCGGCTCGCCGCCCCAACGGCTGGCCAGCGTCCGTGGGTTGAGCGGGTCGTCGCGCCGGCGGGCGCACGGCCGCGCACCGCCGGCCGCCGCGTCGCCCGGGTGCGCATCGGGCGGGGCGTCGCCCTCGTCGACGCCCAGCGCGTACGTCGCCCGCCAGTCCCGGCGCATCCGCACCGACCAGTGCCACACCCGGGTGCCCGGCACCCGGTCCATCAGATTCCCGGCGGGATCGTCCGGGTCGCCGACCTTGTTCGGCATCACCCGGACGGCACGGGTCGAATCCGTGCCCCGCCACAGGAAGGTGACGACGGCGTGGTCCTCGCGGCCCGCCGGGTCGGGTTCGGCGAGCGGGGTGCCCTCCCGGCGGACCGCCCGCCAGAAGTCCTCCTCGGACACCCCGCGGCCCAGCTCCGCGACCCGGGCACTGGTGGCCCTGGGCACGGGCTCGGGGCGTGGGGCGCGGGGCGGGCGACGGGGCGTGCCGGTGGGCGGCGCGGGCACGGCCATGGGCGGCCTCCAGGAGAAGCGCGGACGACGGGAAGGGAAGGTAAGGCTCACCTTACCTTCCGGGGTGCGGGTGTTCGGTCCGCGCGCCATCCGCCCGCGGCCGCGCGGGCCCGCACGGGTCCGCGCGGCGAGGCCGCCCGCCGCTCGGTGCGCCGACAGCGTCGCGGGACCGGCCCCCCGGCTCCTTTCGGCCCCGCCCCGCCCCACCTCCGCTCCAACCCGCACTGCCCCGCCCCGCCCGGTCCCGTCGGCCCGCTCGCGTCGACCGGTGCGTCCGGGCAGGATGCTGTACGCCGTGTCGCGTCGCCAGGAGGTCCGCATGCCCAGCCCGAACCAGCCCGCACCGTTCACCGCCGACGACTACCGGGCCCGGATGGCGCGCGCCGCCGACGCCGCCGCCGAGGCCGGACTCGCGGGCGTGCTGATCGCCCCCGGACCCGACCTCGTCCACCTCACCGGCTACCGGCCCGTGAACACCGAGCGCCTCACCCTGCTCGTCCTCGTGCCCGGCCGTGACCCGGTGCTCGTCGTCCCGACGCTGGAGGCCCCGGACGCCGCGGAGGCCGCCGGGGCCCCGGCCGTCACACTGCGGGACTGGACCGACGGCACGGACCCGTACGCCGTCACCTCCCCGCTGCTGGACGGCCGGGGCCGGTTCGGGATCAGCGACAACGCCTGGGCCATGCACCTGCTGGGACTCCACCGGGCGCTCCCGGACACCTCGTACGTCTCCCTCACCGAGGCGCTGCCCATGCTCCGCGCGGTGAAGGACGCCCACGAACTGGAGCGGATCGCCGCGGCCGGGGCCGCCGCCGACGCCACCTACGAGGAGATCCTCAAGGTGCGCTTCTCCGGCCGCAAGGAGACCGACATCGCCGCCGAACTCGCCGGCCTGCTCAGGCGATTCGGGCACTCCCAGGTCGACTTCACCGTCGTCGGCTCCGGCCCGAACGGCGCCAACCCGCACCACGAGGCGGGCGACCGCACCATCGAGCGGGGCGACATGGTGGTGCTCGACTTCGGCGGCCTCAAGCACGGCTACGGCTCCGACACCTCCCGCACCGTCCACGTCGGCGACCCCACCGCCGAGGAGCGGCGCGTCCACGACATCGTGCGCGAGGCGCAGCGGGCGGGCTGCGACGCGGTCCGGCCGGGCGTCGCCTGCCAGGAGATCGACCGGGCGGCCCGCGCCGTCATCACCGAGTTCGGCTACGGCGAGCGCTTCATCCACCGCACCGGCCACGGCATCGGCGTCACCACCCACGAACCGCCGTACATGATCGAGGGCGAGGAACTGCCGCTGGTTCCCGGCATGTGCTTCTCCGTGGAGCCCGGCATCTACCTGCCGGGGCGGTTCGGTGTCCGGATCGAGGACATCGTGACCGTCACCGAGGACGGCGGCCGCCGCCTCAACACCACCGCCCGCGAACTGGCCGTCGTCGAGTAGTGGGCCACGGGCCGGTGAACCCTTCCGGTCGCACCACCCGGGGCGGGCGGGCGCCCCGGGGCTTCCGGCCGCGCGAGTGGTCCCGCCCCGCACGGTTCCGGCCGTGCCGTCAGTCGTCGGCCAGCAGCACGCACGACCGGGGCGGCAGCCGCAGCAGCCCGTCGCTCCCCGGCGCCTCGACCGGTTCCCACGCGGCCACCACCCTGCCCGCGCCGCGCCGACGCCGGCCGCCGCCCAACGGGATCGTGGCCGGCTCCCCGGCGAGGTTGACGGCGATCCGCAGATCGCCCCTCCGGTACGCCAGCCAGCGTGCCCGCTCGTCGAAGGCGGTGCGCACGGACGCCAGGTCCGGGTCGGAGAGGTCGGGCAGATTGCGGCGCAGGGCGATCAGCTCGCGGTACCAGGCGAGCAGACGGGCGTGCGGCTCCCGCTCCGGTTCGCCCCAGTCCAGGCAGGAGCGATTCCGGGTGTCCGGGTCCTGCGGATCGGGGACGTCGCCAGCCGCCCAGCCGTGGGCCGCGAACTCGCGGCGTCTGCCGGTGCGGACCGCCTCGGCGAGCACCGGATCGGTGTGGTCGGTGAAGAACTGCCAGGGAGTTCCGGCGCCCCACTCCTCGCCCATGAACAGCATCGGGGTGAACGGACCGGTCAGCACGAGCGCGGCGGCGCAGGCCAGCAGGCCGGGGGAGAGGGCGGCGGAGAGCCGGTCGCCCCGCGCCCGGTTGCCGATCTGGTCGTGGTTCTGGGCGTAGCCGACGAACCGGTGGGCCGGGGTGCGGACGATGTCGACCGGGCGGCCGTGGCTCCGGCCGCGGAATCCGGAGTACGTACCGTTATGGAAGAACACGCTGGTCACCGTCTTGGCGACGGCGGCGAGCGGAGCGGCGGCGAAGTCCGCGTAGTAGCCCTGGGACTCACCGGTGAGCGCGGTGTGCAGGGCGTGGTGGAAGTCGTCGTTCCACTGGGCGTGCAGTCCGATGCCGCCCGCATCGCGCGTCGTCGTCGTGCGCGGATCGCAGCGGTCGGACTCGGCGATCAGCGAGAGCGGGCGGCCGAGCTCCGCGGCGAGCGCGTCGGTCGCCGCGGACAGTTCCTCCAGGAAGGTCAGCGCCCGCGAGTCGGCAAGCGCGTGGACCGCGTCCAGCCGCAGCCCGTCGAGCCGGTAGTCCCGCAGCCAGGCCAGCGCGCTGCCCAGCAGATACGCCCGCACCTCGTCCGAACCCGGGGCGTCGAGATTGACGGCCGCGCCCCACGGCGTGTGGTGGGTGTCGGTGAAGTACGGGCCGAAGGCCGGGAGGTGATTGCCGGACGGGCCCAGGTGGTTGTGCACCACGTCCAGGACCACCGCCAGCCCCAGGCCGTGCGCCGTGTCGACGAAGCGCTTCAGCCCCTCCGGACCGCCGTAGGGTTCGTGCACCGCCCACAGCGACACCCCCTCGTACCCCCAGCCGTGGGTGCCGGGGAACGGGCACACCGGCATCAGCGACACATGGGTGACGCCCAGTCGGGCGAGATGGCCGAGCCGGGCCGCGGCGGCGTCGAAGGTGCCCTCCTCGGTGAACGTGCCGATGTGCAGTTCGTACAGGACCGCGCCGGGGAGCCCCCGCCCCGCCCACCCGCCGCGCCAGGCGTACGCCGAGTGGTCGACGACGGCGCTCTCGCCGTCCGGCCCGTCCGGCTGCCGGCGCGACCTCGGATCGGGCAGCACCCGCCCCCCGCCCGTGTCGCCCGCGCCGTGCCCGTCGTCGCCCCCGCGCAGGACGAATCCGTAACGGTCCCCGTCCGACGCCTCCGCCTCGACCGTCCACCAGCCGGCCCGCTCCGCGTCGCGCGCCATCGGCCGCCGCGCACCCGCCAGTCGCAGGTCGACCGATTCCGCCTCCGGTGCCCATACCTCGAACAGCATGCAACGCTCCTCGTGTTCTCGCCTCGCGCCCATCGTCGGCGGCAGCCGCGACGACTGACTCACGACACTGGATCGAGCCCGTTACTGACGATTAAGGTCTGGTTCTGATCATTGCCCCGCCTGGTTCCGCTCAATACGCACTCCCTCTTACGGCTGTGGAGGCCGAGATGACCGTGCCACCGCTGAACGTCCCGGCGTCGAACGTGGCACCGCCGGACGTCACGGGCCCGAACGCCCCGCTGGACGACCCGGCGTCGACCGTGCCGGTGTTCCCGCCCGGGTTCCTCTGGGGAGCCTCTGCCTCCGCCTTCCAGACCGAAGGGGCGTCCGACACCGACGGCAAGGGTCCCTCCGGCTGGGACGCCTTCGCCGCGCGGCCCGGCCGGATCAAGGACGGCACCGACACCACCCGCGGAACCGGCTTCC
The DNA here is from genome assembly GCF_043083325.1 of Streptomyces sp. NPDC014734. NCBI lineage: Bacteria > Bacillati > Actinomycetota > Actinomycetes > Kitasatosporales > Streptomycetaceae > Streptomyces > Streptomyces sp. NPDC014734. The sequence goes on along the minus strand of NZ_JBIBYN010000005.1, from coordinate 65,314 downwards.
ACCAGCACTACCGCGAGGACGTCGCGCTCCTGGCCGGGCTCGGCGCCGACGCCTTCCGGTTCTCCATCAGCTGGCCGCGCGTGGTGCCCGGCGGCAGCGGGGCCGTCAACCCGCAGGGCCTCGACTTCTACGACCGCCTCGTCGACGAACTCTGCGCCCACGGCATCACACCCGCCCCCACCCTCTACCACTGGGACACCCCGCTGCCGCTGGACGAGGCGGGCGGCTGGCTCAACCGGGACACCGCCTACCGCTTCGCCGAGTACGCGGGCATCGTGGCCGAACGCCTCGCCGACCGCGTCCCGATGTGGATCACCATCAACGAACCGGCCGAGGTGACCCTGCTCGGCTACGCCCTCGGGCAGCACGCACCGGGCCGCACCCTCCTCTTCGACGCCCTGCCCGCCGCCCACCACCAGCTCCTCGCCCACGGCCTTGCCGTGCGCGCCCTGCGCGGCGCGGGCGCCGACAACATCGGCGTCGCCCTCTCGCACACCCCGGTCTGGACCGCCGGGGACAGCGACGAGGACCGTCTCGGCGCCGAGCTGTACGACACGGTCACCAACTGGCTGTTCGCCGACCCCCTCCTCACCGGCCGCTACCCCGACGAGAACATCGCCGCGCTGATGCCCGGCCCGGTCCAGGACGACCTGGCGACCATCTCCGCCCCGCTCGACTGGTACGGCGTCAACTACTACAACCCCACGCTCGTCGGCGCGCCCGCCCCGCAGGCCCTGGACTCCTTCGCGGGCTTCGAGATGCCCGCCGAACTCCCCTTCGGAATCCGCGAGATAGAGGGCTACGAGAAGACCGACTTCGGCTGGCCCGTCGTCCCCGACGGCCTGCGCGAAACCCTCGTCCAGCTGCACACCCGCTTCGGCGACCGGCTCCCGCCGCTCTACATCACCGAGAACGGCTGCGCCGTCGACGAGCCCACCCGGGACACCCGCCGCATCGCCTACCTCGAAGGACACCTGAAGGCCCTGCGCACCGCCATCGACGCGGGCGTCGACGTCCGCGGCTACTTCACCTGGTCGCTCACCGACAACGTCGAGTGGATCGAGGGCGCCAGCAAGCGGTTCGGCCTGGTCCACATCGACTACGAGACCCTGCGCCGCACCCCCAAGGACTCCTACGGCTGGTACCGCGACCTGATCCGCGCGCAGAAGAACCGGCAGGCCGGGGCGGCCGGGCACGCCTGACGGGGAGAACGGGCACCGGACGGCCGTCACCGGGACGGCCGTCGACGTCAGCCCCAGACCATGTCGAAGGAGCGCTGGAAGTTCACATATCCGAGGCGCGCGAAGGCCCGTGCCATCGGGACGTTCCCGAGGTCGGTCGAGGCCCGGATCCGTTCCACACCGTCCTGCCCGGCCAGCGTCCGGGTCCCCTCCGCGAGAAGGTCGTCGGCATAGCCGTGGCCGCGCCGGCCGGGCAGCACGCCGATGTACGCGATGATCGGGTTGTAGTCGTTGCGCGCCGGGATCACGAAGCCGACCGGATCACCGTCCGGGAGTTCCGCGATCCGCCACCACTCCCGGGGCGTGGTGTACCCCGCCAGCTCCTCGTCGTAGTGCTTCTCGGCCGCCTCGCGGGCACTGAGCCCGGACGCCAGGTCGGCCCGGCCGTGGGCGTCCAGCGTGCCCTCCATCACCGACGTCATCAGCGTGAGGAGATCCTCCCGTCCGGCCACCGCCCGAAACCGCAGCCGACCGGTGTCCGGGGGAACCGGCGTACCGGCACGCCACTCCAGACGCAGCCGCTCCACCAGCATCCGCGCACCCGAGCGTTCCATCACCCGGATCCGGGATTCCACGCTCTCGCGGACGGCGGGGTCCTCGCGCCAGTCGGACGGCACGTACCGGCCGTACTCGGGCCGCGGCACGCCGGCCGGTACCACCGAGGCCGTCGCCGTCTCCACCAGGCGCAGGCCGGCCTCCTCGCGCTCCGGGGCGGGCAGGGCGTCGTCCACGTCGAAGACGTCGAGGAGCAGGGGCGCGGACCCGTCCCGGCTCCACCACGCGAGCCGGGCCACCACGTGCTCGCCGCGCAGGGCCACCCACATCCACCCCGGGCGGCGACGGCCGCTCGACAGGTCCTCGGCGAGTTCGGGATCGAGCAGATACGACAGCCCGCGGAAGAGCCCGAGTTCGTGCGGGCCCGCCAGCGGACGGATGATCAGTTCCTGTGAAGCCTGGGGCACAAGGTCTCCTGAACGTGTACGGAGGGCCGCCCGCGGATCGCGGCGCGGCCCGCGGCCGGTGACAGTAGCAACGCCGCCGCCGCGCCGCCGGGCAATTTCCGAGGCGGGCGCGGGACCGGGCGGCGGGCTTCTTCTGGACACTCCGGGGCGGTCCGGCCGACAATTGGCCCCGTGACGTCCCCCTTCGAGTCCCACACGTACCCCGCGCGGCTGTCGGACGCCCAGCGCGACCGTGTCCTCGGCGTACTCAGAGACGGCGCCGCACAGGGCAGGCTGTCCCACGACACCTTCCTGCGCCGCATGGAACTCGCACTCGTCGCCCGCGGCCCGGAGGAGCTGGCGGCGCTCACCGCCGACCTGGAGGACGAAGGGGGTCTGTCGCGCCGGATACTCAAGGTCGTGGGCGGGGTGTCCGGCTTCCCCGGCCGGGTGCGCCGGGTCTGGCGGACCGAGCGGCTGCCCAAGCTCCTCCTCCCCGTCCCGAGCCCGCACCCCCTGCTGATCGGCCGCGACCCCGGCAACGGCCTGCGGCTCACCCACGAGACCGTCTCCCGGCTGCACGCCGAGCTGACCGCCCGGGAAGGACGCTGGACGCTCCGCGACCTCGGCTCGACCAACGGCACCTGCGTCAACGGGGAACGGGTCATCGGGACGGTTCCGGTCCGCGAGGGGGACCAGGTGAGCTTCGGCCGGATGAGTTTCCGGCTCTCCGCCCCCGTCCCCGAACCCCCCGCCTGAGAGCCTCTCGCGAGCGGCACACCGCACCCCCCGGTCCACTCACCCGAGGCCCGGATCCCCTTCCCGTCCCGCCCGGACGAGCAGCGCCACCGGCCGTTCGGCGAAGAGGTCGGCCGTCGCCACCGACTCCCCGGCGAACTTCCGGCCGGGTGTCAGCAGATCGGTCCACGGCCCCTCGTCCGGCAGCGCCAGCTCCGTGCCGTGCCAGCCGCCCGACTCCGCCAGCCGCAACGACAGCCTGGTCACCGCCGTGACCACCTCGCCCGAGCGGCAGAACGCCAGACAGTGCGGGGCCGCCGGGCCGCTCGCGCCCAGCGGGAGGTACGTGCCCGACGCGCCGAACACCTCGGGCCGCTCGCGCCGCAACCGCAACGCCACCGCGGTGACCTCGCCCTTCTCGCCGCGGGCGGCGCCCTCGGACGGCCGCCGGAACGGCCGCCGGTTGTCCGGATCGACGAGCGCCACGTACTCCTCCTCCGTGCCCTGGTACAGATCCGGCACCCCGGGCATCGTCAGCTGCACCAGCGCCGCGCCCAGCACATTGGCCCGCACGTACGGATCGAGCGTGCCCGCGAACCGGTCCAGCATCTCGCGCACCGGACCTCCGTCCGAGGCCGGTCCCGCCGCCACGAAGTCCGTCACCGCCCGCTCGTAGCCCGGGTCGTGCTCGGTCCAGCCGGTGCACAGGCCCGCCTCCCGGACCCCCTTCAGCAGCGCCGGCTCCAGCCGGCCCACCGCCTCCCCGGCAGGCAGCCCCGCGCAGCCCAGGGCCGTCTGCCAGGCCGACCAGGCGAACTGCGCGTCGGGAGGGGACGCCGGGGTGATCCGGCCCAGTTCGACCAGCAGCCAGGACCACTGCTCCGGACATTCCGACAGCACCGCGATCCGGGCCCGGACATCCGCGCTCCGCTTGGTGTCGTGCGTGGTCAGCGCCGTGCCCGTGGTCGGCCGGTCGCGGGCAAGCCGGGCGCAGAACGCGTGGAACTCCTCGGGCGTCACGGCCGGGCGGCCGGGATCGCCGCCCACCTCGTTCGCCGAGACCAGCGGAACATACCGGTAGAACGCCGTGTCCTCCACCGACTTGGCACGCAGCGCCGACGCCGTCTGGGCGAACCGGGCGCAGAACGCCGCCCGGTCGGGCCCGGCGCCCAGCCGCCCCAGTGCCAGATCCCGCACCACGTCCACGGCCGCCGCCTCCTCAGCCACCGTGAACGCCGCCTTCGCGTCCCGCACGACCACCTCCGGCAGGGTCTCCGCGGCCGTCTCGGGACAGGGGCCGCCGGCCGTCACGTACGCCCGGTAGACCGGCATCCGGACGAGCAGTTCGCGGATCGCGGTGTGCAGCGCCCACGGCGCGTGGTCGCGCAGCGCGGGGTCCTCGGCGCAGACCCGTTCGGCGAGCCGGGTCAGCAGCCCCGTCTCGGCGGCCAGGTCGTGCGTCACCACCCGGTACGCGGCCCGCCGCACGGTCGCGGCCCAGGACCCGCCCCGGTCCGCGGCGGGCCCCGCGTACTCCCGGTAGCGACCGATCAGTTCGGCGGCGCCCATCGGATCGACGAAGAGGCCGTCGACCCGGTGCAGGGCGTCGTACCCCGTCGTGCCCGCGACGACCCAGTCGGCGGGCAGCCGCTCGTCACCGGTGAGGATCTTCTCGACGACCGTCCACCGCCCGGCGGCGGCGGCCGCGAGCCGGTCGAGATAGGAGGCGGGATCGGCGAGCCCGTCCGGGTGATCGACGCGCAGCCCGTCGATCACCCCGTCCCGGACCAGTTCGAGGATCTTGCCGTGGGTGGCGGCGAAGACCTCCGGGTCCTCCACCCGTACCCCGATGAGACCGGAGATGGTGAAGAACCGGCGGTAGTTCAGCTCGGTACGGGCCAGCCGCCACCAGCAGAGCCGGTAGTGCTGGGCGTCCAGCAGCTCCGGGAGCGGCAGACGCCCGGTGCCGGACCGCAGCGGGAACTCCTGCCCGCCGTGGCGCAGCACCTCACCGTCGACCCGGAACGCGCCGAGCTCGTCGCCGATCCGCCCGGCGAGCACCGGCAGCAGGACCTTGCCGCCGCCCGCCTCCCAGTCGATGTCGAACCAGCGCGCGTACGCCGAGCCGGGCCCCTCGCGCAGCACCTCCCAGAGCGCGCGGTTCAGGTGGGGCACGGCCGCCATGTGGTTCGGCACGATGTCCACGACAAGGCCGAGACCGTGCCGCCGCGCCGTCCCGGCAAGTCTCCGCAGACCCTCCTCGCCGCCGAGTTCGGCACGCACCCGGCCGTGGTCGACGACGTCGTAGCCGTGCCGGGACCCCGGCACCGCCTCCAGGACCGGGGAGAGATGCAGGTGCGAGACCCCGAGCGCGGCGAGATACGGAACGGCGTCCTCGGCGGCCGAGAACGGGAAGTCGGGCTGGAGCTGGAGCCGATAGGTGGCGGTGGGCGTCATGCGCCGTTACGTACCCGGCTCACGGCCCCATGTGTCACGGAACGCCGCAAAGGGCACGACCGGCGGTGTCGCCGGGCCCGCGCCCGCGGGCGCCCGAACCCCACCACGACCGGGTCCGGACTGCCGCCGGCGCACCGCCGGACACCCCCGGTCAGAGCACCGGGCACCCCGCCGCGCCGTCGGAACGTCCGCATGTGTCCACTATGTCGATGCCCTCCGCCTTGCGGCGCACCGCATCCGACGCCGCGCGCCGATCCACCACGGATCACCGGACGGCCCTCACGCCGGCCGCTGGAGCACCGCCATGCTCCGCCCGACCAGCGTCACCCGTTCGCCCGCCGCCACCCTCGGCCCGGAGCGGGGCAGCACCCCGGCGGGGCGGGCCGTGTCGACGACCACCATCCACTGCCGGCCGTGATTCACCGGGACGGAGAAGTCCAGCGTCTCGGCGCCCGCGTTGAACATCAGCAGGAAGGAGTCGTCGAAGATCCGCTCGCCGCGCGGCCCCGGCTCCGAGATCGCGTGGCCGTTGAGGAAGACCGTCAGCGCCCTGGCGTGCGCGGCCTGCCAGTCCCGCTGGGTCATCTCCCGGCCCCCGGGGGTGAACCACGCGATGTCCGACAGCTCGTCGTGCGTGCCCTCGACGGGGCGGCCGTGGAAGAACCTGCGACGCCGGAAGACCGGATGGTCCCGGCGGAGCCACACCATCGCCCGGGTGAACTCCAGCAGACTGCTGCCCAGCCCGTCGCCCTCACCCGGACCGTCGCCCGGGGCGTCGTCCCCCGCCGAGGCGTCCCCGGCACCGTCCTGCGGGCCGCTGCGCGCGGCGTCGGCCGGTTCCGGCCAGTGCACCCATGACAGGTCGCTGTCCTGGCAGTAGGCGTTGTTGTTGCCGCGCTGGGTGCGGGCGAACTCGTCGCCGTGGCTCAGCATCGGTACGCCCTGGGACAGCATCAGTGTGGCGATGAAGTTCCGCATCTGGCGCTCGCGCAGCGCCAGGACACCGGGGTCGTCCGTCTCGCCCTCCGCGCCGCAGTTCCACGACCGGTTGTGGCTCTCGCCGTCCCGGTTGCCCTCGCCGTTCTCGTCGTTGCGCTTGTCGTTGTACGAGACCAGGTCGTGCAGCGTGAATCCGTCGTGGCAGGTGGTGAAGTTGATCGAGGCGAGCGGCCGCCGCCCGTCGTCCTGGTACAGGTCCGACGACCCGGTGAGCCGTCCGGCGAACTCGGCGAGGGTTCTCGGCTCGCCCCGCCACAGATCCCGCACGGTGTCCCGGTACTTCCCGTTCCACTCGGTCCACAGCGGCGGGAAGTTGCCCACCTGGTAGCCGCCCTCGCCGACGTCCCACGGCTCGGCGATCAGTTTCACCTGACTGACCACCGGGTCCTGCTGCACCAGGTCGAAGAACGACGACAGCCGGTCCACCTCGTGGAACTGCCGGGCCAGTGTGGCCGCGAGATCGAAGCGGAAGCCGTCCACGTGCATCTCCGTGACCCAGTACCGCAGCGAGTCCATGATCAGCTGGAGCACGTGCGGCGACCGCATCAGCAGGGAGTTCCCGGTCCCCGTGGTGTCCATGTAGTACCGCTGGTCCTCCGCGAGCCGGTAGTAGGACGCGTTGTCCAGCCCCCGGAAGGAGAGCGTCGGACCCAGGTGGTTGCCCTCGGCGGTGTGGTTGTAGACCACGTCGAGGATCACCTCGATGCCCGCCTGGTGCAGTGCCCGTACCGCCTGCTTGAACTCCAGCACCTGTTCGCCGCGGTCGCCCCAGGAGGCGTAGGCGTTGTGCGGGGCGAAGAAACCGATGGTGTTGTAACCCCAGTAATTGGCGAGCCCGGCGTCCGCCAGCCGGTGGTCCTGGACGAACTGGTGAACGGGCATCAGCTCGATCGCCGTGACGCCCAGTTCCGTGAGGTGGGCGATGACCTCCGGATGGGCCAGCCCCGCGTACGTCCCGCGCAGCTCCTTCGGCAGCGCCGGATGGAGCATCGTCAGGCCCTTCACATGGGCCTCGTAGATCACCGTGCGGTGGTAGTCGGTACGGGGCCGCCGGTCGTCGCCCCAGTCGAAGTACGGGTTCACCACGACCGACGTCATGGTGTGCGGCGCCGAGTCGAGGTCGTTGCGCGCGTCCGGCCGGCCGAACGGGTAGCCGTACACCGCCTCGCCCCACCGGATCTGCCCGGCCACGGCCCTGGCGTACGGGTCGAGCAGCAGCTTCGCCGAATTGCAGCGGACACCGCGCTCGGGCTCGTACGGTCCGTGGACCCGGAATCCGTACCGCTGGCCGGGCATCACCCCCGGCAGATAGGCATGACGGACGAAGGCATCGGTCTCCCTGAGCTCCACCGCCGTCTCGGAACCGTCGTCGTGCAGCAGGCACAACTCGATTCGGTGAGCGGCCTCCGAGAAGACCGCGAAATTGGTCCCGGCGCCGTCGTACGTGGCACCGAGGGGGTACGCCTGTCCCGGCCAGACCTGCATGGCTTCGACTCTTCCCCTTCTGATCCGCGTTCCTGGGGCTTGGGGTTCGGGGCTTGGGGATGGGGCTTATGCGCTGTTCGAGCGGATCTCCACCGAATCTTCCCTGAAAGAGGTGCGGCTTCCTAGGACGTCGCACGGTCCGGTCAACATCGGTCCTCTCCGTGTCGCCCCCCGGAACCGGGATCGCGCCGGCGAAAGCCGCTCCGGGCCCGGTACGAAGCCGCGGGCGGAGGGTCCAATCACTATGAATCCGCTCACTACGCCCCATCTCGCCGTCGGGAACCCTTGTGTGGCCATGGGGAGTTGCAATGAGGAGCCTGTGCATCCGGCTGCACCGGATCGCGCTCCCGGAGTACCCTTCCTTGATCGTTGGTGGGGGAGTGGAAGGCGGTGCGCGGGTGAGCTCGGAAGGGTTCGAGCTGCCCCCGGGTGACACAGGTCACGAGGGGGAATCCACCGATGCCCCACCAGGGGCGGTCTCACTTGCCCGGCCCGTGGAGATCGGCGCGGAACTGGACTGGGGAGCGGACGCCTGGAGCGAGGTGCGGACCCGCGCCCAGCGGGCAGGGCGTGCCTACATCTGGCTGAATCTCGTGGAGCAGCGGCTGCGCGCCGTGGTCGCCGCGGTGCTCCGGCCCATCTACGAGCCGGTGCACGGCGAGGACTGGGTGGTGGCCGCGGCCGGACCCGCCGGGCAGGAGTGGGTGCAGCGGGCCGTCGCGGTGCGGGAGGTGTCCCGCCGCAAGGGGTATCTGCTGGACCCGGCCGACGACAACGTCCTCAGCTTCCTCACGCTGCCCCAGTTGCGCGAGCTGCTGGTCCAGCACTGGCCGTGCTTCGAGCCCTACTTCGACGACCGCCGCGAGGTCGAGCTGGCGCTCGACGAGCTGGAGGTCGCCCGCAACGTGGTCTCCCGCAACCGCGCCCTGAACGAGGCGGTCCTCGCCCAGGCCGAGCGCGCCTCCGCCCGGCTCCTGGAGATCCTGGGCGGCGGGGCCTCGGTCCCGTCGGCCGACCGGCTTCCGGTCGACGCCGTCGAGGAACTGGTCGGCGACCGCTACGCGGACGTGGTCTCCGTCCACCCCGACCGGGTGCGGCTCCAGCGCCAGCTCCCCGCCGAGGACCTCTTCGGCGGATCGCGCCGCCTGGACGCGATCGGCATAGGACTCAACCTGCTGGTGCAGAACTTCTCCGGCCGTCGGCTGATCCGGCTGGCGGAGTCGGGGTGCCGGGTCCGGCTGCTGTTCATCAACCCGGCGAGCAGCGCGGTCAAGCGACGGGAGCGGGAGCTGGGCCTCAAGAAGGGCGAGCTGAGCCGGTCCGTGGAGATGAACATCCTCCATATGCGCCGGGTCCGTTCCCGGCTCCGGGATCCCGGAGCGTTCGAGATCCACGTCTTCGACGAGACCCCGCGCTTCACCGCCTATCTCGTGGACGGCGACGGGACGGACGCGGTCGGGGTCGTGCAGCCGTACCTGCGCCGGGCGCGTGGCATGGAGGCGCCGGTGCTGGTGCTGCGGGGCGGCGGGCGAGCGGTGGTCCGCGCGGGCCAGGAGAGCGAGCACGGCCTCTTCGAGACCTACCGGGAGGAGTTCGAGTCCGTGTGGACGGACTCCCGGCCCGTCTCCTGAGGAAGGGCCCCGGGGGCCGTCCGTCCGTTGTCAGTGGCGCGTGCGAGGGTGGTCACCACTTGGGGGAGCACCACGAAGGAGGTACCCGATGAGTTGGGACCGGGAGCCGCTTGTCGGTTTCGACCTGGAGACGACGGGCACGGAGCCGCTGGAGGCGCGGATCGTGACGGCCGCGGTCGTGGGCGTCGTCGGCCGGGGCGGGGAGCCGGTGCGGCAGCGCGCCTGGCTGGCGGATCCGGGGATCCGGATCCCCGCGCAGGCGTCGGCGATCCACGGCATCAGCAACGAGCGGGCGGCGGCGGAGGGCAGGCCGGTGCGCGAGGTCGCGGACGAGATCGCCGAGACACTGACCGGCCACTGGCGGCAAGGGGTGCCGGTCGTCGCGTACAACGCGGCCTTCGACCTGACCCTGCTGACGGCCGAGTTGCGGCGGCACGGGCTGCCGTCGCTGAGCGATCGGCTCGACGGGGCGGGGATCGGGCCGGTCATCGACCCGTACACCATCGACCGGGCCGTCGACCGCTACCGCAAGGGCAAGCGGACCCTCGAAGCGGTCTGTGTCGAGTACGGCGTGGTGCACGGCGGGGCCCATGACGCGGGGGCGGACGCGCTGGCCGCGGTCCGGGTGGCCCACGCGATAGCCGAGCGGCACGGTTCGGTGGCCGAGCTCACCGCCGCCGAACTGCACGAGCGCCAGGTGGAGTGGTACGCGCAATGGGCGGCCGACTTCCAGCGGTTCCTGCGCCGCAAGGGCACCGCGGACGCGGTGGTCGACGGCCACTGGCCGCTGCGCGAGCCGGCCCGGGTGGCCGGCTGACGGACCGCGCCCACCGGACCGCGCCGCACCGGCCGGGCTCCGTCGGCGCGGGGCGCTTCTCCCTCAGAACGGATACCACCGCACCGAGGTGTCGCCCTCGCGCAGCGAGGCGACCCGGCGCCGGAATTCCGCGAGCGCCTTCGGGTTGGTCGGCGCGTGCTGGGACACCCAGGCGCAGCTCGCCGTCTCCCGGGCCCCGCGCAGCACGGCACATCCGTCCCACTCCCGCACGTCCCAGCCGTACGCGGCGGTGAAGGCGTCGTACGCCTCGGCCGCCAGCCCGTACCGGTCCCGGGACAGCGCGAGCACCACCAGGTCGTGCTCACGCAGATCCGCCGAGAAGGTCTCCAGGTCGACGAAGACCGGTCCGTCGGGGCCTACGTGGACATTGCGCGGGAGGGCGTCGCCGTGGATCGGGCCGGGCGGCAGACGGGGGACCAGAGCTGACGCGGCCGCCGCGAAGCCGTCGCGGCGCTGCCGCAGGTAGTCGGCGTCGGCCGGGTCGATCGCGTCGCCCGCGAGCCGGAGCCAGCGTTCGACACCGCCCAGCAGTTCACGGCGCGGAAGGGTGAAGTCCTCCGGTGCGGGCAACGCGTGCACCAGGGTCAGCAGCCCCGCCAGATCCCGGGGCTCCGCCGGGCGCACGGCCTGTGCCAACCGGTGCCAGAACGTCACCGGATGGCCGTCCACCAGCCGTACCCCGGGTTCCGCGGCCCGGACGGCGGGGACCCCGGAGGCGGCGAGCCAACGGGCGACCGCCACCTCGCGCTCGGCCCGGTCCCGCAGCTCCGGGCTGCGCACGGCGTCCCGCCCGACCTTGACCACCAGGTCGTCCACGGCGAACACCGCGTTCTCGCCCAGCGCGAGCAGTTCCGCGTCGCCGGGCAGACCGGCGGCGACCAATACCTCACGCGCACGCATATCGTCCATGGTTCCGATTTTCGCATCCGCGCGGGCCGGGTTGACGGACGGAGGGGCCGTCAGCACGATGACGGGGGCCACCTGAGCGGCCAGAACGGTTCGAAACCGATCGAATGACGCAAGGGGGCCCATTCGTGACATCAGCGAGTGCAATCGCACAAAAAGGGAGACCTGCTCCCCTTGGTGGCGGTGGCGGTGGCAGGGGCGGTGGTCTGCGTGCGGGCTCGCCGCGACGGACCGGCCGGAGCGCCGGTGCCTGGTTCCTGGTGCTGCCCGCGCTGATCCCGATCCTGATCCTCAGCGTCGGCCCGCTCCTGTACGGCCTCGCGCTCGCCTTCACGGACGCCCAGTCCGGCCGCACCCGTTCCACCCAGTGGGTGGGCCTGCTCAACTTCCAGGACCTGCTGCACGACACCCTCTTCTGGGAGTCCTTCCGGATCGGCCTGCTGTGGGCGGTCGGTGTCACCGTCCCGCAGTTCGTCCTCGCGCTCGGTCTCGCCCTGCTGCTCGACCAGAACCTGCGGATGCGCTGGCTGGCACGTGCGCTGGCGATCATCCCGTGGGCGATGCCCGAGGTCGTCGTCGGCATCATGTGGCGGCTCGTCTACCACCCGGACGCGGGCGTCCTCAACGAGATGATCCGCGGCCTCGGCCTGGGCGAGGGCCGGGCATGGCTCGGAGGACTCGCCACGGCCCTGCCCGCCGCGATCGTGGTGGGGGTCTGGGCCGGTATGCCGCAGACCACCGTCGCCCTCCTGGCCGGACTCCAGAACACCCCGCACGAACTCCACGAGGCGGCGGCGCTGGACGGAGCCGGAGCCTGGCGCCGCTTCCGCACCGTCACCTGGCCGGTGCTCAGACCGGTCGCGCTGGCCATCACCGCGCTCAACTTCATCTGGAACTTCAACTCCTTCGCGCTGGTCTACGTGCTGACCAACGGCGGTCCCGGCGGCCGTACCCGGCTGCCGATGCTCTTCGCGTACGAGGAGGCCTTCCGCTACGGGCAGTTCGGCTACGCCGCCGCGATGGGCTGCGTGATGGTCGCGGTGATCGCGGTGCTCCTCGCGGTGTACCTCGTCGGCCGGCTCGGGGGAGGTGAGGATCGGTGAACCGGGCCCCCCGGCGATCCGTACGCGCCGGACAGTACGCCGCCCTGCTCTGCTACCTCGTCCTGCTGGCGTTCCCGTTCCTGTGGCTGATCTCCACCGCCTTCAAACCGGGACGGGAGCTGGGCTCGCTGCACCCGACCTGGATCCCCGAGCACCCGACGCTGGACAACTTCCGCAGCGCTTTCGACGAACAGCCCCTGATCCGGGCAGCCGCCAACTCGCTGATCGCCGCGAGCTGCGCGGCCCTCGTCGCGATCGTCGTCGCCACCCCCATGGCCTATGTGACGGCCCGCCACCGCTCCCGGCTGTCGACGGCCGCCACCGGCTGGGTCGTGGTCAGCCAGGCGTTCCCGCTCGTCCTGCTGATCATCCCGCTGTTCCTGATCCTGAAGCGGCTCGGCCTGATCAACACCCTGTGGGGGCTGATCCTGGTGTACGCGGTCTGGGCGCTGCCCTTCGCACTGTGGATGCTGACCGGATACGTACGGGCGGTGCCCGTGGAACTGGAGGAGGCCGCCGCGGTCGACGGGGCGGGCCGGCTGCGGACGCTCGTCTCGGTCACGGCCCCGCTGCTCGCCCCCGGCATCGTCGCCACCGCGCTCTTCGCGTTCGTCACCGCCTGGAACGAGTTCTTCTTCGCGCTCGTCCTGCTCAAGTCGCCGGAGAAGCAGACCCTGCCGGTCGTGCTGACCCACTTCATCGGCGCGGAGGGCGCCGCCGACCTCGGGCCGCTGGCCGCCGCCGCGTTCCTCGCGACGCTGCCCTCACTCGTCGTCTTCGCGGTCGTCCAGAGGCGGATCTCGGGCTCCATGCTGGCCGGGGCGGTGAAGAGCTGATGCGTGCTCCGTCACGACGGGCGGTGGCCGCCGCGGCCACTGTGCTGGCCCTGCTGCTGAGCGGCTGCGCGGGAACGGACGACGGCTCGGGAGCCGGGGGACGGGTGGAGATCCGCTTCCAGTCGCTCGCCTGGCAGAAGGAGTCGGTCGAGGCCAACAGGCAACTTGTGGAGGAGTGGAACGAAGCCCACCCCGACATCCACGTCCGCTACGTCCAGGGCAGCTGGGACACCGTCCACGACCAGTTGCTCACCTCGTTCGAGGGCGGCGAGGCGCCGGACGTCATCCACGACGCCTCCGACGACCTCGCCGACTTCGCGTACGGCGGATACCTCGCCGACCTGCGGCCGTTCCTGACCGACCGGCTGACCGCCGACATCCCGCGGGAGAGCTGGCGCACCACGACGTTCGGCGACGGTGTCCACGGGGTGCCGTTCCTCCAGGAACCCCGGGTGCTGATCGCCAGCACAAAGCTCCTGAAGGCGTCGGGGGCCCGTATCCCGACCCCCGACCGCCCCTGGAGCTGGGCGGAGTTCCGCGAGGTCACCAAGAGGCTGACGGGCGACGGGAGGTACGGCATCGCCTGGCCGCTCAAGGAACCCGTCTCCGTCACCCTCAATCTCGGGCTCTCCGCGGGCGGCCGGCTCTTCCACCGGGGACCGGACGGCAAGGTGACCATCCGGTCGGAGGAGGGCGACCGGACCGTCCCGGACACCCTCCACGATCAGATCGGCACCGACCGCAGCGCCGCCCGCAGCGCGCTCGGCATGGGCGGCTCGGACACCCTTCCCGGCTTCTTCGGCGGCAAGTACGCGATGGTCCCGCTCGGTTTCTCGTACCGTCAGCAGATCGCGGAGCAGGCCCCGGAGGGATTCGAGTGGACGGTCCTTCCGGCCCCCGCGGGGCGTGGCGGAGCCGTTCAGGGGGTGAGCCCGCAGACCCTGTCCGTCGCGGAGGCCAGTCCGCACAAGAAGGAGGCCGCGCGGTTCATCGACTTCCTGCTGCGACCGGCGAACATGGTGCGGCTCGCCAAAGGGGACTGGATGCTCCCGACCGGCACCGCGGCCCTCGCCGATCCGGCGCTGCACACCGACCGGTACGGCTGGGCCACCGGTGTCGCCGTCGCGAAGGGGCTGCGGCCCGCACCGGCCCAGTCGGTCCGCGGCTACCCGGAGTGGAAGGACAAGATCGCCACTCCCGCCCTCCAGGAGTACTACAGCGGCGCGATCGACGCCGGGGAACTGAGGAGACGTCTGGTCGACGACGGGAACCGGGTGCTGGCCCGCTACCAACGCTGAACCGCCGGCGGGCCGTTCACCGCCGCGCCCGGAACGCCGTACGCGGCGGTGGGCGGGCCCGCCGCGCTCCCGCCGGGCGAGTCCGTTTCATCAGCCAAACGGTTTTCCTCCCGGTGTTCCTTTCGCTCCATGGCCTTCCCGCGATTCCCCGGCGGGTGCGCGGCGACGGCCACGGCACCTCGCCGTGTCGCCGGAACGCCCGAGTACATCCGGTATTCGGGCGTTCTCCGCCTTACGATGCACCGCGTCCGATGCCGCACGCCGATCCGGCAGGGACTACGGGAAATTCCTTACCGACCGGTACGTTTCTTTGGGGTGCCCGCTCGGTGGGGTTGCTCCGCCGCTACTCCGGTGCTGCTCGCCCGGATGGCTTCCCGCGATATTCCTGAAGTCGGCGATTCAGTCGTTTATGAGAGTGAATTCAACTTTTCAGCCTCTTGTGTTCCGGGAGGTGGCAGGGTAGGGCGGCGCCCTCTTGTCGACGCCCTTACCGGTCGGTTCCGTGCCGCTCTGCGGGTTCGGTGACGTCGGGGGGATCGAGTGAGCCGCCGCTTTTCTGTCGTTTCCTCCTGCTTGTTTCGGGGCGGCGACCGCCCCGGTGCGGATCTCCCGTTTCACCGCGATTCGGGCGCGCCGAAAAACATGGCATTGACAATGTCTTTCGCGTCGGGTTTCACTCTTTTCGGCGGCGAAGGGCGCAGAATTCCCGGTCCGAGGCGGGGGATTGTCGTCGTTGCTCGGCCCGATTGGCGCCCTCGGTAGTGCAAATTAAAGGTAAAGATGGAGGTGTTGATTTGAAGTTCCTTTTCTCGCTCAAGGACAAGCTGACGCCGGAGAAGAGCCTGAAGGCGTACGCCTGGTACCACTGGTACTAAAGGGCTGTCCCGAGCCGACGAAATCGGTCCATCCGACCGAAGGGCGCGGTTCGTCGATTCGGGTCCGTGTCCGGCGAGGCCTCATCGGCCCGCCGGGCGCGGGCCCTCCCGCTTCTTGGAGACCATCGATGCACATATCCGGTACCGGCAGTCGTGCCCGGGACGTCGTCTTCGCGCCGAGGCTTCAGGCGCTCCTGCGGGACCATCAGGGCGAGGAGGTCTTCCGCCTGGACCCCGGCACCGTCGGTGTCGCGGGGGCCGTGCTGGCCGACCGGATCCTCGCCGCCAGGCCGGCCGCCGAGGACGAACGGCCCACCTTCAAGCCGCTGCACGGGCGCTCCATCCCCCGTGCCGAGGCGTCCACGGTCATGCGGGCCATCGGCCGTGATGTGCGGGCAGCCCTGAAGAAGCCCCTTCCGGAAGGGGTCGACCTCACCGGGGAGTGGCCGCACGTGGGCCACGTGTTCCTGCGCGACCTCGTGCTCGGCGCCGACCCCTACCGGCTGCGCGTCCTCATGGACCGCGCGCTGGAACTGACGCCCAAGCTCACCTGGACGGTCATCGCCACGGGAGCGGCGCTGCCCGGACGGCTCCGTCCCGGTGCGGCCGTGTCCGCCATCGCGGGACTGACCGCCGAGGCCCGCAACTACGGCGACCGTCGCTACGCGATGGGCCTGTACCGCAGGGCGGCGGCCCCGGTCTGCTTCACGGTCTCGACGCTCGTCGCCAACGCGCTCTGGCTCGGATCGCCGTTCGCCGACGACGTGCCGAACCGGAACATCCTCCACGAGGCGATGCGGCTGCTGCCGCCCTCCTGGAACGTCCTGCGGAAGGCGTCTTGCGAGTACCCCGCTCTCGACCCCCGGATCGGCGCGGCCGACGACGTGCTGATCCTGCCGTTGCTGAGTCACCGTGACCCCGCGCTCTGGGAAGACCCCGAGGAGTTCCGTCCCGAGCGCTGGGACGGACTCGATCCCGAGGACCATCCCGGGTACCTCCCGTTCGGTCACGTGTCGGAGCGCTGCTGGGGGAGGCACATGGTGATGCCGCTCGCGGAGATGTTGCTCGACATGCTGCGCGGGGGCGGCCTGACGGTGAGTCCGGAGCAGACGTCCGCCCGTGTTCCCCTTGCCGGACTGATGGGCGTCTGCGAGGTCCGGGTCGTCCGGCGCTGAACCGGGAACCGCCGGACCGGCCCGAGCGGTCCCGCCCGGTCCCGGCCCGTTGTCCGGTCGCCTCGTGGGGGCCGGGCGCGCCGAGTCCGTCGCGTCCGGCCCATCAGGTATGACGGATCGTCAAAAATGCTGTGCGGTGAGGCGGGTCGGAATCAAGCCGACTCCTCGGTGCCCGACGCGGTGCGACGGGGCCCGCCTTCCCGGGTGCGAAGCGTGCCGACCGCTCCGGCAGGGGGTCCCGGGGCCCGGCTTGCGGCGAGTGCGCCCGACTTGGGTACGGCTGGCCGGTTTCTTATTACGAAACTTTGTTGAGTAAGTCACAGCCGTAAGAAGGTCTTGATCTGAGCGCGTCAATCGGCGAGGGTTTCGAGCCAGCCCCCGGAGATTTTCCGGCCGAGGGCCAATCCCCCCACAAAGAATGACGAGGAGACCCCTCTTCATGGCTATTCACAAGCGTGCACGCCGGATCAAGCTCACCGCGGCCATAACGGCCGTGGCCGCGGCGGCCGGAGTCACCCTGCTGAACACATCCGTCGCCGGAGCGTCGCCCGCCCCCACCATGGGCGTCGTCTACGGTGCGGACGCGGCGACCGCCGTCCAGGGCAGCTACATCGTGATGCTGGACCACAAGGCCGACAAGTCGAAGCTCGCCAAGAAGTACGGCGGCAAGCTCAACCGGAACTTCACGTCCGCCGTCAACGGCTTCTCCGCCAGCGGGCTTTCGCTCACCGAGGCCAAGCGAATGGCGGCCGACCCGGCCGTCTCCAAGGTGGTCCAGAACAAGAAGTTCCACATCGACGCCACCCAGACCAACCCGCCGTCCTGGGGGCTCGACCGGATCGACCAGACCGAGACCGCCGGCGACGACGCGTACACCTACCCGGACAGCGCGGGCGAGGGCGTGACCGCGTACGTCATCGACACCGGTGTCCGTACCACGCACGAGGAGTTCGAGGGCCGGGCCTCCTCCGGCTACGACGCCGTCGACGACGACGACAGCGCGGACGACGGCAACGGCCACGGCACCCACGTGGCCGGCACCATCGCCGGTGCGTCCTACGGTGTCGCCAAGAAGGCGAAGATCGTCGCCGTCCGGGTGCTCGACGACTCCGGCTCGGGCACCACCGAGCAGGTCGTCGCGGGCATCGACTGGGTCACCGCCCACCACGAGGGCCCCTCCGTCGCCAACATGAGCCTCGGCGGCGGCGCGGACGAGGCGCTCGACGCCGCGGTCCAGAAGGCCATCGCCTCCGGCGTCACCTTCGCGGTGGCCGCCGGAAACGATTCCTCCGACGCGAGCGGGACCTCGCCGGCCCGCGTTCCGGAGGCGATCACCGTCGCCTCGTCCACGGTGGACGACGAGCAGTCGTACTTCTCCAACTACGGCTCGATCGTCGACATCTACGCGCCCGGCTCGGACATCACGTCGGCCTGGAACGACAGTGACGACGCCTCCAACACGATCTCCGGCACGTCCATGGCGACCCCGCACGTCGTCGGTGCCGCCGCGGTCTACCTCGCCGGGCACCCGGACGCCACCCCGGACGAGGTCGCCACGGCGCTGACCGAGGGGGCCACCCCCGACGCGATCTCCGACGCCACCGCGGGCACTCCCAACAAGCTGCTGAAGATCGTCGAGTAGTCGCCCCGTGGCCGGGCCCGCGGCCGGGCCCCCCCGCACCGCCCCGGCCCCCGGGCCCCCCCGCCCGGCCCCCCGGGGGGGGGCGGGGCCGGCGCCGCAGCGGGGGCCCACACCCCACCCGG
>NZ_JBIBYN010000005.1:0-47017 GCF_043083325.1 Streptomyces sp. NPDC014734 | reverse complement strand
GGGGGGGCCCCCCCCGGCCGTCTCCGCCCCCCCCCCGGGGCCCACCCCAAACAGCGGGATCAGTTTTGGGTTTTGGCCCCCCGGGGCGGGCCGGGGGGGCGGCCCCCCGGGCCCCGCCCCGGGACCGCGGCCGCCGTGCCCTCCCCCACGGGGCGCGGCGGCCGCATCCGCGCGTGCGGGGCACCCCTCACGACCTGGGGAGCAAGGCAGGGGCGGGCTCCCGACGCCCCGCGACTCCGCCTCCCGCGCCGTCGTCGGCCGCGGGGTTCCCCACCGTCTCGGCCCCGCTCGAACAGGGGAGGCCCCCGCGCCCCCACCCCCTCCTCCGCCCCGGACGCGAAGCCGCATGACGCCGCTCGCCGGTCCACCCTCTATCGCGCCCCAGGTCGTTAGGGTGGGCGCATGACGATGTACGCGGCGCTGCTGCGCGGAATCAACGTGAGCGGCCACAAACGGGTACCGATGGCCGAACTCCGCACGCTGCTCACCGAACTGGGTCACGGGGACGTCCGAACGCACCTGCAGAGCGGCAACGCCGTCTTCAGCAGCCCGTCGGACGACGCGGACGCGCTCGCCGCCGAACTGGAGCGGGCGATCGAAAAGCGATTCGGTTTCCCCGTACCCTGCCTGGTCCGGGACGGTTCCTACCTCGCCGCGGTCGCCGGGGCGTGCCCGTTCCCGGCGGCCGAACTCGCGGGCGGACACCTGCACATCACCTACTTCGGACAGCCGGTCGACCCGACGCGCTTCGACCGGATCGACCCGGCGTCCTTCCTCCCCGAGGAGTTCCGGCTCGGCGACCGGGCCCTCTACCTCTACGCCCCCGACGGGCTGGGACGGTCCAAACTCGCCGGCGCCCTGTCGCGCCCCTCCCTCACGGGGGACGTCGTCGCCACCTCCCGCAACTGGAACACCGTGCGCAAACTGGTGGAGATGACGACCCGGACCCCGGCCGCGCACCGCGGAGCCGACGCATGACCGAACCGTCCCCCGCGGTGGCCGCGGCGGTGGAGGGCGAGCTGCGCCTCCTGGACCCCGCGGTGCGCGCCTGTCCCGATGTCCTCGGCAGCCTGCTGCACCCGGACTACCGGGAGATCGACTCCGCCGGCCGGGTCTGGAACCGCGACGCGATGATCGCCTCGCTCACGGGCGAGGACGCCCCGCGCCCCGGCCCCCAGACCGCGTCCCTGATGCGGGGGACCCAACTGGACGGCGAACTGGTCCACCTCACCTACGACACCGAACGGAAGGGGCACCTCGCCCACCGCAGCTCGCTGTGGCTGCTCACCGGCACGGGGTGGGCGCTCTACTTCCACCAGGCGACGGCGTTCGCCCCCACCGACGCGTCCGGCGCTCCCGCCGCCGACGACTGAACCCGCCGGGCGGCGAGAGACCCGCCCGGGCGCATCGGGGCCCGTTCGACGGCGCCGGGCCCGTTCGGCGGCTTGCGGTGGAAGCCCACTCGACGGTGGGGACGCCGTACTCAGTGGTGGGCGCCCCGTCGCGCCCGAGCCGTCCAGCGGCCGTCCGTGCGGGAGATCGCCACCGGATGCCCGAAGCAGTCGCTCACCCGGTCGGTGGTCAGCACCCCGTCGGCGGGGCCCGACGCCAGGCACCGCCCACCGCGCAGCAGCATCGCGTGCGTGGTGGAGGCCGGCAACTCCTCCAAATGGTGGGTGACCAGCACGGTCGCCAGCCCCGGATGCTCCTCGCGCAAGGAGTCCAGGCTGTCCAGCAACTGTTCGCGGGCCGCCAGGTCCAGGCCGGTGGCGGGCTCGTCGAGCAACAACAGACGAGGTTCCGGCATCAGCGCGCGGGCGATCAGCGTCCGCCCCCGCTCGCCCTGCGACAGCGCGGGCCAGCGCGACGCCGTCTTCCCTCCCATGCCCAGGGTCTTCAGCAACGCGTCCGCCCGGTCCCGCTGCTCCTCGGTCGGCGACCAGCGCGGCACCGGCTCGACCGAGTTGGTCAGTCCGGTCAGCACCACCTCGCGCACCGACAGCGGCGAACGCAACGGGTGGCGCGGATTGATGTGCCCGAGCATCGAACGCAACTCCCGCAGATCGACCCGGCCCAGTGTGCGCCCGAGCACCTCGACCGTGCCCCGGGTGGGATGGCTGACCGCGCCGAGCAGGCCCAGCAACGTGCTCTTGCCCGCTCCGTTGGCTCCGAGCAGGGCCCAGTGCTCCCCGCCGCGCACGGTCAGCGACACGGAGTCGAGCAGGACGTTGCCATCCCGTACCAACGAGACGTCCACGGCCCGGATCACCGGCGCGGCAAGGGGATCGGGCGCGTCGGCAGGGGCGGGAACGGGAGCAGTGGTGTGCGTGGACACGTGCGGTTCAACTCCTTCGTGCGGGAAAGTCCTTCAGGCGGACGCGAGCCCCTCCAGCCGGTCCAGGTCCTCGGCGGACAACCGGATCTCCCGCGCTCCCAGGTTCTCCGAGAGATGGCGGGGCGAACCGGTGCCGGGGGTGGGGCACACAACGGAGGACCGGTGCAGCAGCCAGGCGAGGGCGATCTGCCCACGGGTGGCACCGTGACGGTCGGCGACATCGGTCAGCGATGCCGCCGCCTCGCCGGTCAGCGCACCGTTCGCCAGCGGGAACCAGGGCAGAAAGGCGAGACCACGGGCCTCGCACATCCTCAGCACGGCGTCCGACGAACGGTCGAGGAGATTGAAGCGGTTCTGCACCGAGGCGATCCCGGTCAGGGAGAGAGCCTGCTCCAACTGGTCGGCGCTGAGGGTGTCCAGACCGATGTACCGGATCTTACCCTCCCGCCTCAGGTCATCCAGGGCACCCAGCTGGTCGGCCATGGGTACGTCCGGATCCAGCCGGTGCAGCTGGTACAGATCGATCCGGTCCGTCCGCAGCCGACGCAGACTCGCCTCGCACATCGCCCGCAGCCGTTCCGGCCGGCCGGCGACGTGCCAGGCGCTGTCGCTCGTGCGCACCACCCCGCCCTTCGTCGCGATCACCAGATCGTCCCGGTAGGGGCGCAGGGCCTCGGCCACCAGCTCCTCGGCCAGGCCGGGGCCGTAGTTGTCGGCGGTGTCGATCAGTGTGACGCCCTGCTCGACGGCCGCGCGCAGCACCGCCACCGCGTCCGCCCGGTCACCACGCGGCCCCCAGTAGCCGGGGCCGGTGAGCTGCGCGGTCCCGTAGCCGAGACGCCGCACGGGAAGGTCGCCGCCGAGCAGGAAGACGTCGGCGGGGACGAGGGCGGGGGAATGCGAGTGAGACATGGAGGACATCGCCCAATGCTACGAGCCGGGGAGCGAGAGGGGGCGGGCCCGCGAGGCCCCGCGACTCAGCCTCCCGCGTTGTCGTCGGTCACGAGGTTCCCCATGTTCCCGGCCCCGCTCGCACAGGCGAGGCCCCATTCGCGCCGGCTCCCTCCTCCGTCCCGGGCCGATCGCCCGCATCCTCCCCTATTGACCATGCGGTCAAGTCGGATAGTGTTGACCGCATGGTCAATAGCATGGTGGGAGGCGAGCGCGAGCCGGCATCACCCGTGTCCTTATCGCTCGCGAGGGTAAGGCGACTGGTAGCCGCCTACGTGGCAGTGGCTTTGGGCACACCGGCGGCGTTGGCCGTCATGGCGGCGACGGCGCCACGTCTGGCGACCTCGGAGGCATGGGGGCACGCGGTGATCGTCGCCGTGTTCGCGATCGTGCTGCCCCTGCGGACGCGCGCCGCGCTCAGGGGGAGTGCCTCCGGTCTTCGCGCACTCACCGTCATCGGGTGCGTCCTGCTGGTGGTGAACCTCGTCGAGGCCGCGCTGCCCGGTGTCTTCCCTCCATGGATGCGCGTGGAGATGCTCGCCATCGCCGCGATGATGCTGATCCTCGCGGTCCTGTCGGTCCGGGTCGGCCGCAGCCGCCGGACGTTCGCCAAAGACCGGTCCGACGGTCCACAGTGACGGCATGGCTACTTCTTCCTCGCGCACCACAGGGCCGGGCACGCGTCGGCGGCGACTCGACGAGAACCGGCGCCGGGCTCAAATCATGACCGCGGCCGTGGAGGAACTCGCCGACTGCGGCTACGACGGCCTGTCGTTGACGCGCGTAGCCGAGCGGGCCGGCGTCTCCAAGGGGCTGATCTGGCACTACTTCGCCGACAAGGACGACCTGATGGAGTCCACGGCCAAGGCCGCGATGACCACCATCCGCGACCGCATCGCGAACTCGCTCGACCTGACCGAGCCCGTCCCGGACATCATCCGCGCAGCCCTGCGCCGCGTCGCGGCCTTGACCGTCACCCATCGCGGAGAACTCACCGCGCTCAACCGCATCACCCACAACCTGCGTCACCCCGACGGCACGCCGCGCCTGACACCCGAGGACTACGAAGAGACCTACCAAGCACAGGAATCGCTGTTCCGGCGCGGCCAAACCGAGGGAACACTGCGTGACTTCGACACCCGCGTGATGGCCATCACCTACCAGGGCGCGATCGACATGATGCTCGCACACCTCGGAACCCAGCACCCCCACATCGACCCCGACGACTACGCCGACAAACTCGCGGACATCCTCCTCGTCGGCATCCAGCGAAGCTGACTGGACGACACCTCGCCGTTCCTCCGGACCGGCTCGCCCCCGTACGGACGCCATGCCTCCCGGACCGCTGTCGCCTTTCTTCAATCCGGGCACGGGGGACCGGTCCTAACCTCGGGAGCATGAAGAACGAGCACGCTCACATGACCGAAGTCGCGGCCGAGGCGGCCCGAGTCGCCCGCTCCGTCCGCGCCGAACAACTCGACGAACCCAGCACCCCCTGCGGCGACTGGGGGCTGCGCGAACTCGTCAACCACTGGGTGCTCTACACCTCGCACGGGCTGGAGAGCCGCGCCCGGCGCGAGGACCTCTCCGACGAGCTCATCGCCCGCGACTTCACCGCCGACCCCGACTGGGCGCGGCGGTACGCGGAGCAGTTGGACCGCGCCGTCGCCGCCTGGTCGGACCCGGCCGCGTGGGACGGGGAGATCGACCTCGGAGGTTCGACCGTCCCCGCCGCGGACACCGCGGCGATGCTCATCGAGGAGACCGCCCTGCACACCTGGGACGTGGCCCGCGCCACCGGTCAGGAGTTCCGGCTCTCCGACGCCGCGGCCGGCTACCTCCTCGACGTGGTGGACGCGAACGCCGCGCTCTACCGGTCCTACGGCGGCTTCGCCGACGAGGTGGCGCTGCCCGCGCCGGCCTCCGTGCTCGAACGGGCTCTGGCGCACAGCGGACGCGACCCCCGGTGGACCAGCGGCTGACAGCCCCGCCGCGCAGTGCCCGTCGCACCAGGTCCGGCGGTGGGCGGTGCGCGGAGGACCGGGTGCCGAGGACGGCGCCCGGGGCCCGGAAACGGGGAAGCCCGGACGTCTGCCGAGGGGGAGAGGGACGGGGACGGGAGGCCGGGGCGGCCCCGGTCAGGCGCTGAGCGGGGCCGTGCGTGCCGTCGGGACGCGGGCCTCGTCGTACCGGTCCAGCAGCAGCCGCGCCAGCTCCGGTGACGCGCCGAGCACACCGGCCAGCACGTCCGCCCCGGCCGCGCCCGCGGCGATCCGGTCGGGGAGCCGGCCGGGGGCGATCACGTAGGGGGCCACCGCCACCCGACGCACCCCCTCGGCCCGCAGGGCCCGCACCGCGTCCGCGGTGCGGGGGAACCCTGCGGGAGAAGAGGCGGAGGCGAACGCAGGCCGCACGGCGCACCAACCGGTGTGCCGCAGCTCCCGCGCGATTTCAGCGATCACTGCGATCGCCTCCGGGTCCGTGGAGCCCGCCGAGGCCAGTACGAGACCGGTCGACGCCCGGTCGCCGGGGCGGACGCCGGCCTCGTACAGGCGTCGTTCCAGCGCCGCGTTCAGCAACGGGGACGGGCCGAGTACCCCCGCCCGGCGGATGCGCAGGCGGGGCAGTCGGGTCCGGGCCTCGCGCAGCACCGCCGGGATGTCCGACTTGGCGTGGAAGGCCCGGGTGAGCAGCAGCGGCAGCGCGACGACGTCCTCGGCGCCCTGTGCCGCAAGACGCTCCAACACCCTCGGTACGGAAGGGGCGTTGAAGTCGAGGAAGCCGGTCGCCACACGCAGCCCGGGCCGCAGCGCACGCGCTCGCGCGGTGAGCGCGTGCACGGTCGCCGCGTGCCGCGGATCGCGGCTGCCGTGGGCGATGACGAGGAGGACGGGGGCGGACATGGCTCTCAGCTCCTGACGAGGAGTCCGCGGCTGCGCAGCACCCACCGCTCCAGCGGACTGAAGATCAGCAGGTCGATCGCGATGCCGACGAAGAGGATCAGGATGATGGCGAGGAAGATGCCGGGCATGTCCGCGTTGTTGCGGCCGTTCTCCAGCAACTGCCCCAGCCCGAGCCCCAGATCGGGGGAGGACGCGATGATCTCGGCGGCCATCAGCGAGCGCCAGGAGAACGCCCAGCCCTGCTTGAGGCCGGCCAGGTAGCCGGGCAGCGCGGCGGGCAGCACGATGTGCCAGGTCCCGCGCAGACCGGTCGCGCCCAGGGTGCGGCCCGCCCTCAGGAACAGCGGCGGCACCTGGTCGACGCCGGACACCAGCCCGTTGGCGACCGAGGGCACGGCGCCCAGCAGGATCACCGCGTACATCATCCGGTCGTTGAGCCCGAGCCAGATCACGGCGGGCGCCACCCAGGCGACCGAGGGGAGGGACTGCAGCCCGGACAGGATCGGGCCGATCGCCGCCCGGACCAGCTTCACCCGGGCGACCAGCAGCCCCAGCGGAGTGCCGATCACCACGGCCAGCAGGAAGCCGAGCAGGCCGCGCGAGACGCTGGTCCAGATGACGTCCAGGAGCGTTCCCCGGAGCCACATGTCGGTGACGCTGTCCCACACCGCGGCCGGTGACGGCAACTTGTAGTCGTCGGTGACCTGGGCGCGGACGAGGAGTTGCCAGACGACGAGCACCAGGACGACCGCGAGGAGCGGTGGCAGCACCTTGCGCAGCAGCACCTCGCGCACCGGGGTGCGGCGCACCTTCACGGCGTCCAGGGCGTCGAGTCCCGCCTCCAGGCCCGCCAGGTCGTCGGGCTTGGTGTCAGTGCTGGCCATGGCGGCGGATCTCCCCACGGAGTTGTTCGGTGATCTCTACGGACAGTTCCGCTACCGCGTTGTCCTCGATGCGGCGCGGCTGCTCGATGTCGACGTGCCACTCCCGGGCGATCCGGCCGGGGCGGGACGACAGCAGGACGACGCGCTGGGCGAGTCGCACCGCCTCGCGCACGTTGTGCGTGACGAAGAGGACGGAGACGCTCGTCTCGTGCCAGATCCGGGTCAGCTCGTCGTGCAGTACGTCCCGGGTGATGGCGTCGAGCGCCGCGAACGGCTCGTCCATCAACAGCAGTTGGCTGTCCTGGGCGAGGGCGCGGGCCATCGCCACACGCTGCCGCATGCCGCCCGAGAGCTCGTGCACGCGCTTGTTGTGCGCCCCGCCCAGACGGACCAGCCCGAGCAGCCGTTCCGCCTCGTCGCGGCGTTCCGCCCTGGGCACGCCGCGCAGCCGCAGCGCGAGTTCGATGTTCTTGCCGGCGGTCAGCCAGGGGAACAGGGCGTGTTCCTGGAACATCAGGGCCGGCCGCCCGCCGGGCGTCTCGATGGATCCGGCGGTCGGGCGGTCGAGCCCGGCCACCAGGTTGAGCAGTGTGGACTTTCCGCATCCGGAGGCCCCCAGGAGGGTGACGAACTCGCCCGGCGCGACATCGAGCGAGATGTCGTCCAGGACGAGCTGCGGCCCCTCCGGTGTGCCGAAGGACTTGGAGACATGTGAGATACGGGCGGCGTGCCCGACCGCGGTGCGGTCCTCGGCCCTGGTGAGTGTGGTCGCCATGGTCGTCACCTCCTGGGGATCTGGATGTGGATCCTGGGTTCGGGCGGGGTTACTTGACGCCGAGTCCGGCGTCGGCGACCTCGGGCTTGCCCGCGGCCCCCAGGACCTTGTTCAGCGGCTTCAGGTCGTAGATTCCGTTGAGGTCGGGCTTGTCCAGCAGCCCGGCCTCGACGGCGTGTTCGGCCTGGGCGTCGAGCGTGGCGGCCAGCGGGTCGTCGGTGATCTGGATGGACTTCCACGCCGGGTCGAGGATCTCGGCGGGCAGCGGCTTGCCGGTCAGCTTCTTCAGGGCGGCGTTGGCGGACGCCTTCGCCTCATCGGGGTTGGCGTTGATCCACTCGTTGGTCCTCACCGAGCCGCGCAGGACCGCCTCGACGACGTCCGGGTGATCCCTCAGGAACTTCTGCGACACGATGATGTTGGTGATCACGAACTTGTTGTCCGGCCACAGCGACGACTCGTCGAGGAGTTCCTTCGCGCCCTCGGCGACCAGCTTGGACGCGGTGGGCTCGGGGACCCAGGCGCCGTCGATGGAACCGGACTTGAAGGCGTCCGGGGTCACCTTGTTGTCCGTGCGGACGACGGAGACGTCGCCCTTGCCGCTCTGGGCGTCGACCTTCCAGCCCTTCTCCGAGATCCAGTTGAGGAAGGCGACGTCCTGGGTGTTGCCGAGCTGCGGGGTGGCGATCTTCTTGCCCTTGAGGTCGTCCAGGGTCTTGATCTTCTTCGGGTCGACGACCAGCTTGACCCCGCCGGAGGCCGAACCGCCGATGATCCTCAGGCTCTTGCCCCTGGACTTGGTGTAGCCGTTGATGGACGGCGACGGGCCGATGAAGCCGATGTCGATCGAGTCGGCGTTCAGCGCCTCGATCTCGGACGGGCCCGCGTTGAACTGCGAGGTCCTCAGCCGGGTGCCGCCCAGTTCCTTCTGGAGGAGCCCCTCCTGGTCGCCGACCAGCGCGGTGGCGTGCGTGAGGTTCGGGAAGTAGCCGATGCGCACGGTGTCCGCGGAGAGCTTCTTCGCTCCGGCGGCGACGTCCGAGGAGCCGGAGTCGTCGTCGGCGGCGGATCCGTAGCCGCAGGCCGTGAGCGCGAGGGCGAGCAGCGGCAGTGCGGCGACGGCGGCCGGCCGGCGGTGCGCGGTGGTGCGGGGGGCAGGCACGGGAGGTGTTCCTCTCGTCGGCCCGGTGCTCACGTCCCTCGGGAATCGCGGGAACCGCGGGGATCTACGGGGACGTGGCCGGGAGGTCGGCGGGTTTTCGTCTGAACCGGCGGTGCGGGTCGTGCGGCTGGTGCGAGTGGGCGCGCGTGCGGTGCGCGTACGTCATCACGCACATCGCCCGACCCCGCCCTGACCGCTGCCGAGGGCCCCGCTGCCGACGCGGCCGCCCTCCTTCGCGAACGTGGAGTAGACGTCGTTGCTCATCAGAAGTCCCACGCGGCGTCGTCGTCCGCGGTGTCCGCCGCCCCGGCCGTGGTGGCGAAGGACTCGCCCGCCATGCCGGCCGTGAGCGTGGTGCCGTCCGCCGGGTCGATCAGCAGGAACGATCCGGTGCGCCGGGAGTCCGCGTAGGCGTCGAGCGCGAGCGGTTCCGCGGTGCGCAGGACCACCCGGCCGATGTCGTTGGCGACGAGCCGGCCCGGCGCCGGGTGCTGGGAGAGGTCGTCCAGCGTGAGGCGCGAGGGGATGTCCTTGACGAGCGCCTTGACGGTGCGGGTGGTGTGTTTGATCAGCACCCGGCGGCCGACGGTGAGCGGCTCGTCCGCGACATGGCAGACGGTCGCCTCGACGTCCTGGGTCACGGCCGGCGCGTCGCCGGACGGCGCGATCAGGTCGCCGCGCGAGATGTCGATGTCGTCGGCCAGCCGGAGCGTCACCGACTGCGGCGCCCAGGCGATGTCGACGCTCTCGCCGAGCGCGTCGATCGCGCTGATCGTCGACGTGCGGCCGGAGGGCAGGACCGTCACCGCCTCGCCGACACGGAGCGCGCCGGCCGCGATCTGGCCCGCGTAGCCCCGGTAGTCGGGGTGTTCGGCGGTCTGCGGCCGGATCACGTACTGGACCGGGAAGCGGGCGTGGCAGGCGGTGAGGTCGTGGCTGACCGGCACCGTCTCCAGGTGCTCCAGGACGGTCGGGCCGCCGTACCAGCCCATGTGCGAGGACGGTTCCACGACGTTGTCGCCGACCAGCGCGGAGATCGGGATCGCGGTGATCTCCGGGACGCCGAGCGATGCCGCGTACGCGGTGAACTCCTCGGCGATGGCGGCGAAGACGGGCTCGGTGTAGCCGACGAGGTCCATCTTGTTGACGGCGAGGACGACGTGCGGGACGCGGAGCAGGGCGGCGACGGCGGCGTGGCGGCGGGTCTGCTCGACGACGCCGTTGCGGGCGTCGACCAGGACGACGGCGAGCTCGGCCGTCGAGGCGCCCGTGACCATGTTCCGGGTGTACTGCACATGGCCCGGGGTGTCGGCGAGGATGAACCGGCGGCGCGTCGTCGCGAAGTAGCGGTAGGCCACGTCGATGGTAATGCCCTGCTCGCGTTCGGCCCGCAGACCGTCGGTCAGCAGCGCCAGGTCGGGGGCCTCCTGGCCGCGATTGCGGGAGGCGTGCTCCACGGCCTCCAACTGGTCCGTGAGGACCGACTTGGAGTCGTGCAGCAGACGCCCCACGAGGGTGGACTTGCCGTCGTCGACGGACCCCGCGGTGGCGAACCGCAGCAGGGTGGTGGCCGACAACTGCTCGCTGGTGATGGTCATCTAGAAGTACCCCTCGCGCTTGCGGTCTTCCATCGCGGCCTCGGACAGTTTGTCGTCGGCGCGGGTGGCGCCCCGTTCGGTGAGCCGGGAGGCGGCGATCTCGGCGATGACGGCGTCGAGCGTCGTCGCGTCCGAGTCGACGGCGCCGGTGCAGGACATGTCGCCGACCGTGCGGTAGCGCACCTGCCGGGACTCGACCCGCTCGCCCTCCGCGGGACCGCCCCAGTCGCCCGCGGTCAGCCACATCCCGGACCGGGCGAAGACCTCGCGCTCGTGGGCGAAGTAGATCTGCGGCAGCTCGATGCCCTCACGGGCGATGTACTGCCAGACGTCCAGCTCGGTCCAGTTGGATATCGGGAACACCCGGACGTGCTCGCCGGGCGCGTGCCGGCCGTTGTAGAGCTGCCACAGCTCGGGGCGCTGGCGGCGCGGGTCCCACTGGGAGAACTCGTCGCGCAGCGAGAACACCCGCTCCTTGGCGCGCGCCTTCTCCTCGTCGCGGCGCCCACCGCCGAACACGGCGTCGAAGCGGTGCTGCTGGATGGCCTCGGTCAGCGGCACGGTCTGGAGCGGATTGCGGGTGCCGTCGGGACGTTCGCGGAGCTTCCCGGCGTCGATGTACTCCTGCACCGAGGCGACGTGCAGCCGCAGTCCGTGCCGGGCGACCGCGCGGTCGCGGTACTCCAGCACCTCCGGGAAGTTGTGCCCGGTGTCGACGTGCAGCAGGGCGAACGGCACCGGCGCGGGCGCGAACGCCTTGAGCGCCAGGTGCAGCATCACGATGGAGTCCTTGCCGCCGGAGAACAGGATCACCGGCCGCTCGAACTCGCCCGCCACCTCGCGGAAGATGTGCACCGCCTCGGACTCCAGGGAGTCCAGGTGGCTCAGTGCGTACGGGCTGCCCATGCCCTCCGACACGTTCGCGACGGTCGTCACGCCGCACCCCTCTCGCTCAGCAGCGCGTACAGCTCCGCCGCGGACTCCTGCACGGTCTGCCGGTGCGACTCGATCCGCAGGTCCGGCGACTCGGGCGCCTCGTACGGGTCGTCGACCCCGGTCAGCCCGCTGATCTCGCCCGCCGCCTGCTTGGCGTAGAGCCCCTTCACATCGCGTACGGAGCACACCTCGACCGGGGTCGCGACGTGCACCTCCAGGTACGGGGTGCCCTCCGCCCGGTGCCGCGCGCGGACCGCGTCCCGGCTGTCCGCGTACGGGGCGATGACCGGGACCAGCACCTTCACGCCGTTGGCCGCGAGCAGTTCGGCGACGAAGCCGATCCGCTGCACATTGGTGTGGCGGTCCTCGCGGGAGAAGCCGAGACCGGCGGAGAGGAACTCCCGGATCTCGTCCCCGTCGAGCACCTCCACGCGGTGGCCCTCGCCGCGCAGCCTCCCGGCGAGCTCGTAGGCGATGGTGGTCTTGCCCGCGCTCGGCAGACCGGTGAGCCAGACGGTGGCTCCCGTCTCCGTCACGCTCATCGAAATCTCCTGATCAGTCGTCATCAGTCGTGCAGCCCGCACTCGGTCTTGCCCCGGCCGGACCAGCGCCCGGCGCGGGCGTCCTCGCCCGCCCGCACCCGGCGGGTGCAGGGCGCGCAGCCGACGGACGCGTAGCCGTCCATCAGCAGCGGGTTGGTGAGGACGCCGTGCTCGGCGACGTACGCGTCGACGTCGTCCTGGGTCCAGCGGGCGATGGGGGAGACCTTGACCTTGCGCCGCTTCTCGTCCCAGCCGACGACCGGGGTGTGCGCCCGGGTGGGGGACTCGTCGCGGCGCAGCCCGGTCGCCCAGGCCGTGTACCGGGTCAGGCCCTCCTGGAGGGGCCGGACCTTGCGCAGCCGGCAGCACAGGTCGGGGTCGCGGTCGTGCAGCCTCGGCCCGTACTCGGCGTCCTGTTCGGCGACGGTCTGCCGCGGGGTGAGGGTGAGGACACGGACGTCCATCACCGCCTCGACCGCGTCGCGGGTGCCGATCGTCTCCGGGAAGTGGTAGCCGGTGTCGAGGAAGACCACGTCGACACCGGAGCGGACACGCGAGGCGAGGTGCGCGACGACCGCGTCCTCCATCGACGAGGTGACGCAGAAACCCTCGCCGAAGGTGTCGACGGCCCACCGGAGGATCTCCGTCGCGGAGGCGTCCTCCAGCTCCCGCCCGGCCCGCCCGGCGATCTCCCGCAGCTCCCCGGCGTTCGCGCCGATGATTCGACTGTCCGTCATGTCCCGTCCCCTTCCACGTCGTCGCGCTGAAGGCCCCGGGTCAGCAGGCCCAGGAACCGCAGCTGGAACGCGCGGTTGCAGGAGGCGCATTCCCAGGCGCCGTGCCCGTTCTCGTGCGGGCGCAGGTCCTCGTCGCCGCAGTACGGGCAGTGGAACGGCGCGGCGCGTTCGCTCACGACAGCGACTCCGCCCCGGCCCGCGCCGCCCAGGTGGCGAACCGTTCGCCGTCCTCGCGCTCCGCCTGGAAGCGTGACAGCACGCGCTCGACGTAGTCGGGCAGTTCGGCCGCGGTGACCTTCAGGCCGCGCACCTTGCGGCCGAACCCGGCCTCCAGGCCGAGCGCGCCGCCCAGGTGGACCTGGTAGCCCTCCACCTGGTTGCCGTCGGCGTCCAGCAGCAACTGGCCCTTGAGACCGATGTCGGCGGTCTGGATGCGGGCGCAGGCGTTGGGACAGCCGTTGAGGTTGATGGTGAGCGGCTCGTCGAAGTCCGGGAGCCGGCGTTCCAGTTCGTCGATCAGCGAGGCGCCGCGCCCCTTCGTCTCGACGATGGCCAGCTTGCAGAACTCGATGCCGGTGCAGGCCATCGTGCCGCGCCTGAACGGTGACGGCCTCACCTGGAAATCGAGCGCCTCCAACCCGGCGACCAGCGATTCCACCCGGTCCTCGGCGACGTCGAGAATGATCATCTTCTGTTCGACGGTGGTGCGCAGCCGGTCCGAGCCGTGCGCGGCGGCCAGATCGGCGATCTTGGCCAGGGTGGAGCCGTCCACCCGGCCGACCCGGGGGGCGAACCCGACGTAGAAGCGGCCGTCGTTCTGCGGGTGCACGCCGATGTGGTCGCGCCAGCGGCTGCTGGGCTGCTCGGGCGCGGGTCCGTCGACCAGCGGACGCCTGAGGTACTCGTCCTCCAGCACCTGGCGGAACTTCGCCGGGCCCCAGTCGGCCATCAGGAACTTCAGCCGGGCCCGGTTGCGCAGCCGCCGGTAGCCGTAGTCGCGGAAGATGCCGACGACCCCGGCCCAGACGTCGGGGACCTCGGCCAGCGGCACCCAGGCGCCCAGCCGTTCGGCGAGCCGCGGGTTGGTGGAGAGCCCGCCGCCGACCCACACGTCGAAGCCCGGACCGTGCTCGGGGTGGACCACACCGACGAACGCGATGTCGTTGATCTCGTGCACCACGTCCTGGACCGGGGAGCCGGAGATCGCGGTCTTGAACTTGCGCGGCAGGTTGGAGAATTCCTTGTTGCCGATGTAACGGTCGTGGATCTCGTCGACCGCGGGGGTCCCGTCGACGATCTCGTCGGCGGCGATGCCCGCCACCGGGGAGCCGATGATCACGCGGGGGCAGTCGCCGCACGCCTCGGTGGTGGAGAGCCCGACGGCCTCCAGCTTCTCCCAGATCGCCGGGACGTCCTCGATGCGGATCCAGTGCAGCTGGATGTTCTGCCGGTCGGTGATGTCCGCGGTGCCGCGGGCGTACTCCTGCGAGATCTCGCCGATCACCCGCAGTTGCGCGGTGGTGAGCCGGCCGCCGTCGATGCGCACCCGCAGCATGAAGTACCTGTCGTCCAGCTCCTCGGGGGCCAGGACGGCCGTCTTGCCGCCGTCGATCCCGGGCTTGCGCTGGGTGTACAGACCCCACCAACGCATGCGCCCGCGCAGGTCGTTGGGGTCGATCGAGTCGAATCCGCGCTTGGCGTAGATCGTCTCAATACGTGTCCGCACATTGAGACCGTCGTCGTCCTTCTTGAACTGCTCGTTGCCGTTGAGCGGAGTGTGGTGTCCGACGGCCCACTGTCCCTCGCCACGGTGGCGCCCGGCCTTGCGGCGGGCCGTGGCGGTGGTGGGCTGATCCGGGCTGGCGGCCATGAAGATACGTCCTTCGGGACTGCAGGAGGGCGGCTCTGAACTGCACACTCGCGGTGAGGCGCGGCGGTGCGCAGGAGGTACGGAGGGGCGCTGGAAAACAGCGGAACGCGGCGGTGCTGGGACTCTCAGCTCGCCGGACAGATGGCGCTGGACATGCGGCCGAGGTCGACGTGACGTCGACTCACCAAGGCGGTTCCAGTTCCGGACATGGCGAAAGCGTGGCACGCGGATCTCGGGCCAGTCCACCACCATCCATGATGCGGACGTGAAAGTCCCGCGATGCGAGACGGTGTGGTGCCGATCACTCTCCGTGCGCGGTTCGTCGTGCCGGTATCGGCCCGCCCGGTCCGCCGGCCCCCGGCGGACCGGGGGCCGGGCGCTACCGCTCCGCCCCCGGCCAGGGCCCCGGAGTCGCGACCACCGGTTCGAGTTCCACCGTCGTGTCGAAGAGCCGGAAGCCCCGCCGCAGATAGTTGTCCATGGCGTGCGGACCGTCCTTGGAGCAGGTGTGCAGCCACACGCGCTTCGTCGGTGTCCGCTCCGGCCAGCGCTCCGCCAGGTCCCAGGCGCGGGCGACACCGTACGACAGCAGGTGGCCGCCGATCCGGCGCCCCCGGAAGGCGGGTATCAGCCCGAAGTACATGATCTCGACGACGCCGTCGTCCCCCGGATCCAGCTCGATGTACCCGGCCGGGGTGCCGTTCTCGTACGCCACCCAGGTCTCCGCCCCCGGGCGGTCCAGCGCCTCCTGCCACTGTGCGTACGTCATCGCGAGCCGGTCCGTCCACCGGATGTCGCCGCCGACCGCCGTGTACAGGAACCGGCTGAACTCGGGCGACGGCACCGCGGACCGCACGATCCGCACATCGCCCTCGGGGACCGCGGCGGGGCGCAGGTCGTCGGGGGAGGTCTGTTCCAGGGACCAGACGGTCACCTCGGCGGTGGGGGCGGTGGGGGCGGTGGCGGTGGTGCTGCGTGCGGGGCTGTTCATGGCTGCCAGGGAACCATGCCCCGCGTCCCGCGCCCAAGCCGGTCCGCCGTGCGCGCCGAACCGAGCCGGTCCGCCGTGCGCGCCGAACCGGGCCGGTCCGCCGGGCAGGCTGCCGGTCCCGGGCGGCGTCCCGTTCAGGCGGTGCGCGCCGTGACCACCACCGGGGCCGTCGAACGCGGCAGCAGATCGGCGGGCTGATCGGGGTGGATCACCTCCACCTCGACCCCCTCGCCGAAGCGGTACGGGCGGTGCGCCAGCACCTGGGCGAGATGGCGGCGGATCCGCGAGATCTCCGCCCGCACCGTCACCGTCCGGGTCGCGTCGCCGAAGACATCCTGCGCCAGTTCGGACGCCGTACGCCCCTCGCGGTGCAGTGCCAGGGCGTACAGCAGCTCCGCGTGGCGCGGCGAGAGCCCCCGCGTCCACGTACCCACGGTGCCCACCACACTGACCGAGAGCCGGTGCGGACGGCTCAGGTCGAGCACCACCCGCTGCCGCGGCCCGTCCCCGTCCCCGGGCCCGTCCGCGACCCGCACCAGCCAGCCCCCGGGCAGCGGTTCCACCTCGCACATGCCGAGCGACGGCAGCCAGATCCGGCCGGGCCGCATCGACTTGGGCAGCGGCAGCCGCTCCACCGGAGGCATCCCGGTCACCGCGGCCAGCCAGCCGTGCACGTCCACCGCCGCGGCCCGGCCGCCCAGCCGGCACAACAGCGGCGCCGCCACCGAACGCAGCCGGTCGATGGCGCGCAGGTGCCGGTTCCTCAGCTCGCTCTCGGCCAGCCTGGCCACCGAACCGACAAGTGCCAGCGAGGTCGGATGGAAGGTGGACGCCGGACCGCTCAGGTCGACGACCCCCATCAGCCGGCCGTCCCGCGGATCACGGACCGGGGCCGCCGCGCACGTCCAGTCGTGCAGACGGCGCACGAAATGCTCCGAGGAATGGACCTGGACCGGTGCGCGCGCGACCAGCGCCGTGCCGATCGCGTTCGTCCCCGTGCTCTCCTCCGCCCACGTCGCCCCCTCGGCCAGGCAGATGCTGTCCGCCCGCCGCAGCACCCGTGTGCTGCCGCGGCGCCACAGCACCCTGCCCTCCACATCCGTGACCACCACGATCTGCTGGGCGGCCTCGGCGAGCGACACCAGACTCTCGTTCAGCAGCGGCATCACCTCGCCCAGCGCCGACGTGCGGCGCCGGCGTTCGACCTCGTCCCGCTGGAGCAGCACGCTCTCGGTGGACTGGTCGGGATCGAGACCGCTGCGCAGCACACGGTCCCAGGAGGCGCCGATCTCGGCGCGGAGGGCGGCCGGCGCGGCGTCGCCCGCGAGTTTCGCCTCCCTGGCCCGGTGGGTCCCGTGCTGGGCCCGGGCGGACTGCGGGACAGCCGAACGTGTCACCTCGGCAGCGCGTGCATCCACTCTCGTACCCCCAACGCCAGGGCCGGCCCGATGGCCCGCCGGCCCATCCTGCCCCGCCGGGGGGCCCGATACCGTGCTCTCCACATAATGGCTGCAACCCTTTGCAACTCTGGCGAGAGGGTGCGGGTCCGTACGAGAGTGGCGGAACACCGTGCGGCGGCGCCTGTGCCCCGTCGAGCGGTGTGTACTGCGTGGAGGGTGGTGCCGTGTCGGCGCAGCACCACCCTCCGTCGCTCTTCTCCCGGGCGTGTCGCCCGCCCGTTTCATCCGCCCATGTCCGGTAAGTGTCCGGTGTCGCCGGAGTCGGCCCCGTGGCCGTGAAGCGTCGGGGGCGACGGTCCCGGCAGGCCCGGTCAGCAGCTCTCGCGCTCGACGGGACGGGCCCGTTCCACCACCGAGGCCAGGTCGAGGCTGTGCGGCAGCGTCCCGAACGCCGCGCCCCCGTCCCCGCCCAGTCGTGACGCGCAGAACGCGTCGGCGACCTCCGGCGGGGCCCAGCGGACCAGCAACGACCCCTGGAGCACCGTCGCCATCCGCTCGGCCAGGCGCCGGGCCCGCGCCTCGATCCCCTCCAGATCGGCCAGCTCCGCCAGCATGTCCCTGATCGCCCCGTCCAGCCGGTGATCGGCCCCGCGCGCCCGGCCGATCTCCCGGAGGAACGCGTTCAGCGCGGTCGGCTCGCGCCGCAGCGCCCGCAGCACGTCGAGCGCCTGGACGTTCCCCGAGCCCTCCCAGACCGAGTTGAGCGGCGCCTCCCGCAGCAGCCGGGGCATCCCGGACTCCTCGACGTAGCCGTTGCCGCCCAGGCATTCCAGCGCCTCGGCCACCACCGGCGCGCACCGTTTCGTCACCCAGTACTTCGCCGCGGGCACCGCGATCCGCAGGAAGGCCCGCTCGTCCTCGGTGTCCGCGTCGTACGCCGCCGCCAGCCGCATCGCCAGAACCGTCGCTGCCTCCGACTCCAGCGCCAGGTCGGCCAGCACATTGCGCATCAGCGGCTTCTCGATCAGCACCCCGTCGTACACGCGGCGGTGCGCGCAGTGGTGGATCGCCTGCGCCACCGCCTGCCGCATCAACGCCGCCGAGCCGGTCACACAGTCCACCCGGGTCGCCGCCACCATCTCGATGATGGTGCGCACCCCGCCCCCCTCGTCACCGACCCGGCGCGCCCACGTCCCGTCGAACTCGACCTCGGCCGAGGCGTTCGACCGGTTGCCCAGCTTGTCCTTCAGCCGCTGGATCGCGAACGGGTTGCGGGTGCCGTCCGGCAGCACCCGGGGCAGCAGAAAGCAGGTGAGACCGCCCGGTGCCTGCGCCAGCACCAGGAACGCGTCGGACATCGGCGCGGAACAGAACCACTTGTGTCCGGTGAGGAGGTACTCGCCCTCGGCGGACAGCGGCTCGGCCCGGGTCGTGTTGGAGCGCACGTCCGTGCCGCCCTGCTTCTCCGTCATGCCCATCCCGAACAGCGCCCCGGCCTTTTGCGCGGCCGGGCGCAGCCCCTGCTCGTACACCGTCGAGGTCAGCAGCGGCTCCCACTCCGCCGCCAGCGCCGGATCGGTGCGCAGCGCGGGCACCGCCGCGTGCGTCATCGACAGCGGGCAGCCGTGGCCCGCCTCGACCTGCGTCCACACCAGGAAACCCGCCGCCCGCCGCACATGACCGCCCGGACGGCTCCACGCGCCGGTCAGACCGGCACCGACCGCGTGCCCCAGCAACCGGTGCCAGGACGGATGGAACTCCACCTCGTCGATGCGATGACCGTAGCGGTCGTGGGAACGCAGGACCGGCGGATTCTCGTTCGCCCGCGCCCCCCACGCCTGCGTCTGCGCGGAACCGGCGGACCTGCCCAGTTCACCGAGTTCGGCCCGGGCCCCGGCCAGCAGTTCGGACGGAAGATGGCGCCGGACCGCCTCGGAGAGGGCGAGGTCTGCGGCGTAGACGTCGTAGCCGACGAGCGGCGGTGCCTGATTGAACACGGTGTGGGTGGAGGGTGCCATGCCGATACGGTAAAGACGTGCAGGCAGCAAATGAAACACCCGAGCGGCCACCGGGGCGGCTCCACCGTGCCCGGGTTCTCTACCGCAACGTGTCCAAGCGCCAGATGGTCTGGCAGCTGCTCAAGGACACCGTCAACTCGTGCATGGAGTACCGCATTCTGGGACTCGCCGCCGAGGCGGCGTTCTTCACCCTGCTGTCCCTGCCCCCGCTGCTCCTCGGCCTCATCGGGCTGCTCGGCTACGTCGACGAGTGGACCAGCACCACCACGGTCGCCTCCATCGAGCGCAACATCCTCAACGCCGCGCAGACGGTGCTCAGCGAGCGGGGTGTGAACGACTTCGCCAAGCCGCTGCTGGCGGACGTCACCACCGGTGCCCGGCCCGACGTCATCTCGATCGGCTTCGCGATCGCGCTCTGGTCCGGATCCCGGGCGGTCAACGTCTTCATCGACACGATCACCGTGATGTACGGCCTCGACGGCCAGCGCGGCATCGTCAGGACCCGGCTGCTCGCCTTCCTGCTCTACGTGGTCGCGCTGCTGCTGGGCGCCGTCGTACTGCCGCTGCTCGTGGTCGGCCCGGACCGGGTCGTGGAGTTCGTGCCGTGGGGCACCGAGATCATCAGCATCCTGTACTGGCCCCTGGTGATCCTGCTGTCGATCGCCTTCCTGACGACGCTCTACCACGTGTCCGTGCCGGTGCGTTCGCCGTGGATAGAGGACATGCCGGGCGCGCTGGTGGCGCTCGCGATGTGGGTGCTCGGCAGTTTCCTGCTGCGGATCTACCTCACCAGCACCGTCGAGGGGCCCACGATCTACGGCTCGCTGGCGGCCCCGATCGCGGTCCTGCTGTGGATCGGCGTCTCCGCGTTCGCGGTGCTGGTCGGCGCTGCGGTCAACGCCGCCATCGACCGGGTGTGGCCCTCGCTGGCGACGGCCGCGGCACGTGCCGCCAACGACCGGGTACGGGCCGCCCAGGCCGCGGAACTTGTCGCGCGGTCCCAGGCGGAGCGGGAGGAGGAGGACGGCGATGTCGACGAGGACGAGGACAGCCCCTACATGCCCTCCGAGTTCCCGGAGCGCTGGTCGAGGTTCCTGCCGCCGGAGGACGTGAAGTCGAGGTTCCAGCCGGGCCGCGACAAGGAGCCGGACAAGGAACCCCACAAAGATCCGCAGAAGGAACCGCACGAGGATTCGCGCAGGCCGGAGGGACCGCCCGGGGACTGAGTCCTCCGGGGCCGGGCCGTTCCCGGGACGGTCCTCAGCCGGCCGGTGCGGGGGGCGGCACGGGTGCGGACGGTGGCGGGACGACGGGGGACGGCGGGGGCGCCGGGGCCGGTACGGGCGCGGCCGCGGGCGGCGGTGGGGCCGGGGTCCGCGTCTCGCCGGGGGACCAGGACAGCTTGACCACCAGATGGCCCTCGACCGCGCTCTTGGCGATCACGGCCCCGGCCTCCGCGGTGATCTTCACCCCGAACTCCAGCTCCACACCGTCCGGTTTGAGGACCCCGTCCCGGAACACCGCGAGCGCGGACTCGGCCGCCGAGCGGATTCCCGTGAGCGCGCTGTCGAATGTGCGGCCCGCTCTGGCCAGGACGTTGTCCTCGCCCAGCGCGACCAGGTTCGCGCCCGGCGTGTGCCGGTCGACCTCGACGGTCACCGTCGCGCCGCTGTCGGTGGTGAACTCCATCAGTGCCGTCATGACCCGCCCCCGGAAGCCGATTGCGTCGGACGACGAGACTAGCGTGCGGGGCATGGGGGACAGGTACGAAGAGTGGAATGCGCGGCTCGACGGCGCTGTGCTGTGGACGCTGCGCGTGCCGGAGGGCGCGGTCCATCCGGTGCTGCCCGACGGGTGCATGGACCTGCTCTGGATCGACGGACGGCTGAGCGTCGCGGGCCCCGACACCCGTGCTCTCGTCCCTGCCCCGGGCGTCGGCGGGCGGTACGCCGGGATGCGCTTCGCGCCCGGGACGGCGCCCGCGCTCCTCGGCGTACCGGCCCACGAACTGCGCGACCGCCGGGTCGACCTCGCCGATCTGTGGCCGGGCGCCCGGGTCCGCGTCCTCAACGAACGACTCGCCGAGGCCGCCGAACCGGCGACCGCGCTGGAGGCGATCGCCCTGCGGCGGGCGGCCGCCACCGGGCCGCCCGACCCGCTCATGCGGTCGGTCGCGGCACAACTCGACGCGGGCCGTTCCGTCGCGGACACCGCCCGCCGCGCCGGTCTCGGCGCCCGGCAGCTGCACCGCCGGTCGCTCGCGGCCTTCGGCTACGGGCCCAGGACACTCGCGCGGATCCTGCGGTTGCAACGCGCGCTCGCCCTCGTGCGGTCCGGCACCCCGTATGCCGAGTCGGCGGTCCTGGCGGGGTGCGCCGACCAGGCCCACCTCGCCCGGGAGATGCGGGAACTGGCCGGGACGACCCTGACCGCCCATCTCGCTTCGAGGTGAGGGTGGTGCGGTGCGGTGCGGGCTTCGCGCCGGTGCGGGGGACGGCACCGGGCGGCCGGGAACCCCCAGAGGGCGTCGGGTGGCCTCTGACCGGGCGGCCCCGTCCCGGCAGGCGCGCTTCCGGTGTTGCCGGAACGACCGGGCGGCTCCGCCACCGGGCCCTCCCGGCGCCCTGGAACCGCTCGCGCCGTGCCGCGTCCGCCTTCCGGCCGAAGGCCACCCGGCAGGCTCTCAGCCGCGGTCGGCGAAGAGCGACACCGCACAGCCGTCCGGGTCGAGGACCATCGCGTACCGCTGCCCCCACACCGCGTCCCACGGTTCGAGGTGACCCCGGTACCCGGCGCCGGTCAGGTCCCGGTACACCGCGTCGACCTCCGCCGGACCGTCGCAGCGGAAGGCGAGCCCGAGACGCTCCCCGCCGCGCGGCGCCGTCCATGCGGGGTCGTACGAGCGGACGACGTCCTCGGTGTCCCAGAGCAGACGTTGCCCGCCGGGGAGCGTCACCTCGACGTGGGGTGAGGATTCCGCGTCGGCGGGGATGCCGAGGCCGAGACGGCGGTAGAACGTGAGCGACGCGGCCAGATCCGCGGTGATGAGGCCGATCGCGTCCATGCGTGGAGTCATGACCCGACCGTAGGCCGGTGCCGCGGCGGGGTCTTGTACGAATCGGACACCGCCGGTGCCGGGCCCTCGGCGCGCGGAGGGCCGGTGCCCGGCACGGGCGGCGTCCGGCGTGCGGCCCGCTTCCGCGCGGTGCCGGACCGGATGTCTACGCGGTGCCCGGACCGGAAACGCAGTCGGCGGGCGAGGTTCCGGGGTCGGTCAGCGCGAGACCGAGCTGGGCGCGCTCGGTCACCCACCGGCCCGGGCGGTGGCGCGGGTCGCCCGTCGTGCGGTGCAGCGCCCGGTGCAGCTCCAGCATCCGGGCGGCACCGACCCGGTCGCCCCAGGCCAGCGGTCCGACCGGGTAGCCGAGCCCGGTCGTGACGGCCAGATCGATATCGGCGGGGGCGGCGAGGGAGCGTTCCGCGATCGACGACGCCACCGACACGATCGAGGCGAGCAACCGCTGCGCGACCGAGCCCGCCGTGTCCCGTACCACCGAGACCGGGTACGGATCGCCGCCGTCCGCCGCCCGGGCCAGCACCGCGCGGGCGTCGCGCGCGGCCTGCGGGTCCGCCGCCGGGGTCACGGCCAGCACCCGGCGCCGTCCGGCCGGCGGCAGCGGATCGGTCCCGAAGGCGCGTTCCGGGGGCAGCCCGTGGGCTTCCACCGCCGAGGCCACCGTGGTGCCCCAGACCGGGACCAGCACGACGGCCCCGCCGGACGGTTCCACGCCCGTCTCGACGACGGCGCCCGCGTCGGTCAGGGCCTCGCGCAACGCCACCGCGTCCCCGTCCCGCGGGCCCGCCCCGTGGACGAACACCGGACGGTCCGCGTCGCCCGTGACCGGGGCCTCCGGGACCGGGGCGGCGGCCCCGGGGCCGTACTCGAACCAGCCGCGCCCGGTCTTGCGGCCGTGCAGCCCGGCGGCCACCCGGTTCGGCGTCAGGAAGGAGGGGCGGAGGCGGTCCTCGTACCGGAACCCCTCCCAGATCGAGTCGATCACCGCGGCCGTCACATCCAGACCGGTGAGGTCCATCAGTTCGAACGGGCCCATCCGGAGCCCGAGCACGTCACGGGCGATCCGGTCGATCTCCGCCGGCTCGGCGACGGTCTCCTCCAGCAGCGCGAGAGCCTCGGTCACCAGACCGCGACCGGCGTGATTGATCAGGAAACCGGGGGTGTCGGCGACCGTGACGGCACGATGCCCGCAGCCCTCGACGAACGCGGTGAGGGCCGGTGGGATGTCCGGCCGGGTGGCCGCGCCCGGCACGATCTCGACGATCCGCATCAGCGGCACCGGGTTGAAGAAGTGCAGCCCGGCCATGCGGCCCGGGTCCTTCAGCGCGGCGGCGATCCGGGTGACCGACAGGGACGAGGTGTTGGTCGCGAACACGGCCGTCGAGGGCAGTACCCGTTCGAGGCGGCCCAAGACCTCCGTCTTGGTGCCGAAGTCCTCCCGGACCGCCTCGACGACCAGTTCGACGTCCGGGCCCGCCGTCCACGGGTCGTCCAGCGGGACCAGCCGCCCCCCGGCGGCGGCGGCGTCCTCGGCGGACATCCGGCCCTTCCGCACGGCCCGTTCGAGCATGTCCCGGACGAAATCCGCGGCGGCGGTCACCGCTTCCGTGCGCGCGTCGCACAGTTCGACGGTGTGTCCGGCGGTCGCCGCCCACTGGGCGATGCCGCGGCCCATGGCCCCGGCGCCGACGATCCTGATACGCATGGCGGTTGCGGTCCTCTCGGCGAGTGACAAGTGATCCGTCCCCGCGACGATAGACGCGGCCCGGAACCATGTCCCCGTTGGCGGCCATTGATCGTCGTCCCCGGCCGAAATAGAGTCGCGTCGAGACGTCGGAACGATGGACCGGCGTGGCGGATTCCGGTCGGTGGGCGGCCGGTCCGATCGTCCGGGAGGGCAGATGGGAGCCGCGTCATCCGTGGTGGAGACGCGTCACGTCCCCGACCCGGGGCCACCGGACGGCGGACCGCCCCGGCCCCGGCCCCGTCCTCGGTTCCGGCCCTGTTCCCGTACCCGGCCCGGGCTCCGTTCCCGGCCCCGTCGCGGGGCGCGGGGACCGGCGACGCGCCCCTCGCCCCGTGGACGTCACGCCGCACCCGTGCCATCGAAAGGGCGGATCGCACGCCCCTCGCCACCGAAAGGTCATGCCGTGCCCGACCAGCAGTCCGACATCGTCATCTGCGAACCGCTGCGCACCCCGATCGGCCGCTTCGGCGGAGTGTTCGCCCGGCAGACCCCGGCGGCCCTCGCCGCACGCGTCGTCGCCGAGGTGGTCGCCCGCACCGGGGTCGCCCCCGAGGCGGTCGACGAGGTGATCCTCGGGCACGCCTACCCGAGCGCCGAGGCGCCCGCCATCGGGCGGGTCGCCGCCCTCGACGCCGGGCTGCCCGAGACCGTCACCGGCACCCAGATCGACCGCCGGTGCGGCTCCGGTCTCCAGGCCGTCCTGGACGCGGCGATGCAGATCAGGGCCGGTTTCAGCGACATCGTCGTCGCGGGAGGTGTCGACGTGATGAGCGCGGCCCCCTACTTCACGCACGAGGGCCGCTGGGGCATCAAGGGCCCCGGCCTCCAGCTCCACGACGCGCTGGTCCGCGGCAGGGCCACCGCCGGCGGCGTCAACCACCCCGTCCCGGGCGGCATGATCGAGACCGCCGAGAACCTGCGGCGCGCGTACGGCATCAGCCGCGCCGACCAGGACGCCCTCGCCCTGCGCTCGCAACGACGCGCCGGCCGGGCGGCGGCGGAGGGACGCTACGACGCCGAGATCGTTCCGGTCACCGTACGGACCCGCAAGGGCGAGACGGTCGTCACCGCGGACGAGCACCCCCGCCCGGACACCACCGCCGGACAACTCGCCGCGCTGCGCCCGGTCATGGCCGGGACCGATCCGGAGGCAACCGTCACCGCGGGCAACGCCAGCGGGCAGAACGACGCGGCCGCCGCCTGCCTGGTGACCAGCGCCGCCACCGCCGAACGGCTCGGCCTCGTCCCGCTGGTCCGGCTCGTCTCCTTCGCCCGGGCGGGGGTGCCCGCCGCGACCATGGGCATCGGCCCCGTACCGGCCGCGCGGGCCGCCCTCGAACGTGCCGGACTCACTTTCGCCGACCTCGACCTGATCGAGATCAACGAGGCGTTCGCCGCTCAAGTGCTGGCATGCACAAGGGAGTTGGGTCTTGGCGAGACCGACCACGAGCAGCGTGTCAACGTCAACGGCTCCGGTGTCTCGCTCGGCCACCCGGTCGGTGCGACCGGTGCCCGGATCCTTGCCACCCTGGCCCGGGAGCTGCACCGCCGGGAGGCCCGGTACGGGCTGGAGACGATGTGCATCGGCGGGGGGCAGGGCCTCGCCGCGGTCTTCGAGCGCGTCGCGGCCTGAGCCCCGGGACCGGGGCCGTACCGCCGAAGGGAGAGCGATGGACGACGGGCGGCCGCGGGCCCCGGGGGCCCGCCCGCTCGGCCGGGCGCGCCCCCGGCCGCGCCGCCCCGGCGCGTGGGGCGGCGACCGGAACCGGTGGCCGGGATCCCGTCGGCGGGAACTCCGTCGGCGGGGACCACGTCGGCGGGCGAGCCCTGTCACCCGGACGTGGCGTGCGAGTCCGCGTTCCGTTCCGCCGCGAGGTGGTCCCGCTCCGCGTCCGGGTCGGTGAGCCGGTTCAGCCGGGCCG
The DNA here is from genome assembly GCF_043083325.1 of Streptomyces sp. NPDC014734. NCBI lineage: Bacteria > Bacillati > Actinomycetota > Actinomycetes > Kitasatosporales > Streptomycetaceae > Streptomyces > Streptomyces sp. NPDC014734. The sequence goes on along the minus strand of NZ_JBIBYN010000005.1, from coordinate 21,170 downwards.
GCACGTCGAACCCCACCAGCAGCACCACGATCACCGTGCCCGCGAAGGTCAGCACGGCCAGGGCCTGCCCCAGGTCCATCCCGGACGCCAGATGCGCGCCCAGGACCGGGGCCACGGCGCCGCCCAGTGCCCCCACGTTGTACGTGAAGCCGAGGGCCGCGCCCCGGCTCCCGGTCGGGAAGTGCCCGCCGATGTAGCGGGGGAGCAGACCCGAGATGCCGAAGCTCGTCGCCTGGAGCAGGAAGAGCAGGATGCCGAGCAACAGCAGGTTGTCGTGCACGGCGAAGACCGGGTAGACGAAGGCGAGCGAGGCCAGCAACGTCAGCGCGTACGCCTTCCTCGCGCCGATGACGTCGCCGAGGAAGCCCGCGGCCCAGCAGCCGACCATGGTCCCGAAGCCCGCGAAGTAGAGCACGTCGGTGACCTGGCCGGTGGTGTAGCCGAGTTCCGTCTTCAGGTAGGTGGGCAGCAGTGCCTGGATCGGCCACGAGTACAGGAACGCGAAGAACAGCGTCACGATCATCGACAGGTACAGCACCCATCCCCGCCTGCCGCCGAGCTGTACGGCGAGCGCGGCGAGCGCGAGCCCGGCCGTCACCGAGAGCACCGGGACCATACCTGCCCCGCCCGGGGTGAAGACGAGGAACAGCGAGACGGTGGCGACGGCCACCAGCACCGTGTTGACGACGGCACGGCTCCGGGTCAGGAACAGTGGCCGGAACGGACTGGGCCTCGTCTCCTTCCCGGCGACGTCCCGGGTCCACTCCTCGGCCTCCGGCAGGGCGCGCCGCATCCACAGGGCGATGGCGATGGGGATCAGCCCCAGGTAGAACATCCACCGCCAGCCGAGCGACGGCACCACCCAGGTGTAGACCTGCGCGGCGAGTACCGAGCCGACCGAGAACCCGGAGATGAGGAATCCACTGGCCCGGCTGCGGAGCCTCGCCGGCCAACTCTCCATCACGTACGTGGCACTGGCGCTGTACTCGCCGGCCATGCCCATGCCGATGGCGAGCCGGGCCGCGAAGAGGCTCTGGTAGTTCCAGGCGAACCCGCACGCGAAGGTGCCCAGCGAGTACAGCAGGATGCTCAGGACCATGGAGAGCTTGCGGCCGTACCGGTCGCCGACGGCGCCGAGAACCGCACCCCCCAGCCAGCGGGTGATGAACGCGCCGGAGACCAGACTGGCCGCCTGGACCGTGCTCAGGCCGAAGTCGTCACCGATCTCGGTGAGGACGAGCGTGATCAGCACGAAGTCGAAGCCGTCGAGGACGTAACCGATCCAGGCGGCGAAGAACGACTTCCACTGGGTGCCGCTCACCTCGCGGTACCAGGGGAGCGTGGGGGGTGTTGTGGTCTGCACGGTGACTCCAGGATGCGGGACGGGACTCGCCGTTGAGCGCCCGTCCCGCGTGGTGGGGAGGGTCAGGGCCGCGTGATACCTGCGACGAAGCGGGCGGTCAGGGCGGTGGGGGCGGTGATGGCGGTGCCGACGACGATGCTGTGGGCGCCGCGTGCCAGGGCCTCGGCGGCCTCCTCGGGGGTGTTGATCCGCCCTTCGGCGACCACCGGCACGTCGATCGCGGCGGCGAGCGCGGAGACCAGATCGAGATCCGGGCCGGTCCGCTTCGGGGTTCCGGGGACGTAGCCGGAGAGCGTGGTGGACACGAGGTCCGCACCCAGCGCGGCGGCCGTGACGCCCTCGGCGAGCGTGGCGACGTCGGCCATGACCAGGGCACCGGCCTCGTGGACGGCGGCGACCAGCTCGGCGAAGGACGAGCCGTCGGGCCGGGGCCGGTCGGTGGCGTCCGCGGCGACGACGACGGCACCGGCCTCGACGATCGCCAGGGCGTGCCGGACGGTCGGGGTGATGTACACGCCCTCGTCGCCGTCCTTCCACAGACCGATGACGGGGAGATCCACGGCCGCCACGATCGCGGCGACGACCTCCGGTTCGTTGGCACGGATCGCCGCGCCGCCCCCGGCGACGGCCGACCGGGCGAGCCGGACGAGCGTACCGGTCTCCCGCATCGGATCGCCGGGAGGTGCCTGGCAGGACACGATCAGCCTGCCCCGGAGGGAGTCGGCGAGCTCCTGAGCGGCCGTCGGCCGGTGTGCGGCGTCCGGTTCCTGGGCGGCGTTCGGTTCGTGCGCGGTGGTCGGATCCTGTGTGGTCATCGACCGGCTCCCGGGTGGTGGAGGGGAAGGAGGGTGGTGAGGGCGGCGGCGCCGCGCACGGCGGCGTCGGCACCGAACCGCGGCGGTTCGGGCACGAGCCCGCGCAGCGGCGGCATCAGTTCCGAGGCGAACGCGGCGGCCAGGGCGTCCCCGTACAGCGGGCCGATGCGCGGGACGCCGCCGCCGACGACGACCCGGTCGGGCCCCAGGGCGTTGGCGAGGCCACCGAGCACGTGCCCGGCGGCGGCCGCGCCGACGGTGATGGCGCGGACGGCGTCGGCGTCGCCCCGCGCGGCGCGGGCCGCGACGGATTCCAGCCGGTCGACGGGGGTGCCGGTCAGCCGTTCGTAGTGGGCGGTGATACCGGGTCCGGAGGCGATGACCTCCAGGTGCCCGGTGGCTCCGCAGGTGCACGGCAGCCCGGCGGCTTCCGGGCTCGGCAGGTGACCCAGGTGCCCGGCGATGCCGGACGCGCCGTGCAGCATCCGCCCGTCGACGGCGATCGCGCCGCCCACGCCCGTGCCGACGGCGACGAACAGCAGCGAACCGCCGCCCGCCCGCCGGGGGCGTGACGCCGCACGGTCCGGATCGGCCGGTCCCGGAACCTCCCGCCCGGCGCCGGACGGTGCCGGACCCTGCGGGTGCGCCGTCACCGGCACCGTGTGGTCCCGCCCAGGGACGGTCAGCGCCGCCAGCTCGGGCACCGCGGTGGCACGTACGTCGTTGTCGCAGGCCACCGGGTAGCCGGTGCGGTCCGCGAGGCCGCTGCCCAGCGCGGTGCCTGCCCAGCCGCGGATGGAGTCGGTGGCGCTGGTGACCAGGCCGGTGCGGGGGTCGACGACCCCGGCCGCCGCGATACCGAGCGCCGTGGCCCGCCGCTGCGGATCGACGGCGGCGGCGGCCCCGGCGAGCGCGTCCAGCACCGCCGGAGCGCCGTCGCGGGCCGGCGTCGGCCGGGTGTGCCGGGCCAGGACCGTCCCGTCGGCGGCGAGGAGCGCGGCGGCGATCTTCGTGCCGCCGAGGTCGAGTCCGATCACCACGGCGCCCGTTCCGGCGCCCGGCGCCCCGGCGGACTCCGATCGCGCGCGGGCGCTCATCGGACCGGGGACAGGCCGGCGGCGCGCAGGTGCCGGCCGACCTCGGCGACCGACTCGGCTCCCAGCGGGATCTGCGGGAAGGCCGTGCCGCCGCACTCGATGACACCGAGCAGATGGAGCGCGGCCTTGAACGAGCCGAGCGCCGAGGAACTGCGGCCCATGTCGGCCTCCGGTCCGGCATCGACCATGCCGAACAGCTCCACGAGCCGTTCCTGCTCCTGCGCGGCGAGGGCCCAGTCCCCGGCCCGCGCGGCCTCGTACAGTCGGACGTATCCGGCCGGATCGACGTTGCCGATGCCGGGGACGACACCGTCGACCCCTGCCAACAGGGCGGCGTCCACCGTGAGTTCGGAGCCCGTGAGTACGCTGAACTCCGGCGCCGGGCCCGTTTCGCGGCCGTCCCGGCCGCCCAGTTCGACGATCAGTCTGCGCAGCCCGCCCTCGTCCCCGCTGCTGTCCTTGAGCCCGGCGAGGGTGCCGTCCTCGGCGAGTTCGCGCACCAGCCCGGCCGGCAGCTTGCTGTGCACCGCGACCGGGATGTCGTACGCGAACAGCGGCAGGCCGACCGCCGCGCGCAGCCGCCGGAAGTGCCCGGCGATCTCCTTGACGTGCGTGCGCGTGTAGAAGGGCGCGGTGGCGACCAGGGCGTCCGCGCCGAGCGCGGCGGCGGACCGCGCGTGTTCGATCACCCGGGCGGTGGTGGTGTCGATGACACCGGCCAGCACCGGAACCCGGCCTGCCGTCGCCTCGACCACCGTCCGCAGCGTCGTGGCGCGCTGCTCGTCGGTGAGATAGGCGACCTCACTGGTGGAGCCGAGCGCGAAGAGCCCGTGCACCCCGCCGTCGACGAGGTGCTCGACGAGGCGGACGAGGGACGCGGTGTCGACCTCCCCCCGGGAGTCGAGCGGCGTGCAGACCGGCGGGACGACGCCGCGCAAGGGTGTGGTCAGGGACATGGTGAGGGCTCCAGCTCGGTCGATGCGGCGATCCGTGGCCCCGGGTGGCCGCACGGAACGCGACATGAGACGTAAGATGTCCTATGTCTGGCCTCACCTTAAACAGATGCTCCTGCGACCGGTCAAGGGGCAAACGAAGCTCAGGAGGACGTTGTGACACGCCCCACCGTGGTCCAGGACATCGAGCGCCGGCTCAAGGAACTGATCCTGGAACGCAGGCTCGCCCCCGGTGACGCGCTGCCCACCGAGGCGGAGCTGATGGAGATCTTCGGCGTCGGCCGGGTCTCGGTGCGGGAGGCCCTGAAGGGGCTCCAGGCCATGAACGTCGTGGAGATCCGCCGCGGCTCCGGCACCTTTGTCGGGTCGCTGTCCCTGTCGCCCTTCGCCGAGGGGCTCGCCTTCCGGGCGGCCGTCCGGCACCGCCGGGGCGAGCCGGGTCTCCTCGAACTGATGAAGGTGCGCGAGGCGCTGGAGACGGGGCTGATCGGTGCCGTCGCGGCCGGCATCCCGGACGAGGACCTCGACGTGCTGCGCGGCCTCGCGGCGGCGATGGACGCCGAGGCCCGCGCGCACGGGAGGGTGGCGCGCGGCACGGACCGCGCCTTCCACCTCGCGCTCTACGCCTCGCTCGACAACCACCTGCTCAGCGAGGTGCTCGACGCCTTCTGGGCGGCCATGGACCGGGTGCGCGAGGATCTCGACGACGGCCATCAGGACCCCGGGGTCACCTGCGCCCAGCACCGGGAGATCGTCGAGGCGGTGGCGGCGGCCGACGGCGACCGCGCGGTACGCGCCATGCGCACCCACTTCGACGGCATCCGCGCCCGCCTGGAGCCGCGCCGCCCGTAGGGCGTGCCCGTGCGGTGGCCGCCGCCCCGGCGCCGTCCGGCCGGGGGCCGCCGGGGCGCACGACCTGCCGACCCGTCAGTCCGCCGGTCCGCCGTTCGCCGTTTCGCCGGTTTGTCGGCCCGTCGCACCCGTGATCGCGGCGACCGCCATCCGTACCGCCCGGTCCGTGACCGCCGTGTGGTCGTCGCCCGACTCGATCGCCGTCGTGGCGGCGTTGACGATCCCCTGCAGCAGCAGCGCGGTGCGCCGGGGGTCCTCCTCGCCCAGCTCGACGAGCGCGTCGATCAGCGGGGTGAGCAGTTCCCGGTGCGCCCGTGCCGCGCTCTCCCGCACCACGCCCGTGTCCCGGACTCCGGCGAGCGCCTGGGCGATCCGGTGCTCCCCGCTCCGCACCAGGTCCAGCTGGGAGGAGACGTATGCGGCGATCCGCTCCCGCGGTGTGCCCGCCGCCGACATGCCCGCCCGGATCGCCTCCGTCCAGCGCGGCATCGCGTCCTCGACCACGGCGGCCAGCAGCTCGGGCCGCCCCGGAAAGTACTTGTACACGCTGTTGCGGGCCAGGCCGGTGGCCCTGGCGACCGCCGTGAAGGTCACCGCCTCGGCGTCGCCGCCCTCCAGAAGCGCACGCGCCGCCCGCACCAGGGCCAGCCGCTGCTGGGCGTGGTGCTCTACGACCGTGGCGGCACTGATGCGAGGCACGGGCCCACCTTAACGAGCCGGGGAGCGACGGAGCGCGGGCTCCCGGCGCCCCGTGATCCCGGCTCCGGCGTTGCCGTCGGCCGTGAGGTCGCGGAGGCCGATTTCCGTACCCACCCCCACATGGGGACGGTGCGTCGCCATCCTCTATGTTGGCGACGCACCGTCCCTAACGTCGATTCACCGAAGGGAACCACCGTGTTCCTCGCACTATTGGAGCTGCGCGCCGCCCGCGGGCGCTTCCTGCTCATGGGGTCCGTCGTGGTGCTCGTCGCCGCGCTCGTCGGCATCGTCTCCGGCTTCACCACCGGTCTCGGCGACGACACCATCTCCGCGCTCCGCCGCCTCCCCGCCGCGCACCTCGTCTTCTCCTCGGACGCCCGGTCCGACCAGTTCGCCCGCAGCCTCCTCGACGCGAGGACCGCCGACGCCTGGCGGAAGGGCGCGGGCACCGACACCACACCGTTGGGCGTCTCCATCACCCGCGGTACGACGAACCGGGGCGCCGAGGTCGATCTCGCCGCCTTCGGGGTCGAGCCCGGCTCCTTCCTCAACCCGTCCGTCGTCCGCGGCGACGACCTCGCGGACGCCGCCGCGGACAGCATCGTGATCTCCGGGAAGCTCGCCGACGAGGGCGTACGCGTCGGCGACACCCTCGTCATCGACCGGCTCGGCATCGAACTGCGCGTCATCGGCCTCGCCGAACGCCTCAGCTACGGACACGTCCCCGCCGCCTACGTCCCGCTGAAGACCTGGCAGCGCATCCGCTTCAGCACCCCCGGCGCCCCCGCCTCCGCCACCGCCGCGGTACCCGACCAGTTCAGCGCGCTGGCCCTGCGCACCGCGCCGACGACACCGGCCGCCACCCTCGACGCACGCCACTCCACCACCACCCTCACCAAGGAGAAGGCGTACGAGGCGGCCCCGGGCTACACCGGCGAACGCGTCACCATGACCTCGATCCAGGTCTTCCTCTACCTGATCGCGCCCCTGGTGGTCGGCGCCTTCTTCGCCGTGTGGACCGTGCAGCGCCAGCCCGAACTCGCCCTGCTGCGCGCGCTCGGCGCCTCCCGACGGCGGCTGCTCGCCCACACCGTGCTCCAGGCGGGCCTGGTCGTCGTTGTCGGTACCGCCGCCGGTGCGCTGCTCGCCGGAGCGGTCGGTCTGCTGGTCGGCGAGAAGGTGCCGTTCAGCCTGCCCGCCGCCACCCTCGCCACCACCATGTGCACCGTCGCCGCCGTCGGCCTCGCGGGCACCGCGCTGACCCTGCGCCGGGTGACCCGCGCCGACCCGCTGACCATGCTGGGAGCCAACCGATGAGCCTCGAACTGATCTCCGTCACCGTCGAGTTCGGCCGCGCCGACGCCCGTACCACCGTCCTCGACGGCCTCGACATCACCTTCGAACCGGGCCGCACCACCGCCCTGGTCGGCCCCTCGGGCTCCGGAAAATCCACCCTGCTCGCCGTCGCGGGGGCGTTGCTGCGGCCCACGGCCGGGCAGGTCCTGCTCGACGGCGACGACCTCGCCGGACTCTCCGACCGGGGCCGGGCCACGGTGCGCAGAGAACGCGTCGGCTACATGTTCCAGAGCGGCAACCTGCTCTCCGGCCTGCCCGCCGTCGAACAACTGCTGGCCGCCGCGTACATCAGCGGGGAACGGCCCCGCGCCCACCGCGCACGCGCCGAGGAGGCGCTGACCGGGGTCGGCCTCGGCCACCGGCTGCGCCACCGCCCCGACCAGCTCTCCGGCGGCGAACGCCAGCGCGTCGCCCTGGCCCGCGCGCTCTTCCTCTCCCCGAGACTCCTGCTGGTCGACGAACCGACCGCGGCCGTCGATCGTTCCCAGGCGGGCGAACTCGCCGCCCTGCTCGCCGAACGCACCCGCCAGGACGACTGCGTCACGGTCGTCGCCACCCACGACCCGGCCGTGGCGGAGGCCGCCGACCGGATCGTGGACATGGCCGAACTGACCGCCGCGACTCCGGCCGCGCGAACCGGGCGCTGAGAGCCTGTCGGGTGGCCTCAGCCCGGTCGGAGGCCACCCGACAGGCTCCGGGGCGCCCGACCCGGCCCGCGGCACCCCGGTGGGTTCCGGTGTGGCGGCCGGGCGCACCGGAAGCCCGCGTGCGACCGTCGCCGCGCCCCCACCCCGGCCCCGCGCGGCAGCAGGGGGCCGGTCAGTGCCGGTGCACACCGCCGTACAGGTAGCTGTCGGCGCCGTTCAACGCGGCACGGCTCCACTCCTCCACGTCGGCCGGTCCCATCACCGCCCAGTCCGGTGTGCGCTCCACAAGCCCGTGTCCCAGCCGGCGGCCCAGTTCCACCAGGCGGGCCCCCTCGGCGGTGCGTTCGTCGGCGTACCGGTGCAGTGCCTCGGCCACCGACGAACCGGCGCCCAACGTCCGCTCCAGACACAGCGCGTCCCGCAGTGCCTTGACCGCGCCGCTGGCGGTGTGCGGCCGGGTGACGCTCGCCGCGTCGCCCGCGAGCAGGAACGGCGGCTCGGCGGCGCGCGGTGTCACGAAGTCGGCGACCGGATGGAGCGCCCGGGCGGTGTGCTCGCCCCGGGCGACGACATCGGCCCACTCCGCGGGAAAGTGTTCGTCGGCGAGGTCGCGCACGTACGCGAGGGGGACCGGGTCCCGGGGCCCCGCGGTCCGCGGCGGGAATCCGTAGACGACGTAGGCCAGCAACCGCGATCCGGGAACCGGCCCCGGAATCAGATAGAAGACGGCGTGCCCGCCGGAGAACCCCAGTGTGACCCAGGCCGTCCGCAGCAGCTCCAGCGTCTTCGGGTGGTCGCGGAGCGCGCTCGTCGCGATCGTGCCCCGCCACGCCAGATAGCCGGAGGACACCGGCCGGACGCCCGGTGCCACCGCTTCGCGGGTGACGGACCGGTGGCCGTCCGCCCCCACCACGATGTCGTACTCCCGCTCCCCGTACCCGGTGCGGATCAGGGCCCGGCCGGAGGGCGCCCGTCCGACGGATTCGACGGGCATCCCGCGGTGGTACACCTCCTCGCGGACGCGAGCACGCAACGCCCGCCACAACAGGCCCCAGTTGCACGACGCCACCGGGGACCGCTGCCGGGCCAGCTCGCGCGCCGACCGGCCCCCCGGGGCCCGGGTGAGCCAGACGCGGGTGTCGACCGGCGCCGTCGGCATGTCCGCACCCAGGTATCCGCCCGTCACCAGTTCACGGTGGAGCGACGGCGGCATGACGATGCCGAAGCCCCGGTCCTGCAACGCGCCGTCGCCGCGCTCATGGACGGTCACGTCCGCCCCGGCCCGCTGCGCCGCGATCGCCATGGCGCAGCCGGCGATGCTGCCGCCGACCACCCCGATGCGCACACCCGTCACCGCCACCGTTGCACCGTCCGTTCCGACGCCCCGCGAAGTGTTCGGCCCGCCTCATCGTCGCACCCGGTCCACGACGGCACCGGGATCCACGGCGTCCTCCCCGGGGCGCACGGCATCGTCCGGGGCGCACGTCCCCGCCGGGCATCACCCGGCGCGGACGTGCGCCCGGGCCCGGGCGGGCCCGTCACCGCGCGTTCACGGAGTCACGGTCACCGACCTGCCGCCGGAGGCCTGGAGGCCCATCGTCCGGTACGTCGCGGTGAGGGTCGCGTTCCCCGACGCCCCGGCGGCCACGGTGACCGGCACCTTGATGTTGGCCCCCTGGCCCGGGTTCAGCGCGGGAATGGCCCGCTGCTGCGTCGTCCAGCCGGACGGCACGGAGAGGTCGATGGTGCCGGCCTCGCGCCGCACGTCCATCCGGTTGACGACGCGGACCGTGACCTCCGCGCCCGTTCCCGCCCTCAGCGTGGCCGGCGGGGTGATGGTGATGTCGGCGCAGGTGCCGCCCAGCCACTTCAGGTCGAAGGACGCGTAGGTGATGTGCTGGTAGTCGGCGCGCTCGTAGAGCAGTCCGAGGCGCCCGCCGGGCAGCCGGGTGAGCGTGGAGTAGGCGGCGGCGCCCGGGTCGACGACCTTCCTGATCGGCCAGGTCCGCCCGTTGTCGCAGGACATCTTGACCGTGAGGTTCCGCCGTGCCGACGCGTTCTCGGTGTTGCTGAACAGCAGCCACGACGACTGCGGGTCCGACGGCGCGGCATCGGGGTTGTAACGCATCACCGAGGCGTTGTTCGCCGGGTCGGTGAGCTGGGTGTCCTGCGCGAAGGGGGTGTAGTTGACGCCGCCGTCGGTGGAGTACGCGATCGTCCGGTACGGCGCGGAACGGTTGTTGAGCATCACCCGGCCGTCCGAGAGCTCCACCGTCTTGTTCTCGTCGCCGCCCGGCCCGACCGGGTTGCCCATCCTCCAGGTCTCGCCGTGGTCGTCGCTGTAGGCGCTTGCCGCGTAGTTGGCGCCGTTGACGCGGACCGCGTACTGCTGGATCAGCCGGCCCCGGTACGTGCCGTGCCGCAGCTGGATGCCCTCGCCGGAGGCCGCGAACATGCCCGCCCAGGCGGGGTTCTTGATCTGCTTCGTGATCCGGCGGTGGGACCAGGTGAGCCCGTCGTCGTCGGAGTAGCTGTAGTCGGCCTGGAGGACGTTCGGGTCGTTCTCGTCGTTGCCGGTGGCCGAGCCGAAGAAGCCCTGGTTCACCGAGGCCGCGTAGAAGAGGAAGATCCGGCCGGTCTCCCGGTCGACGAGGAGACTGGGGTCGCCGTACCCCTTCGGCGCGGCGTCCTGACGGACCACCTGCTGGGGCTGCCAGGTGACGCCCCCGTCGGTGCTGCGGCGCAGCACGACGGAGATGTTGCCCGGCAGGTCGCCCAGGGTGGGCCGGGCGTCGTAGGCGGCGAGAACGGTGCCCTTGACGGAGGTGGTGAGCGCGGGGATGCGGTAGTGGGGCGAGCCCACCCCGTCGACGGTCAGGTCCTGGGAGGTCAGTTCACCGGCCGCGGGCGCGGCACCGTGGGCGGTGCCGGCCGCGGTGGCCACCAGCAGGGCGGCGCTGAGCAGAGCGAGGGAGACTTTTCGCTGCATGGGGATCTCTCTTCTCGGAAGGGGTGGTGCTTCTCGGAAGGGTGGAGACGCGGGCCCGGGACGGGGAAGTACCCGTCGGCCGGGTACGGGGGAAGGGCCGGTGTCCCGCTACGGGACGCGCAGCGAGCAGACCCGGCTGCCGCCGTCGAAGACCCTCAGATCCTTGATCATCTTCAGGGCGACGCGGTGGTGCCCCCGCTCGTTGGGGTGGAGCCCGTCGCTGAGCAGGGAGAGCGGGACCTGCCCGCCGTCGCCGCTCAGCCAGTCGTCGTAGTGGTCGATGAAGACGGTGTTCTGCTGTGCCGCGACCTCGCCCATGACCTGCGCGTACCGCGAGAGTCCGGTGCGGCCGGGCCAGATGGCCGGATCGACCGGGTTGGGGGACTGGAGCACCGGGACCGGTGAGCCGGGCAGCGCCCGCACCGAGCGCACCAGCGAGACCAGGTTGGCCCGGTAGGCCTCCGGGCCGAGTCCCGACGTCGCGATGTCGTTCGTACCGATCATGATCGACACGACCTCCGGGGAGAAGGCGGTGACCCGCTCCGCGAAACGGGCGACGAGTTCGGCGCTGGTGGCTCCGCTCACGCCGGAGTCGATCACGAAGTCGCGGTTCTTCGGCTTGCCCAGCTCCCAGCGGACCCGCTCCGTCCAGTGCTCCGGGTAGCTGCGCCAGCCGTTGGTGTGCAGGGCGCCGTGGGTGATGCTGTCCCCGGTGAGTACCCAGGTGGCGGGCGTGTCGCTGTTGAGGATCGTGGAGATCCGGCCCAGGTCGGCGAGGTCGGGGCGGGGGCTCTGCGCGACAAGTTCGGACTCGTCGAGCACCCGGTCCCAGACCGCGGCCCGTTCGATCGTGCCGGTGCAGAACCATTCGCCGCCGGGATGGTCGCTGTCCAGGTTGCGGCCCAGGGCGAGGGCGTCAAGCCCGGAGACGTCGCGGAGGAAGGCGTGCCGCGCGGTCTCGAACACCACGCGCCCACCCGCGTGGAGCCGGGTGCCCGACGGGCCGACGGTGACGGCGACGGTGTGGCGGAGACCGTCGTCGTAGCGTGTCCGGGTCATGACATTGATGAGTACCGTGCCCCCGTTCCGCGCGGAGAACTGGAGGGCGCCGCCGGACAGGTTCAGGGTGATGTTGGAGGAGGGGGCGGTGGGGTCCGAGGCGCTGAACAGGGTCATCGCCTCGTTGTGGCTGGTGGTGCGGAAGGTGACGAGGATGGTCCCGGTGGTGAGCGGGGCGAGCGCGTCGAGCCGGTCCGACAGGTCGACGTACTCGCCGCCGTCCAGATCCACCGGCGTGCCGTGGTCCAGGAGCGGGCCGCCGCCCGCGGCCGCGAAGGCGCGACCGCCGAGCGGGGAGCCCAGGGCCGCCGCGCCCGCGGCGAGAAGCATGGATCGTCTGCGCACGGAAGAGCCTCCGGTCAGGAGTGTCCGGCCCGCCCCGACGGCAGGCCGGCGAACAGGGAGCGCACCCAGTCCAGTTGCTCCCGCTGATGGTGTGCCGTGCCGCCCTCGTGCCCGTTGAACTCGTAGACCCGGACGTCCTTGGGGCCCGCGTAGTGGTTGTAGGCGGCGAAGCAGGTGGAGGGCGGGCAGATGTCGTCCATCATCGCGATGGAGAACAGCGCGGGAGCGGTGGCGCGGGTGGCGAGCAGCGCCGCGTCGAAGTACGAGAGTGTGGTGAACACCGACTCGACGCGGTCGCGGTGGAGCCTCAGGTACTCGGCGATCTCGGTGTAGGGCGGCCGGCCCGAGACCTCGGCGGCCCGCCGGAAGTCGCAGAGGAACGGCACGTCCGGCATCACCCCGGCCAGCCCCGGCACCAGCCCGGACACCGCCAGCGCGATGCCGCCGCCCTGACTGACCCCGGTGACGACGATCCGGTCCGGATCGATCTCGGGACGGGCGCGCACCGCCTCCACGCAGCGCACCGCGTCGGTGAACACCCGCCGGTAGTAGTACGTCTCCGGGCTCTCGACGCCGCGGGTGACGAAACCGGGGACGGTTCCGGCCGCACCGGCGTCGATGTCCGCGGTCCCGCCGGGCGCGGCCGACCAGCCCTGGCCGCGGGTGTCCATGATCAGATGCGCGTGTCCGGCGGATGCCCAGAGCAGGTTCTCGTGGGCGAGACCGCGTCCGCGACCGTACCCCAGGAACTCGACCACGCAGCCGAGCGGTTCGGTGGCCCCGGCCGGCAGTCGCAGCCAGCCGCGGACCGGCCGTCCGGCGAAACCCGGCACGGTCACGTCGTAGGTCCGGATCTGTGGCAGCCCGGTGTCGACCAGGGTGTACACCGGTTTCCCCGCCGAGGCCGGACCGTCGGGCAGCGCCGGGAAGCCGTCCACCGGCCCCCGCCCCAGGGTCCGCGCCCAGAAGGCGTCGAAACCGTCCGGAACCGGCAGCTCCGGCCGGTGGGCGCGGCAGTCCGCGAGCGGGAGATCGGTCAACGGCATGGAGGTGCCCTTCCGGGGTGCGACCAGGGTGGTGAACGCCGCCCCTCGGGACAGAAGACGTCAGATGTCCTGGCGGCACACGGACAGTAGGCAGGGCTCGCGGCGAGCGTCAAGGCCCCGGAAGGCCCCGGTGGGGGCGGGGCCGATCCTCCGGAGGGTCCGCCGGGCGGTCAGTCCCGGGCGCGGCCGTCCCGGACGCGGGCCTCGGAGATCCTGCGCCTGACCGGGGCGTAGTGCTCGCTCAGCGCCCGCATGAATCCGGGTACGTCCTTGGCCCGGGCGGCGTCCACGATGTTCTGGTGGGCCGTGATCGTCGCCGTCTCGTCGGCGTGGGTGAAGCCGTCGAGGTGGGGCGCGACGATCGTGTACACGTCCCAGAAGGCCATCGAGAGCTGGCCGATCAGCTCGTTGCCCAACGGGGCCACCAGCAGCGCGTGGAACGCCCGGTCCGCCTCGACGAAGCCGTGCCCGTCCTGCGAGCCGGTCTCGCGCATCGTGGTCACCAGCCCGTCCAGCGCGTCGAGCTGTTCCGGCGCCAGCAGCGTCACGATCCGGTCGGCCATCCCGCGCTCGAAGAGCTCGCGCACGTCGACGAGGTCGGCCATCACCTGGAAGTCGTCGTCGGGGGAGAGCAGTCCGCGGAAGGTCAGGCTCTCCACCAGGGCGGACAGGCTCAGTCGGCCCACGTAGGTGCCGTGGCCGTGCCGCACCTCGACGATGTCCAGCGCGTTGAGGATCTTGACCGCCTCGCGGACGCTGGAACGGCTGGCGCCGAGCGCCTCGCACAGGGCCGGCTCGGTGGGCAGCGGATCCCCCGGGCGGAGCCGTTCCTCAAGGATGTAGCGCTTGATTCCCTCGACGACTTCCTGCCGGAGCAACTGCCGTCCGGGTCTCGTGCCGGACATGTGTGAACTCCCCACCTCTTGACCCCTCTCGATTGTCAAGCTACGTTCCCACGCTATCAAGGCATCAGACATCTGACGTCTTATGCCTGGATCTTGGGGGCCGCACATCCTGCGGCTCCGCATCCCCGATGCGCTCCCTCGATCCTTCATGCCGTCACGTTCCACCTCAATGTCCCTGGAGGACCCGTGCCCGAGCTGAGACCCGCGGGTGTCGAGCGCCGCACCTTCCTGCGTTACGCCAGTGCCGTCGGTGCGGCAGCCGCCTTCACGGTGGGCCTGTCCGCCTGCGGAGGACCGTCCTCGACCGCCGACGGCACGGCGTCCGAGGGCGGCGGCGACGGGCTCATCGAAGCCGGCCTCTCGTACCCCCTGTCCACCGGTTTCGACCCGATGATCACCTCCGGCGCGACGCCGTACGCCGCCAACATGCACATCTTCGAGGGCCTGGTGGATCTCGATCCGGCAACGCTGGTGGCCCGCCCCGCGCTGGCCACCGAGATGCCGACGAAGATCAACGCCACCACCTACCGGGCCACGCTCCGCAAGGGTGCCACCTTCCACGACGGATCGCCGGTCACCCCCGACGACGTGGTGTACAGCTTCGAGCGCATCCTGGACCCGAAGAACTCCTCGCTGATGGCGCAGTTCGTGCCCTTCATCGACACCGTGAAGGCGGTCGACGCGAGCACGGTCGAGTTCAAGCTCAAGCACCCCTTCGCGCTCTTCCCGTCCCGGATCGCGGTCGCCCGGATCGTCCCGAGGAAGATCGTCGAGCCCGACCCCAAGGCGTTCGACGCGAAGCCGGTCGGCTCCGGGCCGTACAAGTTCATCGAGGCCACCCGCGAGGACAAGATCGTCTTCGAGGCGTACGACAAGTACAACGGCCCGCACCCCGCCAAGGCCAAGAAGATGGTCTGGCGCCTGATGTCCGATCAGTCGGCACGTGTCAGCGCAATGGAGTCGGGCCGGGTCCAGGCCATCGAGGACGTCCCGTACATCGACGTCAAGCGGCTCTCGGGCTCCGCCAGGACCGAGTCCGTGCAGTCCTTCGGCCTGCTCTTCCTGATGTTCAACACCGCCGACAAGCGGTTCGCCGACAAGCGCGTGCGCCAGGCACTGCACTACGCCCTGGACACCGAGAAGATCATCTCCACCGCGATGGTCGGCAACGCCGCGGCCGCCACCGGCTACGTCCCCGCGACCCACCCCGACTACCGCAAGGCCGCCACGGTCTACACCCACGACGTGGCCAAGGCGAAGCAACTGCTCTCCGCCGCGGGCGTCAAGGACCTCTCCTTCACCGTCCTCACCACCGACACCGGCTGGGTCAAGGACATCGCCCCGCTGCTCAAGGAGAGCTGGGAGGCGGCCGGTGTGAAGGTCACCCTCGACATCGCGCAGTCCCCGGCCCAGTACGCCAAGGTCGACAAGGGAGCCTTCGACGTGCTGGTCGCACCCGGCGACCCGTCCGTCTTCGGCAACGACGCCGACCTCCTGCTGCGCTGGTTCTACTACGGATTCTGGCCCGAGAAGCGCTACGGCTGGGCCGGTTCCGCCGCCTACAAGCAGGTCAAGCAGTTGCTCGACAAGGCCGCCGGCGCCGCCGACGAGACACAGCGCAAGGAGCTGTGGGGCCGGATCACCGACCTGGTCGCCGACGAGGCCGCGCTCTACCCGATCCTCCACCGCAAACTGCCCACCGCCTGGAACGAGAAGGCGCTGCCCGGCTTCAAGCCGCTGCCCACCACCGGTCTGTCCTTCATGGACGTCGGCCGCGCCTGAGAGCCTGCCGGGTGACCTCCGACCGGGCGGCCACGTCCTGGCACACGCGCTTCCGGTGTTGCCGGGACGACCGAGTAGCTCCGCTACCGGGCCCTCCCGGCGCCGTGGAGTCGCACGCGCCCTGCCGCGTCCGCTTTCCGGCCGAAGGCCACCCGACAGCCTCTGAGCGCCTGCCGGGCCCCGGCCCGGGCGCCCGATCGCCCGGTCCGGGACACCTCCTCCAGCCAGGTGTCCCGGACCGTCACCCGCCCAACCGCAAGGAACCCGACGATGGTTGCTTTTCTCCGGCTCGCGCTGCGCCGCGTCGCGATGATGCCGGTGATGATCCTCGGTATCGCGCTGCTCGTCTTCGTGGTGCTGCAGTTCTCGCCGGTCGACCCGGCCTTCAACGCGCTCGGGGAGAGCGCCACCCCTGAGGCCCGTGCGGCCTTCGCCGAGGCCAACGGCCTCGACGACCCCCTCCCGGTCCGGTACGTCCACTTCCTGGGCCAGTTGCTCCACTTCGACCTCGGGTCGACCGTCCCGCCGAGCCAGCCCGTCATCGACCGGATCACCGCCGCCTTCCCGCTCACCCTCCAGCTGACCCTCCTCGGCCTGGTCCTCGCGGTGGTGCTCGCCGTCCTGTTCGGCGTGATCGGCGCGATGTACCGGGACCGCTGGCCCGACCAGCTCTTCCGGGTCGTCTCCATGGCCGGGGTCGCCATCCCGTCGTTCTGGCTCGGTGTGCTGCTCATCCAGCAGTTCGCCCTGAACACCCGGATCTTCCCGACCGGCGGCTACACCAACCCCGCCGACTCCTTCGGCGGCTGGCTCACCACCATGACGCTGCCCGCGATCTCCCTCGCGCTCCCCGTCTCCGCCTCCCTCGCCCGCCTGGTGCGGACCGCCATGGTCGCCGAACTCGACCGCGACTACGTCCGCACCGCACGCGGCAACGGACTCCCGCCGCTCCTGGTGATCCGCTCGGTACTGCGCAACGCGCTCGTCACCCCGCTGACCGTGCTCGGCATCAAGGTCGGCTACATGCTCAGCGGCGCCGTCGTCATCGAAGCGATCTTCGACCTGCCCGGCATGGGCAAGCTCATCCTCGAAGGTGTCACCGGCGGCGACGTCGCGCTGGTCCAGGGCACCGTACTGACCATCGCCATCGCGTTCCTGGTGGTCAACGTCATCGTCGACCTGCTCTACCTGCTGGTCAACCCGCGCATCAGGACGGTGTGACATGTTCGCCACCGGCTCTCTGGCCACCAAACTGTCCCGACCGGGCATCGCGTTCCGCTCCCTCCCGGTCACCTCCCGCATCGCCCTCGGCGTCCTGATCGTCGTGGTCCTCGGCGCCGTGCTCGCCCCCCTGGTCACCCAGGATCCGCTGACCACCGGCACCCCGGTCCAGGCCCCGAGCGCGGACCACTGGTTCGGCACCGACCGGGCAGGCCGCGACGTCTTCGCCCGGGTCGTGCACGGCTCGCGCTACTCGTTGGTCATCGGCCTCGGCGCGACCGCCGTCGCCCTGGTCGCCGGCTCGCTGCTCGGCTCGCTGGCCGCCACCTCCCGCAAGCTCGGCGACGAATCCGTGATGCGGACCCTCGACGTCGTCATGTCGTTCCCGCCGATCGCGCTGGCCGCCGTGCTCGTCGCGGTCTTCGGCACCAGCATCCCGGTGATCATCTTCACCATCGCGTTCGTCTACACCCCGTCCCTGGCCCGCGTCGTCCGCGCCAACGTGCTGTCCCAGTACGGCGAGGACTACGTCGCGGCCGAGAAGGTCATCGGCGCCCGCCGCGGCTACATCGTCCTGCGCCACGTCGCCGTCAACTGCATGGCCCCGGTCATGGTGTTCGCCACCGTCATGGTCGCCGAGGCGATCATCTTCGAGGCCAGCCTCTCCTTCATCGGCGCCGGAGTGCAGGACCCCGACCCCAGCTGGGGCAGCGTCCTCGCCTACGGACGGCAGATCCTCCTGGCCGGCGGCTGGTGGGCCACCTTCTTCCCCGGCCTCGCCCTGCTGATCACCGTCCTCGCGCTCAACATCCTCTCCGAGGGCCTCACCGACGCCTCCGCCGCCCCGAAGAGCGCCCGTCCCGCCGCCGACCCCACCACGACCACCGCGCCGGACCCGGTCGAGGCCGCCTCCACCGCCGACATCGACGCCGCGCTCGCCCGGCTCGCCGACCGGATCCAGGCCACCGAACCGGCCATCACCCCGGTCCGCGAGGACGCCGCCGAGCTCCTCGTCGTCCGCGACCTCGCCATCCGCTTCCCCGACCGCTACGGCGACATCCCCGTCGTCGACGCGCTGAACTTCACCGTCCACGAGGGCGAGACCCTCGGCCTGGTCGGAGAGTCCGGCTGCGGCAAGTCCATCACCAGCCTCGCCGTCATGGGCCTGCTCGCCCGCAACGCCGAGGTCAGCGGCGAGATCCTCTACCGCGGCCGCGACCTGCTCGCGCTCCCGCCGAAGGAACGCCGCGCGCTGATGGGCCCCGAGATCGCGATGGTCTACCAGGACGCGCTCTCCTCCCTCAACCCGTCCGTCCTCGTCGGTACCCAGCTCAAGCAGCTCACCTCGCGCGGCGGCACCCGGACCCCCGCCGAACTCCTCGAACTCGTCGGCCTCTCGCCCGAACGCACCCTGCGCAGCTACCCGCACGAGCTCTCCGGCGGCCAGCGCCAGCGCGTCCTGATCGCCATGGCGCTCTCCCGCAACCCCCGCCTGCTCATCGCCGACGAACCGACCACCGCCCTCGACGTCACCGTGCAGGCGCAGGTCGTCGAACTCCTCGTCCGGCTGCGCGACGAACTCGGCTTCGCCATGGTCCTCGTCTCGCACGACCTCGCCCTCGTCGGCGACCTCTCGCACCGCGTCGCCGTCATGTACGCGGGCCGCCTCGCCGAGATCGGCTCCACCCGCTCCGTACTCACCGGCCCCACCCACCACTACAGCCGCGGCCTCCTCGGCTCCGTCGTCTCCCTGGAGGCGGGCGCCGAACGGCTGCACCAGATCCGCGGCATCGTCCCCGCACCCCAGGGCTTCGGTACGGGCTGCCGGTTCGCCTCGCGCTGCGCCGGGGCCACCGAACTCTGCCGCACGACCCCGCCCGCACTCACCCCGCGCGACGGCGCGCACGACCACGGATTCGCCTGTCACCACCCGGCGAAGGCCGCACAACTGGAAGGGAGCGCTCTGTGATCAGGCTCGACGGCGTCCACGTACGCCACAAGGCCCGCAGCGGCGGCGTGTTCCGCCGGGACGCGGTACACGCCCTCACCGACGCCACGCTGGAGGTCAACCGGGGCGAGATCGTCGGCCTGGTCGGCGAGTCCGGCTGCGGCAAGTCCACCCTCGCCCGCGTCCTGACCGGGCTGCAGAAGCCCACCGAGGGACAGGTCCTCTTCCACGACCGCGATCTGTGGGACATGTCGGGCGCCCGGCGCCGCGACGAGTTCGGCTCCGCCGTCGGCGTCGTCTTCCAGGACCCGTCCACCGCGCTCAACCCCCGCCTCACGGTCCGCCAGATCCTGCGCGACCCGCTCGACGTGCACCGACGGGGTACCCGGGGGGAGCGCGAGGCGCGCGTCGAGGAACTGCTCGACCTGGTCGGCCTGCCCGGTCACACCCTCGCGGCCCTCCCCGGGCAGCTCTCCGGCGGCCAGCGCCAGCGCGTCGCCATCGCCCGCGCGCTCGCCCTCGAACCGGAACTGATCGTCGCCGACGAACCGACCTCCGCGCTCGACGTTTCCGTCCGCGCCCAGGTCCTCAACCTCCTCGTCGACCTGCGTGAACGCCTCGGCCTCGGGATGGTGTTCATCTCGCACGACATCCAGACCGTGCGCTATCTCGCCGACCGCGTCGCCGTCCTCTACCTCGGCCGGATCGTCGAGGAAGGGCGGGCGGCGGACGTCGCCGGAAGCCCCGCGCACCCGTACACCGAGGCACTGCTCTCGGCGACCCCCAGCCTGCTGGAGACCACCGAACGGATCGTGCTCACCGGCCCAGTCCCCTCGGCCACCAACCCGCCCTCCGGCTGCCCGTTCCGCACTCGCTGCTGGAAGGCGGACGACGCCTGCGCCACGGTCTTCCCCGCCCCGGCCACCGGCCCGGACGCGCACCGCTGGCACTGCGTCCACCCCCAGCGCCCCGAGTCCCCCGCCGGGGACCCGGCCCCCGTACCGTCCGCAAGGAGCACCGCATGACCGCCCGAACTCCGCGCCACTCCGGAGTGATCCCGCCCGTCGTCACCCCGCTCACCGAGGACGGCGAGATCGACCGGCCGTCCCTGGAACGCGTCGTGGCACACCTCCTGGACGGCGGTGTCAGCGGCCTGTTCGCCCTCGGCAGCTCCGGCGAGACCGCCTATCTGACGCCGAGCCGCCAGGACGAGGTCATCAGGATCATCACGGCGGCCTGCGCGGGACAGGTCCCGGTCCTCGTCGGAGCGATCGAGACCACCACCGACCGCGCGATCGAACGGGCCCGCGCCGCCGCCGCCCTCGGCGCCGACGCCGTCGTCGTCACCGCGCCGTTCTACACCCGCACCCACACCGCCGAGATCGACCGCCACTTCCGGGACGTCTCGGCAGCCCTCGACCTGCCGGTCCTGGCGTACGACGTACCGGTCTGCGTGCACAGCAAGCTCGACCCGGAACTGCTGCTGCCGCTCGCCGCCGAAGGCGTGCTGGCCGGGGTCAAGGACTCCAGCGGCGACGACGGCTCGTTCCGTCGCCTCGCCCTCGGAGCCCGCGGGATACCGGGGTTCTCCGTGCTCACCGGGCACGAACTCGTCGTCGACGCGATGATGCTCGGTGGCGCCGACGGCTCCGTCCCCGGCCTGGGCAATGTGGACCCGCACGGGTACGTGCGCCTCCACGAGGCAGCGGTGCGGGGCGACTGGGCCACCGCGCGGGCCGAACAGGACCGCCTCGTCGACCTCTTCGACATCGTGCGCGCGGCGCGCCCCGGCACCGCGTCCGCCACCGCCGCCGGACTCGGCGCGTTCAAGACCGCCCTCATGCTGCGCGGGATCATCGCCACCAATGCGATGAGCCGGCCGATGCGGCGACTGGACGAGGCGGAGACCACGACGATCGCCGCCTGTCTGGACCGTGCGGGACTGTCCGTGGCCTGAGCACAACGGACGGAGGTGCGGGGGGGGGGGGCGCGGCGGCCCCCCCCGGGGGGGGGGGGGTGGGGGGGGGGGGGGGGGCCCCCCCCGGCGCGGGGGGGGGGGGGGGGGGCGCCGCCCCCCCGGGGGGGGGCCCCCC
>NZ_JBIBYN010000004.1:450372-487445 GCF_043083325.1 Streptomyces sp. NPDC014734 | reverse complement strand
AGACCCTTTTCAGTGTCCGACCCCCGGTCGAAGCGGGGCCGCTTTCCAGTTCCACGCTTTCGCGTTTCCCTTTCCGGCGAGTCCGACTCTATCAGGCCTTTTCCTTTTCCCTGACCGGCCCCCGCAGACATGCGGATGCTGAATCAAGGTGAAGTCCTGGCTTGAGAAGTCGCTGCCGACCCATGGGGCGAACTCGGATCGAATCCGATTCGCGGCGGGCAAGGCAGGGACATGACCCTACAGGTGACGAGGATCCGAGGCAAATCGTTTGCTGTGTTCTTCCGGTGGCGCGAACCGTCAGTACTCGGGCGGAACCGGAACTTCTCATGACTTACGCTGCTGAACAGCACGCCGTCGTCCGCAGGCCCCGACGGCGCCATTCAAGCTCCACCCCTGGGAGGTTCCCCATGACCACTGTGACGTCCCCTCTTGCCGGGCGTGCCATCGGACTCGCCGCAGTGCCCGACCCGGTCTTCTCCGGCGCGATGGTGGGGCCCGGAACCGCCGTCGATCCCGTGCGCGAGCCGTCCGAGGCCGTGGCCCCGGTCGACGGCATCGTCGTCTCCCTCCACCCGCACGCGTTCGTCGTCGTGGACGGGGAAGGACATGGCGTACTCGTTCATCTCGGTATCGACACCGTTCAGCTCAACGGCGAGGGCTTCGAGCTGCTCGTGAACAAGGGCGACACGGTGACGCGCGGACAGGCGATCGTGCGTTGGGACCCGGCGGGCGTCGAGGCGGCGGGCAAGTCCCCCGTATGTCCCGTCGTGGCGTTGGAAGCCACCGCCGAGTCCCTCTTCGAGGTACGCG
The DNA here is from genome assembly GCF_043083325.1 of Streptomyces sp. NPDC014734. Classification (NCBI taxonomy): domain Bacteria; kingdom Bacillati; phylum Actinomycetota; class Actinomycetes; order Kitasatosporales; family Streptomycetaceae; genus Streptomyces; species Streptomyces sp. NPDC014734. The sequence continues at coordinate 486,635 of NZ_JBIBYN010000004.1, read as the reverse complement.
AGGACGGGGATCTGAAGATCGGCGACACGTTGTTCGGCTGGCACTGACGGGAGCTCGGCACCATGACGGCCGACTGCATATCCAACGCGGAGGCAGGGACCACCGCCCAATCGGAGACGGGTGACATGGAGACAACGCTGCGAGGCGTCGGCGTGAGCCACGGGGTGGCGATCGGCGAAGTACGTCACATGGGTACGGCGGTGCTCGAACCGCCGGCCAAGCGGATTCCGGCCGAGGAGGCGGAGCGCGAACAGGGGCGCGCCCGTCAGGCGGTGGAAGCTGTCGCGGCCGACTTGATCGCACGCGGCAATCTGGCCGGGGGCGAGGCGCAGCACGTGCTCGAAGCCCAGGCCATGATGGCGCAGGACCCCGAGCTGATCGCGGATGTGGAGCGTCGTATCGCTGTCGGGAGCACCGCGGAACGCGGTGTCTACGACGCGTTCGCCGCCTACCGCGCGCTGCTCGCCAACGCCGGTGAGTACCTCGCGGGACGGGTCGCCGATCTCGACGACGTGCGCAATCGGATCGTCGCCCGCCTGCTCGGCGTGCCGATGCCCGGTGTGCCGGACAGCGACGAGCCGTACGTACTGATCGCTCGGGACCTGGCGCCCGCGGACACCGCGCTGCTCGACCCCGCCCTGGTCCTCGGTTTCGTGACCGAGGAGGGCGGGCCGACCAGCCACAGCGCGATTCTGGCCCGGGCGCTCGGTGTACCGGCGGTGGTCGCGCTCCCCGGCGCCGGTGAGCTGGCCGAGGGGACCGTCATCGCGGTGGACGGCAGCACCGGGGAGATCTTCGTCGAGCCCACCGCGGAGAAGCGCGCGGAGATGGAGAGTGCCGCTGCCGCGCGCAGGGCCGCGCTGTCCGCCTCGACCGGTCCCGGCGCGACCTCCGACGGTCACAAGGTCCCGCTGCTCGCCAATGTCGGTGGGCCGGGAGACGTGCCCGCGGCGGTCGAGGCCGGTGCGGAGGGCGTGGGGCTGTTCCGTACCGAGTTCCTGTTCCTGGACGACAGCGAGCGGGCGCCGTCGGAGGAGAAGCAGATCGCGGCCTACCGGGCGGTGCTCGAAGCGTTTCCCGAAGGACGGGTCGTGGTGCGGGTGCTGGACGCCGGCGCCGACAAGCCGCTCGCCTTCCTCACGCCCGCGGACGAGCCGAATCCGGCGCTGGGCGTGCGCGGGCTGCGGAGTCTGCTGGACCACCCCGAGGTGCTGCGCACCCAGCTGACCGCGCTGGCGAAGGCGGCCGACGGCCTGCCCGTCCACCTGGAGGTCATGGCCCCGATGGTGGCCGACCGTACGGACGCCAGGGCGTTCGCCGATGCCTGCCGCGAGGCGGGGCTGGGGGCGAAGTTCGGTGCGATGGTGGAGATTCCGTCCGCCGCACTGCGGGCGCGTTCGATCCTGCAGGAGGTGGAGTTCCTTTCGCTGGGCACCAATGACCTCGCGCAGTACGCCTTCGCCGCCGACCGCCAGGTGGGCGCGGTGTCCCGCCTCCAGGACCCCTGGCAGCCGGCGTTGCTCGATCTGGTGGCGCTCTCGGCGGAGGCGGCCCGGGCCGAGGGCAGGAGCTGCGGTGTGTGCGGTGAGGCCGCCTCCGATCCGTTGCTCGCCTGTGTCCTGACGGGTCTGGGTGTGACGTCGTTGTCGATGGGTGCCGCGTCCATTCCCTACGTTCGCGCCACGCTGGCGAAGCACACCCTCGCGCAGTGCGAGCGCGCCGCCGCCGCCGCGCGTGCTGCCGACTCGGCGGAAGAGGCACGGGCTGCCGCCCAGGCGGTGCTGTCGGGCGAGTAGTCCCGCGGCTTCGCACGGAGGAACAGGGGCTTCCCGCCCGGTGGTGGCGGGGAGCCCCTTCGGTGTCTCAGTGGTGCTCCCTCAGTGGTGGTCCTCCGGTTCGTCCGCGCGCAGATCGAAGCCCGCGCAGTACTCCACCCGTGGCTCCGGGGCGACGGGTTCCCCGGTGTCGGCGTCGGTGCAGTAGGCGCTGAAGACCTCGCCGGCGGTGAGCGGGACCAGGGCCCCGCGGTCCAGCCGCCAGCCGTGGACCCGGTCCGGGACACGGGGGTTGCTCGTTCGGAGTACGACCCCACCGGGCTTTTCGAGGGCGACGCCGACGGCGAGCACCGTGACGAACTCGGCCCCTTCCGTCGATGCGAGCCGGACGGGACCCGTGGTGTCGCGCTCGGTGTGGAGCACGGCGAACAGGTGCTCGTTGTCGGCGGGGGTGGAGCAGACGAGGTGATGTGTGCCCGGACCGGCCGTCTCCAGCAGCCGCAGCAGCAGATGCGAGGCCCGGTCGAAGGCGGCGCGGCCGATGTCCTGGCCGCAGTCCGCGCACGCGCCGAGGCCGGCCAGGGTCATCGTGGCGTACTCCCAGGTGGCGTGGCGGACGGCGCGGTCGACGAGCAGCGGAATCAGGTCGTCGATGGGCTGGCCGGTGTACGCGACGGTGGCACCGGCCGACGCGATCTCGGCGGTGAACCGGCTGCGGCTCGCGGGGTCGTCGGGGGCGATGTCGGATTCGGAGCAGAACTCCACGTACTCCTCGGGGTCGAAGAGCGCGACCCTGGTGTGCATCCCCTGCGCCGCGAGGGACCTGAGGAGGCTCTCGACCTGCCGGAGATAGACGGCGTGGTCGTCGAACGTGAAGCTGCGGTAGTGCCGCATCGCCGCGAAGTCCCGCTCGTCGGCGAGCAGCCCGATCGTGCTGGGGGCTTCGCGGCGCAGCGTGCGTCGCATGGACGTGCCGGTCCGGCCGCGGCTCCGGGGGCCGGCGGGCCGGACGGTCTCGGTGTGTTCGTTGTGTTCGGTGTGCCGGGTCTTCCTGCCGTACGCCATGTGATTCCCCCAGTGCGCTGACGAACATTGCTCACTCAGAGTAATCAGGGGTACTGACAGTGTGGCGCTCAGCGACGTCTGCGGGCGAGGTCCTCGTAGAAGTGGAGGAGTTCGAGGTTGTCGATCGATCCGGGATTGACCGCCTTGGCCAGGGCCGTGCCCTGCAGCAGGCGCTTGACCGGAACCTCTATGCGCTTGCCGGTGAGGGTGTGGGGAATGCCGGGTACCTCGATGACCTCGTCCGGGACGTGGCGCGGGGAGAGGTTCTCGCGGATGGTGCGCTTGATGCTGTCGCGCAGCGTGTCGTCGAGCCGTGCGCCCTCGGCGAGGTGGACGAAGAGGGGCATCCAGTATCCGCCGTCGGGTTCTTCGAGGCCGATCACGAGCGATTCGCGGATCTCGGGGAGCCGTTCGACGGCCTCGTAGATGTCGGCGGAGCCCATCCGTACGCCCTGGCGGTTGAGGGTGGAGTCGGACCGGCCGTGGATGACGACCGAGCCGCGTTCGGTGAGGGTGATCCAGTCCCCGTGGCGCCAGACGCCGGGGTACATGTCGAAGTAGCTGTCGCGGTAGCGGCTGCCGTCCGGGTCGTTCCAGAAGCGGATCGGCATCGAGGGCATGGGTGAGGTGACGACGAGTTCGCCGACCTCGCCGATGAGCGGTTCGCCCGCGGGGTCCCAGGAGTGGAGGTCCGTGCCGAGGCACGGCGCCTGGAGTTCGCCGATGTGCACGGGGAGCGTGGGGACCGCTCCGGCGAAGCAACTGCACACATCGGTCCCCCCGCTGACGGAGGCGATCCACAGGTCGTCGCCGACCTCGTCGTGCAGCCAGCGGAATCCGTCGGGCGGGAGCGGTGAGCCGGTGGTGGCGACGCACTGGACCCGGGAGAGGTCGAGGTCACGACCGGGATGGATGTCGGCCTTGCGGCAGGCCATGACGTAGGCGGCCGAGGTGCCGAACAGGGTCGCCCCGGTCTGTTCGGCGACCCGCCACTGGGCGCTGACGTCCGGGAATCCGGGGCTGCCGTCGTACAGGACCAGCGTGGTCCCGGTGAGCAGGCCGGAGACGAGGAAGTTCCACATCATCCAGCCGGTGGAGGTGTACCAGAAGAACCGGTCCTCGGGACCGAGGTCGCAGTGCAGGCCGATTTGTTTGAAGTGCTCCAGCAGGATGCCGCCCTGGGACTGGACGATCGCCTTCGGCAGTCCGGTGGTGCCGGAGGAGTAGAGGACCCACAGCGGGTGGTCGAAGGGCACCGGCTCGAAGACCGGCTCGGTGTCCGCGGAGGTGAGGGCGGACCAGTCGAGGGCTCCCTCGGGGGCGTCCGTGCCCAGCAGCGGGATGTGGACCACGGCGCGCAGGGTGGGCAGTTCGCGGCGCAGTTCGGCGACGGTGTCGGCGCGGTGGTGTTCCTTGCCGCCGTAGCGGTAGCCGTCGACGGTGAACAGCACGACGGGTTCGACCTGCTGGAAGCGGTCGAGGACGCTGCGGGCTCCGAAGTCGGGGGCGCAGGAGGTCCAGACGGCGCCGACGGCGGCGCTCGCGAGGAAGGCGATGACGGCCTGGGGGATGTTGGGGAGGTAGGCGCTGACCCGGTCGCCGGGCCGGACACCGAGCGCGCGGAGTTCGGCGGCGAGCGATCCGACGCGGCGGCGGAGTTCGGACCAGGAGATGGCGGCCTGGGTGTGGGTCTCGTCGACGTGGAGCAGTGCGGGGGTGTCCGCGCGCAGCGGGTCCTCGGCGGTGCGCAGGGCGTGTTCGGCGTAGTTGAGGGTGGCACCGGGGAACCACCGGGCGCCGGGCATGGCGCGGTCGCCGATGACGGATGCGTACGGGGTGGAGAACCGTACGTCGAACCAGTCGGCGACGGCCTTCCAGAAGGTGTCGAGTTCCTCGACGGACCAGCGGTGCAGCGCCTCGTAGCCGCCTTCGGCCGGTGCTCCGTACTGCCCGGCCGCCCAGTTCTGGAAGCGGGTGACGGCGGCGGCCGCGATGCGCTCGGGGCCGGGCTGCCAGAGGGGGGCTTCGTGGGCTGCTGCGGTCATGGGGCGGCTCCCTGGCTCTGCGTACGCGGGGTGGGCGTGGGGCGCGCGCGCCGGAGTGTGCGCGTGCGGCGGCTCTCACGGACGATGCCACGTGATCGTCTTTCGCACCAGGGTCGGCCGCCCATGGCCGCGTGTCCGGATATGTGGTCCGGCCACGGGTGAACGGAAGTTGAACGGAGCCCGCACCCGCCCCGTCGGATGGCAGGGTGAGCCGCATGGAAGCTCGTGACCTGGTGCGCTCGGTGAGAATGTTCGGTTCGGTACGGGGGCTGCGCATGGTGCGGTCGGCCTTGCGCCGTCGGGGCGCGGACGCGCGGGCGCTGCCGCGTCGTGGCGCGGAGCGGGCGCGGGTGCCGGGTCCCGTGGTGAGGGCGGAGCCGGGGCCGGGCGGGGGTGTGGTGCGGTTCGCGCGGTCGGAGCTGCGGGTGCGGGTCGCGGTGGGGGGCGCGGTGTTCTGGAGCTGGGACGGGGCCGGGCCGCTGCCGTCGTACGCGGTGGCCGGTGCGGTGCCCGAGGCGGATCCGCGGGCCGTGCTGGAGCCGGACAAGGAGGGCGGCTGGCAGGTGGTCTCGGAGCGGCTGACGTTCGCGGTGTCGCGGCACGGGGCCGTTGAGCTGCGTACTCCGGGTGGGGTGGTGCTCCGGCGGGAACTGCCGCCGCGCTGGTGGGAACCGGTCGCGGGTGGGGACGCCCGGTGGGTGCAGCGTTCCGAGGTGCCCGCGGACGCCCGGTTCTTCGGACTCGGCGGGCGGGCGTCCGGGCCGCGGCTGCGGGACGGTGTGTACCGGCTGTGGAACACCGATCCCGGTGGGCGTTTCGGGCCGGGGGACGATCCGCTGTACCTGACGATGCCGGTGCAGCTGGTGGTCGCCGACGGGGGCACGCATCTGGTGTTCCACGACAACAGCTGGTCGGGGCGGGTGGCGCTGCGCGAGGGGCAGGAGGGTGCGGGGTCCGGCCACGACCGGCCGGGGACGTGCGAGGTGCGGATGGAGGGCGGGCCGCTGCGGTGCTGGGCGATGGCGGGCACGCCGGCCAGGGTGTTGCAGGGGTGGACGGCGCTCACCGGCGCGCCGGTGCCGCCGCCGTCGTGGGCGCTGGGTGCGCAGCATGCCCGTTGGGGTTTCGGCAGCGAGCGGGAGGTGCGCCGGATCGTGGCCGGGTACCGGGAGCGGGGGTTGCCGCTGTCCGCGCTGCATCTGGACATCGACCACTTCGACGGGCACCGCGTGTTCACCGTCGACCGCGAGCGCTTCCCGGACCTGCCGGGTCTGGCGAAGGAGCTGCGGGAGGAGGGGGTGCGGCTGGTGTCGATCGTCGATCCCGCGGTGAAGGCCGAGCCCGGGTACGCGGTGTTCGACACGGGTGCGGCGGTCGGGGATCGCGGGGCGTTCGTCCGGGACGCGCGGGGGCGGGTGGTGCGCGGGGAGGTGTGGCCGGGCGAGTGCGTCTATCCGGATTTCACCGATCCGCAGGTGCGGGAGTGGTGGGGCGGGCTGTACGCGGAACGGCTGGAGCAGGGCTTCTCCGGGGTGTGGCACGACATGAACGAGCCGGTGTCGTTCGCCGCGTTCGGGGATCCGACGCTTCCGCGCTCGGCCCGGCACTGTCTGGAGGGGCGCGGGGGCGATCACCGCGAGGCCCACAACGTGTACGGGCTCGCCATGGCACGTGCCGGGTACGAGGGGCTGCGGCGGCTTCGGCCCCGGGAGCACCCCTTCCTGTTCTCGCGTTCGGGCTGGGCGGGGATGCAGCGGTACGGGGGGACCTGGTCGGGTGACGTGGGGACGGGCTGGCCGGGGTTGCGGGCCTCGTTGGCGCTGGTTCTGGGGCTCGGGCTGTGCGGGGTGCCGTACTCGGGGCCGGACGTGGGCGGTTTCGACGGGGCGCCCTCGCCCGAGCTGTATGTGCGGTGGTTCCAGCTCGGCGCGTATCTGCCGCTGTTCCGGACCCATGCGGCGATGGACGCGGGCCGGCGGGAGCCGTGGGAGTTCGGGGCCCGGGCGCTGGATTGCGCGAGGGCGGCGATGACTGAGCGGGAGCGGCTGCGCCCGTACTTCGAGACGCTGGCGCAGTCGGCGGCGCTGACCGGGGCGCCGTACATGCGGCCGTTGTGGTGGGGGGCTCCCGGGGACCGGGCGTTGCGCGAGTGCGAGGACGCGTTTCTGCTGGGGGACGCGCTGCTGGTGGCGCCGGTGCTGGAGCCCGGTGCGGATCGCCGGGCGGTGCGGTTGCCCCGGGGCCGGTGGTACGACACGGCGACGGGCGAGGCGTACGAGGGGCCGGGGCAGGTGCTGCTGGACGCTCCGTTGTCGCGGGTGCCGGTGCTGGCGCGAGCGGGGTCGGTGCTGCCGGTGCGGGACGTGGACGGGGGTGTGGAGCTGGAGGTCTGGGCTCCGGGCGCGGGGCGGGGCGGAGGGGGGCTGGTGGTCCTGGACACGGGTGACGACCGGGGCCGCGCGGAGGTGGAGCGGTACACGACGCGGCTGGTGGACGGGCGGGTCGTGGTGGAGCGCGAGGGCGTGGAGGGGCCGGTGGGCCGGCCGGTGCGCGTGCGTGGGTTGTGACGGCTGTCCCGGCCCCGGCACGTCGTGGGTGCGTCCTGTGCTCGGGGCCCGGGCCGGGGGGCGCGGGACGGTCCGGCGGGGTCAGCGGTAGCGGCCCTCGAACCAGGAGCGGGCGGCGAGGGTGTGCAGCGGGAAGGCGAGTTCGGCGGGTGCCCGGAGGACGTGGAAGCCTGCGGTCTCGTCGGTCGGCAGGGAGGGCGGGAGGGAGGACGCCGGGCGTTCGGGGAGGAGCCCGAAGAGGAGCAGGTGTCCCTCCGGGTCGCTGAGGGCGTCGGCCAGGCGGACGTCGCGCTGTTCCGCCTCGATGCCGGTCTCCTCGCGGAGTTCACGTACCACGGCGTGTTTCCAGTCCTCGTCGTGGTCGATGAAGCCACCGGGGAGCGCGATCCCGCCGAGCCGGGGCCGGATGGTGCGGGTGATGACGACGAGGCCGGTGCCGTCCCGGTCGGTGACCGGAAGCAGGGCCACGGCGACGGGCAGGGGGTTGCGGTAGGCCCGGTCGCCGCAGACGGCGCAGACCCGGGGCCAGGTGCCGCGGTCCGCGTACGGCGCCCCGCAGCTGCCGCAGTGGGAGTCCTTGACCGGCTTCTCGGGGCTGTGTGTGAACGCGGACACCCGCGGACTGTATCCGATCGCCCGCCGTCCGCTCCCCCGCTCCTGGATTATGTGGCCATGACAGGAATGGCTTCCGCTCTCCGCGTCCTGGTGGCCGCTGCCGCCTCCGTCCTCCTCCTCATGACCGTCACCGCACCCGAGGCAGGGGCGGCGCACGGGCCGAAGGCCCCCGACGCGTTCGTCGCACTGCGCTCGGTGGATCCGACGATCATCCAGGAAATGCGCTATCCCACCGCGCACAACTTCATGGGCGTTCCGGTGGACGGCTACCGGCAACCGCTCTGCGTCCTCACCCGGCCGGCGGCCCGGGCCCTGCACCGTGCGCAGAGCCGGCTGCTGCGCCGGGGCTATTCCCTGAAGGTGTACGACTGCTACCGGCCGCAACGGGCGGTCGACCAGTTCGTGCGCTGGGCGGAGGACCTCGACGACCAGGCCATGAAGGGGGAGTTCTATCCACGGGTCGACAAGACCCGGCTGTTCGCGGACGGCTACATCGCGGAGAAGTCCGGACACAGCCGCGGCAGCACGGTGGATCTGACGGTGGTCCGGCTGCCCGCGGCGCCGCCCGGTCCCTACGAACCGGGCAAGGAGCTCGCACCCTGCTACGCGCCGCGGGGCCACCGCTTCCCGGACGACTCCCTGGACATGGGCACGGGATTCGACTGCTTCGACACGCTCGCCCACACCGACGACCCGCGCGTCCGGGGAAAGCAGCGGGCGAACCGGCAGTTCCTCAGGAGCACGCTCGCCGAGGCGGGCTTCGTGAATCTGGCCGAGGAGTGGTGGCACTACACCTTCCGCCCGGAGCCGTTCCCGGACACGTACTTCGACTTTCCGGTGACGCCGAGCGCGTTGGCAGGGCACGGACGTGCGTAGAGGAGGGCGGCCGGGACCTCCCCCGTGGGCCCCGGCCGCCGCGGACGTGCGTCTTCCGACGCGGCTCGGCCGTTTCCGGTCGCCGTCCGAAGCATTACGGTGCCCCTATGCCACAACAGACGTTCGATTCGTACGAGGAATTCTGGCCCTACTACGTGGCCATGCATTCCAGGGCCGCGACGCGCTGGGTCCATCTGACGGGCACCCTCACCGGTCTCGCGGTCACCGCCTACGGCCTGGCTCGCGGACGCAAGCGGTACGCGGCGGCCCTGCCGCTGATCGGCTACGGGACCGCGTGGCCCGCTCACTTCCTGATCGAGAAGAACAACCCGGCCACGTTCGGCCATCCCGCCTGGTCGTTGCGGGGCGACGTGCAGATGATCCGGATGATGCTGGCGGGGCGCGACCGGGAGCTGGCGGCGATCGCTGCCACGTGGCTCGCCGACAACCCCCGTCCGTGACGGGCCGACGGGCCTCGCCTCCCGGAGCACGGGACGCCGCCCGTCACCGCCTCCGCCTGACGCCTCCGTGCGGGGCGTGAGCGGCGTCCGCCGTCACCGGTCTTGACGGCGCGTCGCACCGGGAGAAAAATCCGTGCTCCGCCAGGCGGCAGTGCGCGGCCCGTACCCCGGTCGGCGGGGGTACGGGCCGCCCTGCGGGCACCGCGTCCGGGCGCGGCGGGGTCCGCTACGTCGTCGCGGGCTGGCGGGGATGCTCGGCCCGGTCCGCCGCGTGCTCGACGACCTTCACCAGCACGTCGCGCGCGGAGGAACGATCGCGCGCGTCGCACATGAGCACCGGTACCTCGGGATCGAGGTCCAGTGCCGCCTGCACCGTCTCGGTGGCGAAGAGCTCGGCGCCCTCGAAGCAGTTGACGGCCACGACGAACGGAATCCTTCGCCGCTCGAAGTAGTCGACCGCCGCGAAACAGTCCTCAAGCCGTCTGGTGTCCGCGAGCACGACGGCACCCAGCGCGCCCTGGGCCAGTTCGTCCCAGAGGAACCAGAAACGATCCTGTCCGGGGGTGCCGAAGAGGTACAGCACCAGGTCCTCGCGGAGCGTGATCCGCCCGAAGTCCATGGCCACGGTGGTGGTCGTCTTGGCCTCCACGCCCGCCACGTCGTCCACCGGACGGCCCGCCTCGCTGAGCCTCTCCTCCGTACGCAGCGGCCGGATCTCGCTGACCGCGCCGACCAGGGTCGTCTTGCCCACACCGAAGCCGCCCGCCACCAGTATTTTCAGGGTGACGGGATCAACGGGCCGCCTGCTGCGGCTAGAGCGCCCGAAGGCCATTGATCACCTCGCGAAGAATGCTCACGTCCGGCAGCTCGGCCGGCGGAACGGGACGGGTCACGTGCACGAGCTCGTCCTCGACGAGGTCGCCGACCAGGACTCGGACCACTCCGACGGGAAGGTCCAGGCCGGCCGAGAGCTCGGCGATCGACTGGGGCATGGCACTGCAGAGTTCGACGATCTCCACATGTTCCGGCGAGAGCGTCTGGTCCCGGCCGGGGTCGTCGGCCGCGGGTTCGGGGACGACGACCGCGATCAGGTCGAGGCGATGGCGCGAGGCGCTGCTGGTGCGGCCCCGGGTCATCGCGTACGGACGGACCACGGGCCCCGCGTCCGCGTCGTACCAGCGCGACGCCTGCGGGTCCGTGTGCGGTGCCGGCGGTGTGGAGGAGTCAGCGCTCATGCCGTTCGCTCACCCCCCGGCGGTCTGACCGGTCGTCCGGGGCGTGTTGGCCAGGTGTGCTCCGACGCGCTTGACCATCAGCGTCATCTCGTAGGCCACCAGACCGACATCGGAGTCGGCGTCCGCCAGCACGGCGAGACAACTGCCGTCGCCCGCCGCGGTGACGAAGAGGAACGCCTCGTCGAGCTCGACGACGGTCTGACGGACCCTGCCCGCGTCGAAGTGGTGTCCGACGCCCTTGGCGAGACTGTGGAATCCGGAGGCCACGGCCGCCAGGTGTTCGCTGTCCTCGCGGGTCAGTTCCGCCGATGTGCCGGTGGCGAGGCCGTCGCTGGAGAGCACCAGCGCCTTGCGGATGGTGGCGACGCGTTCGACGAGTTCGTCGAGGAGCCAGTTGAGCTGGCCGGAGCCCCGGCGTTCGGCGTGGGCTGCTGCGGCGTTCGGTGCGGTCATCGACCGTCCCCTCCGGGAGTGGTTCCTTGTGCTGTGTCACCGGGGCCGGCCACGTCCTCGGCGTTCTGCCGACGACCGCGCTGCCAGCCGCGTTGGAGCGAAGCCATGCGGCTGCGCACCTCCTCCGCGTCGCGTTCGAAGTCCGGATCCGGTCCCCTGCGGGCCGGCTCGGCATCGCGGTCGCCGTCGACCTCGCGGAGTTGCGGGGCGAGGCTTGCCTGCCGGACGCGCCGGGGCAGACCGCCCACCGTCTCGCGGGACGGACTCGGTGCCGTCGGCGGCGCGGGCTCGGTGGGTTCCCGGAAGCCGGTGGGCTGCCGGGGTTCAGTGGGGTGCCGCGGCGCGGAAGGCCGCGGTCCGGAGGCCGGCGGCGGGCTCGCGACGTCGGCGGCCGGGCCGTCGGCGGGGCGGCGCGCGGAGCCGCGTTCGGCGGAGGCGAGGTGGGCACGGCCCGCCGCGTCGACCCGGCGGCCGTTCTCGGCGACCAGGGTCGGCGGCTTGCGACGGGGCAGCGGCACGGGCCCGGCGGGGCGCGTCGCCCTCACACCGCCCGGGGTGCCTCCCGACGGGCCGGACGCCTGCTGATGCTGTTCGCGCTCGTCGTCGCGCCGCAGGTCGCGGGCGCGGAAGATGCCACCGCGTGCGCTCTCGGCCTCGTCGAGATCGGCGGCACCGCCCAGCAACGGATCGAGCAGCGGATCGTTCCCGAAGTCCATCGTCTCCACCGGGCCTTCGAGCTCGACAGGTCCGTCGAGGAGGGCCGGGTCCACGATGCCGGTGGGAACGGGGGCGAGGCCCGGGGGTTTGCCCGCGGCCCGGCGGTCCGGCACGGACTCCGCGGAGCCCTTGCCGTCGCCCGGTGCCCGGCCGGCTGCGCCGATCGCCTTCTGGGAGCGTCGGTCGAGGCGGAAGCCGGTGCCGTGTGTCTCCGGGGCGTCGGTGAGCAGTGTGGCGGGGATGAAGACGACCGCGGTCGTGCCTCCGTACGGCGAGGTCTGCAGCGATACCCGGACGTTCTGCCGCTGGGCGAGACGGCTGACGACGAAGAGGCCGAGCCGGTCGGTGTCGGAGAGTTCGAACTCGGGGGTCTCGGCGAGCCGCAGGTTGGCGTCGAGCAGGGCGTCGGGGGCCATGCCGAGACCGCGGTCGTGGATTTCGAGCGTGAACCCGTTGGAGACGCGTTCGCCCAGCACCTGGACCGCGGTGTGCGGGGGCGAGAAGACCGTGGCGTTCTCCAGGAGTTCGGCGATCAGATGGGTGAGGTCGGCGACGGCGGGACCGCCCACGCCGATGCGGGGCAGCCGGCGGACCTCGATCCGCTCGTAGTCCTCGACCTCGGCGACTGCCGCCCGCACCACGTCCATCAGCTGGATCGGCTTGCGCCACTGGCGGGACGGGGCGGCGCCGGAGAGGATCACCAGCCCCTCCGCGTGGCGTCGCATGCGCGTGGTCAGGTGGTCGAGGCGGAAGAGGTCCGCGAGTTCGTCGGTGTTCTCGGTGCGGCGCTCCATGGCGTCCAGGAGCGTCAGCTGCCGGTGCAGGAGCACCTGGTTGCGACGGGCGAGGTTCACGAAGACCTCGGACACGCCGCGCCGCATGTCCGCCTGCTTGACGGCGGCCTCGACGGCGGCGCGTTGCAGGGTGTTGAGCGCCTGGCCGACCTGGCCGATCTCGTCCCGTTCGTACTGGAGGTGCGGTGCCTCGGTCTCGACGTCGATCTGCTCGCCGGCGGCGAGTCTGCGCATCACGCTCGGCAGGCGGATGCCCGAGACCTCGTGGGCGTCCTTGCGGAGTCTGGAGAGGTCACGGATGAGTTCACGACCGATGCGCACGGAGACGAACACCGAGCCGAGCAGGGCCAGGAAACCGAGCACGCCCGCCACCCCGGCCTTGACCAGGACGCTGTAACCGGCCGGCTTGCCCCGGTCCTGGAAACGGTCGCTCATCTCGGTGGAGTCGTCGGCAAGCCGGTTCAGCACCGGTTGGGCCACCTGCTGCCAGCGCTCGGCGTCGACCACGCGCGGGTCCTCGGTGGGACCGGCGTCGACGAGGGTGCGCTCCGCGGTCCTCAGCGCTTCGCTGTCCGGGCTCGACCAGTACCGCTCCACACGTTGGCGTTCCGCCGCCGGAAGCATCTCGCCATTGATCTCGTAGAGCAGTTTGCGCTGGGCGACGAGATCGGAGACCTGACGCAGTTCGCCGCCGGTGAGCCGTCCGGCGATGAGCGACGAGGCGATCAGGGCGTCCTCGCGGGCGAGCATTTCGCGGGCGCGCGAGATACCGGCGAGTGCGCGGACCTGCTTGTCCATCGACACGTTCTCCATCGTGCGGAGACCGGTCAGAAAGCGATAGCAGGGGTCAATGAGGCGGTTGTAGAACTCCATCGCCTTCGAGCGGTCGATGGTGCGCTTGTCGACCGAATCACGCAGTGCTTCGAGGCCCTCGACGGTGCCGAGCAGGGAGTTCAGCCGGGATGCGTCCTCGGACCGCAGGGCGTCACGGATGTCCTTGTGCTGCACGCCTGCCCTGACGTCCGACACGGCGCGGTCGGTGGCCAGACGTTGGCGCCGCAGCAGCGGCGCGGCGTTGGAGGCTCTCGGATCGGCGAGCAGGGCCAGGGTCTGACGGCGCTCGTCCTGAAGGGCACGGACGGTGCCCTCCAGGGGATGACCGATCTTCTCGACGACGGCGCTGGCCCGCATCAGATGGCGGGCCTCGCGCCCGGTCAGATACGTCGCGAATCCCCAGAGTCCGGTGAGGGAGACGAGCGGCACCAGCAGTAGCGCCACGATCTTCCTGCGGATGGACTTCCCGCGAAAGCGCACGGCCTCCCCCAGCCCGACCCCACGGGGCGAGGGGTCGCGTTACGTCAACAAACGGCGAGAGCCTACTACTGGCGGACAGACAACTCGAAGAGATGTATGGGATGTTTTTCGGCCGGACTCCCCGGCTATGATCACGAGTTGTCCCGGTATTCCGGGCAATGAATTTCGCGAAAACGGCAGAAGAGACCCGTCAGCACATCACACTGTTCGGTAGGGCAGTTGGCTGGAATTCTTCGCTTGACGCGCGGTCGGGGGAATCTTCTCAGCCGTTCACTCGTCTCTCTGTACGGGGCAGGGGAAGCACGGGAGCGCGGGAGAGCACGGGAGCAAGGGGAGCACTCGGGGCAGGACGGTCCGATCCGCCCGCGTAGCGACGGCACATGCCGGGCAGCAACCCTGAAGTCGGACAGTGGTGGGGAGTTGAGAGTCCTTGGATACGCAAGAACGCCGGGGCCGGCTGCCGTCGGCGCGGGCCGCGACGGCGGCGCCGTCGGCCGCCCGCGGGACGCGGGTCCCACGTCGTCAGCTGTGGGTGGAGGAGCCCGCCACCCGCTGGCGGATGCCTGACCCGGTCCGTACGGCCGCGGTGCGCGCCGTGCTCATCATGTCGCTGACGATCATCCAGGCGGTGGTGGCCTTCCTGTGCACCCTCGCGGATTCCTGGCTGGCCTTCCCCATGGTGCTGAGCAGTGTGGGCAGCACCGTGGTCGCCACCTGGTCGGTGCTCGACGTCTGGATCACCCGGCAGGTCTGGAACCAGCGCCACGGTGTGGTGTCCTCGCCGAGCAGCTCCGCACGACGGCTGCGCCGCGAGCGGCGCAGGGCGCGACGGGCCGCGCGGGCCGCGCGGCGCGTCGATGCCCGAATACGTCGGCGCCGAGCGGGCGACAGCCGCGACAGCCTCTCGCGGGCCTGAGCACCGCCGGGACCGTCCCACGCCGGTACGAAACCGGTCTCCGGCCCCACCCGCCGCTTCCGTCCGGGATGTTCGGGGCCGGACGGAAGCGGGCCGGGCGAGAAGCGCGGAGCCTACGCGCCGGGCGGGATCTGAGGAGCGGCCCGAACCGCGTCGGCCGGTGCGGCGGTGCGCTTGAACATGCGGGTGGCGGTGATCTCTCCGTGCACCGTCTCGCCGTTCGGGTCCTGCTGCGGCAGCCCCGGGCGCAGGTGCTCCTCCACACTGATGTACTTCAGCCCGGCACGCAGGTCCGCGTCGTTGCGCAACCGGATGACCAGCGGGAATTCGGCGAGTGCGGTGGTGTCGAAGAGTCCGGTGGTGTAGAGGAGCTGCACGCCGAGCGCATCGGACACAGCACGCTGGAGCTCCAGCAGGTAGGTGGCGTTGGCCCGGCCGATGGGATTGTCCAGGAACAGCGTGCCCGCGTGCCGGTGCTGATGCCGGTCCCGGCCCCGGTCGTTGCTGCGCAGTGCCGCCATCGTGCAGTAGAGGGCGATGGCGGCGGTGAGCAGTTGTCCGCCGGAGAACACATCACCCATCTGGCCGACCGGGACGCGCTCGGCGCGCAGCACGGCGTCCGGCTTCAGGATCTCGACGGCGACGCCCCTGGGTTCCAGACCCGCCTGTACCCCACGCAGCAGGAGCGACATGCCGTCCCTGCGCAGGTCGGAGTTCTTCCTGAGGGCGGCGCGGGTGGCCTCGTCGACGACCTCGCCGAGCCGTTCGGTGAGTGTTGCCTGGTCGGGTTCCTCGAAGCGGATCCGGAGGAACTCCTGACCGGACCACTCCCCCAGTCCTTCGGGCAGCCGGGAGAGCCGCTGGGCGGAGCGCAGGGTGGTGAGCGCCGATTCCACGAGGCCGCGCAGCCGGTCCACGATGGAGTCGCGGTTGCGCTCCAACTGGGCCAGCTCGTCGGTGAGCACACGGAGCCGCGGGGCGAAGGCGGCGGCCCACTTCTCGGCGTGCTCGGGCAGTGCCGCGGCGGGCAGCTCACGGATCTGCTGGCGGGCGGGCGTGCGGACCTGCTCGTACCGGGTGGAGTTGGCGTGCCGTACGAGGACGTCACTCGCTTCCCGGACGGCGCTCTCGGCGGTGGACAGGTCCGCGGCGCAGCCGCGCAGCGAGCGACGGGCCTCGGCGGCGGACTGCCGCGCCTCATCGAGGCCGCCGGGGTACGGCTCGGGGGCCTCGGTGTCGTCGTCCGCGCCGTGGTCCCGCAGGAGGTCGCGCAGGAGCGCCGCGGTCTCGTCGAAGCCGCCCGCCGAGTCCTCGGCGCCGCGGTGGGCGTGCAGCAGTTCGGCGTGGACGGCTCGGGCGGTGTCCAGCGTCGCGGTGGCGGCGGCCAGCTCGCCGGTGGCGGTGCGCAGCAGGGCCTGGGCGTGTTCGGCGTCGGCCGGGACCCGTTCGTCGGGCAGTTCGGTGTGGTGGCTCTCACCGTCGGCCGGGGCCAGCCGCTCGGCCTCGCCGCGCAGTCGGCCCAGTTGTTCGCTCGCGGTGGAGGCGCGGGTCTCCAGGAGCTGGACCAGGGACTCAGCACGGGCGGCGGCGGCCTGCCGGGACGGGCCGTCGGCGCCGTCGGTGCCTTCGAGGAGCTGGCCGGCGCGGGTGCGCACCTTGTTGGTCAGCCGGTCCAGCTCGGCGAGGGCGGCGCTCTCGTCGCCCTCCGCGCGGGCCTGTTCGGCACGCAGGTCGGCGCCGACGCCCACCTTCTCGTACAGCTGGGACGCGGTTCGGTACGCCTCGCGCAGGGCGGGCAGGGCGCGGCGCGGGGCATCCGCGTCGGGCTCCGGAAGGTGTTCGGGCGCGCCGGCGATCTCGGCGCGCTCGGCGCGCAGCGCGCGGGCCGTACGGCGGGCGTCGTCGGCGGCGCGCTGGGCGGCCCGGCGGTCCTCGTCGGCGGCCCGGGCCCGCTCCAGGCAGACGGTGGCCCGGGCCTCCGACTCGGCGGCCTCGTCGGTGAGTTCGCGCAGCTTCGCCTGCCAGGCGGAGCGTTCGCGCAGCCGGTACGCGAGACCGGCGAGGGCGTCGGCGGCGCGGCGGGCGCGTTGGGCGGCCTCCTGGCGTTCGTCGCGGATCCGGGTGGTGTCCGCGGCCGCCTCGTCGGCCTCGGCGCGCACGGTACGGGCCTCGGCGAGTTCGGCCTGTGACGTCTCGGCGGCGGTGCGGGCGCCGTGGGCCGCCTCGGCGAGTTCGGTGAGCATGCCGGGTGGGCAGTCGTCCCGCCAGGAACCGATGCGGGCGGCGAGGCCGCGGTCGCCCGCGAGCCGGGCCGCGAGCGTGCGGATGTCCTCGTCGCGGGCGGCGGCCCGGCTCCTGAGGGCCTGTCGTTCCTCGTCCGCCGCGTGTTCGTCGTGCATCGCCGGGTTCGGCGGGACGAGGAACACGCCTTCGGTCCCGGTGGCCGGGCCGGTGGCGGGGACGGGGGCGAGCAGTGCCGCGGTGGTACCCACGGCGACGGCGGAACGGGGCAGCAGGGCGGCCCCGTCCAGGACCTCCCGTGCGCGGGCGTGCGAGTCGGGGTCGGTGATGACCACGCCGTCGACGAGTTCGGGCCGGGCGGCGAGCACGGAGGCGTGGTCGGCGGGGTCGACGGCCTGGGCGAGGTAGCGCCAGCCGGGCAGGGCCGGGATGCCGTGCTCGCCGAGGTACTCGACGGTGGCCAGGACGTCGGGACCGGGCGGCAGCAGTCCGCCGTCTCCCAGGGCGCCGAGGATCCGGGCGTCGTCGGCGGCCGCGGTGCGCAGTTCGAACAGGCGGCGTTCGGCGGAGGCGATGGACTGGTCGAGCAGCTCCCGCAGTTCGTCGGCGCCGCGGTCGAATTCCGCGGCGGTGAGGGGCTGTTGGCGACCGCCGTGTTCTTCGGAGGTGACGGTGTGAGCGCCGGGGGCCGACCGGTCGGGGTGCTCGCCGCCGCCCTGCGGGCCGTTCCCGTCCGGGCGGTGGCCGGTACGGCCCCCGTGGTCGGCGCCCCGTCCGGCGTCGGCACCGTCCGGCCCCGTTCCCCCGGCTCCGCTGCGGGGCCTCGGGACGCCGTTGCCGGGTGCGGTGGGCAGACCCAGCAGTTCGGCGAGGCGGTGCTCGGCGGCGATCGACTCGGCGGCCCGGTGCTCGGCTTCGTAGGACTGCTCCGCGGCCTGCGCGGCGTCGGCGGCGCGTGCCGCGGCGAGTTCGGCGCGGCTCTCGGCCGCCGCGGCGTCCCTGGCCCGTTCGGCCGCCGAGCGTGCGGCTTCCCTGGCGGTGTCCCAGGCGGCGACGGCGGTCTGTTCCGCGTCGCTCGCGGCGAGCGCGGCACGTGCCGGGTCGGCGTCCGGCGCGGTGGCGTCGATCCAGCCGGCCCGTACCGCCTCGGCCGTCTCCTGCTCGACCTCCGCGAGCCGCTGGCGCAGGTGTCCGGCCTCGCTGCGGGCCCGTTGGGCCTCGGTGGCGGCGGTGGTGGCGTCGCGGTGGGCGGTCTCGCCCACCTCCTGGAGCGCGTCGGAGCGCGCCTCCTCCTCGTTGGCGAGGTTCTCGCCGGTCTCGGCCGCGGTGTGCAGGGCCCGTACGAGTTCGGCGGCCGCCTGCGCGCGGGCGGCGAGCGCGGGGGCGGCGTCGCGTTCCGCCTCGCGGATGGCGGCGGCGACGCGGGCGGAGCGGTCGGCGGCGGCCCGGTGGCGCAGGACGGCCTCGGCGGCCTGCCAGGCGGAGTGCAGGGTGCGGGCGTCCCCGAGCTCCCGGCGCTGGGCGGCGGCGGCCTTCTCCGCCGCGGTCAGGGCCAGGGAGGCGTGCCGGTAGGCGAGTTCGGCGGCGATCAGGGCGCTGCGGCCGCGGGCCTCCTCGGCGGTGGTGACGGTGTGCGCGGCGGCCGTCACCTGCTGGGCGAGTCCGGCGGCGCGGGCGCGTTCCTCACCGGCGCGGGCGGCGAGCCTGCGGGCGAGCACCCGGGTGCGGCGTTCGGCGCCCGCGTGGATGTCGCGGGCCCGGGCGCGGGTCCCGGCGGCCTCCACGATCCGGCCGAGCAGATCGACCGAGCCCGCGGTGAAGTCGCGTTCGGCGGTCAGTTCGGCGCGGCGGCCGAGTTTGTTGCCGAAGCCGCCGACCAGGTCGGCGAGGCCGTCCGTGTCGCGGGTGTCGGTGACGGCGCGCAGCAGCAGGTCGGTGAAGTCGGAGTCCTTCTTGACCGCGAAGAGGCCCGCCGCCTCTCCCTCGTCGGCGTTCATCTCGCGCTGGTAGCGGAAGAGTTCGGGGTCGAGGCCGAGGGCGCCGAGGTGTTCGTTCCAGCGGTCGTGGATCTCTTCCCAGTGCACGTCGAGGTGCTGGTAGAACTTGCCGGCCTCGGTCAGGGCGTCGCGGAACCCCTTCATCGTGCGCCGTCTGCCCTGCGCTCCGGAGGAGCCCTCGGCGGGACGGTGCACGGAGGTGGCCTCGGCCACCGGCAGGGAGTCCAGGCTCAGGCCGGGGCCGGGGCGGAAGGAGTACCAGGCCTCGGCGAACTTCCGCGGGTCGTTGGAGACCTGGCGGCCGCGCCACTCGCTGACCTTGCCGACGACCACGCACTCGCCGGTGAGGGTGTGCTGCCATTCGAGGGCGACATGGCCGCAGTCGTCGGCGAGCAGGAACTTGCGCAGCACTCCGGAGCTGGCGCCGCCGAGGGTGTTGCGGTGGCCGGGCAGCATCACCGAGAAGATGAGCTTCAGCAGCACCGACTTGCCGCCGCCGTTCTCCAGGAAGAGCACCCCCGCGGGGGCCGGGCGGCGCGGCGGCCCCACCGGCTCCTCCTCGAAGAACTCCGCCTGGGCCGGTGCGGGGCGGGGCACGGGGGCGCCCACTCCGCGCAGGTCGAGCACGGTGTCGGCGTAGCGTGCGCCGGCAGGTCCGATGGAGTAGAGACGGACCCGGGACAGCTCGTACATTTCGGCGGACTCTCGTCGTTCGGGAAGCGGGGGGAAGGTGTGCTGGCGTGGGGGGAGAGAGAGGGGGTGTCAGGCGTGGAAGGGCAGGCCGGCGTCGGCGACCAGCTCCAGGTCGTCGGTGCCGGGCGGCGGCAGCAGTGTCGCCGTTCCGTCGGTGACCGGTACGACGCCGAGTTCCAGCAGTTCGGACATGGCGGCGGCGCCGGCCATGTCGCGGACCTGGAGCTGGTAGCGGGCGGTGGTCCGGTAGGCGCCTCCGGCGTCGTCGCCCGTGCGCTGGAGGAAGCCGGAGTCGGTGAGGAAGGCGACGGCCTTGCCGACGATGCCGGTGGTGGAGCCGGCCAGTCTCCGGGCGTCCTTGGTGGCTCCGGTGGCGCTGCGGCGGGCGTAGATCCGCCAGGCCGCCTCCAGTCCGGGGGCGCCGGTGGCCGGGTCGGTGTTGTCGCCGTGTTCCTCGGCGCGTTCCTCCAGACGGTGGCACGCCTGGCGCACGAACGTGTCGACGCCGTTGACGGTGATCCGGCCGATGTAGGAGTCGTCGGCGAGGTCCTCGGGGCGCGGGAAGGCCATCGCGGCGACGGCGAGGTGGGCGAGTCCGTGCAGGAAGCGGTCGGCTGAGTCGGGGGAGGCACGCCGGGCGTAGTCGCCCATGCGGACGGCGAACACCGAGTCCTCACCGGCCGTGACGGCCATGCCCGCACGGGTGGACACCTCCAGCACGACCAGGCCGAGTCCGGTGGCCACCGCGTCGGCGAGCCGGGCGAAGGCGGGCTCCTCCCGGTAGCGGCGGAGCAGTTCGGCGTATTCGGCGTCACGCGCGGGCAGCAGTTTGGGCTGGAGGCCGAAGGCGACGAGCCGGGCGGCGTCGGCGGCGTCCGCCGGGGTGACGGACGGGGCGGCGGCTTTGGCCGGGTCGGCCGCGGCCGTGCTGTCGGGGGCGGACGCGGTGATCGGCTCGGTCCACGCGTCGGCGTGCTGTGCGTGGCGGTCGCTCACGACGGTCGCTCCTCGGTACGGAAGGTCTTCGGTTCGGGGCCGGTGGTGCCGGGGTGTGCGGTGCCGGCCGGGCGCGGCACGGTCCGTCGGGTGTGCCGGCCGGGTACGGCGGCCGCTCGGGACGTCCGCCGGCCGCTCGGGGCGCGGGCGGGGCGGCGCCGGCCGGTGCGGCGTGTCGCCCGCGCGGTCCAGGTCGCGGGCGGCAGCCGGAGGGGGTCGCTCACGACGCCTCCGAGCGGTCCGCGGCCATCCCGGCAGCGTCGAGCAGGGCCGTGCCCACTATCAGGTCGGCGCCGCCGAATTCCGGGTCGTCGAGCGGCGTGCCGTCGTCGACGGAGAACAGCAGGCGCTGTTCTCCCTGGCGGTAGGCGGTGCCGACGGGCGGGCTGGCGGCGTGCACCGCGAGGAGGGCGACCAGGTAGGGCAGGTCCGGGTCGCGGTGCCGGGCCTCGGCGAGGATCCCGGACAGCCTGCGCGGGGCGTCGTGCTCCAGGTCGAGGAGTTCCATGGCGCTCGCGAGCTGTTCCTCGCTGAACCGGCTGTCGTCCGGGGTGGCGATCAGGTCGGGGTCGGGCATCTCGGCGCCCAGGTGCTCGCGTTCCTGGGGCGGTGTGAGCAGCAGGTCGACGAGATCGCCCACCCGGACCGAGGTGGGGGTGCGCAGTCCGGTGCCTCGGGCGAAGAACGCGTCCGTGACCCTGATGGCCTCCTCGACGGGGAGCGGCAGCAGCGGGGCGATCAGCTGGCCGTAGAGGTCGAGGCCGGTGCGGGCGGTGGGCGCGGCGAACGCCTGCCGGTCCTGTTCGGCGCGGAAGAGGGGCCCGGCCTCCAGCAGACGGGACTGGAGCTGGGTGTGGCGGCGGATGCAGTCCTTGACTATGTCGACGAGTTCGGCGGCACGGCGCTTGTGCTCGGGGTCCTCGGCCTCGTCGCGCGCCTTGCGGATGTTGGTGAGGATCGCGTTCTCGTGGCGGTAGCGGTCGGCGACGTGGTCGAGCGCCTCCGCGATCATGTCGGGGACGGTGTTGAGCCAGTCGACGGCCCGGACGTTGCGCCGGGTGGCGTCCAGGGTCTTGCGGAGGGTCTCGGCGTACTGCACGGTGCGGTAGCGGGCCTGTTCGGCGGCGAGCTGGGCGTCCGCGAGGCGGCCCCGGCTGATGAGCACCTCCAGTTTCACCTCGGCGGCGATCTGGGCACTGGTGACGTCCGTGTCGAGGGCGCCGACCAGGACGTTGACCGCTTCGTCGGTGGCACGCAGGTAGACCGTGCCGCCGTGTCCGGGGACTTCTTCGATCAGCTTGAAGTCGTAGTCCCGGCGGACGTACAGCCCGTCGGCGCCGAACGTGCCGTACACCGCCCGGAATCCGCGGTCGACGCTGCCGACGTTGATGAGGTTCTCCAGGACCCAGCGGGCGACGCGCTCGTGCTGGGCGGCCGGGCGGTCGGGGGCCTGGGCGGCGACGCGGGGAAGCAGTCTGGTCACTATCTGGTCGTGGTCGGCACCCGTGTCGAAGTCCATGTTGAGGGTGACGAGGTCGATCGCGGCGAGGGCGACCTCGGCCATCGCGTAGACGGTGTACTCGCCCGCCAGGTTCGCCTTGCGCGCGTCGAGGTCGTGCAACGGCGCCGTGCAGGCGAGCGCGCGCAGCCGCCGCGCGAGACCCTCGTCGGCGGCCGGGCCCGGTGCGGGCCTCGGCCCCGCGCCGGGCTGGGGCACGGCGTTGTCCGTGTAGGCAGGCGAAGTCACGGTGCACAGATTAGGTCCTCGCACCGACAACGGTCGAAACGGCGCAGAAGCGCCCGTGCCTCCCGGGCGGGGGCCGGCAGGCTCAGGGCCGGGCGCCGCCGGGGTCCGGTCCCGGTGCTCCGTACCCGCCGCCGCCCGGTGTGCGGAGCACCAAGACGTCGCCCCGTTCCAGCTCTGCCGTGTCGCATCCGCGCAGCGGAGTGACCGTCCGGCCGTCGGCGCGTTCGACGTACTGCTCGCCGAGGGCACCGGGTTCGCCGCCCGCCATGCCGTAGGGCGGGACGCGGCGGTGGCCGGACAGGAGCGCGACGGTGACCGGTTGGAGGAAGCGCAGGCGTCGTTCCACGCCGCACCCGCCGTGCCGGCGTCCCCGGCCGCCGCTGCCCTCCCGCACGCGGAAGCTCTCCAGCAGCACGGGATAGCGCCATTCGAGGATCTCGGGGTCGGTGAGGCGGGAGTTGGTCATGTGGGTCTGGACGGCGTCGGCGCCGTCGAAGCCGTCACCGGCGCCGGAGCCGCTGGCCACGGTCTCGTAGTACTGGACCCGGTCGTTGCCGAAGGTGAGGTTGTTCATGGTGCCGGAGCCCTCGGCCTGGATGCCGAGCGCCGCGTAGAGGGCGCCGGTGACGGCCTGGGAGGTCTCCACGTTGCCCGCGACGGTGGCCGCCGGGTGGACGGGCGCCAGCATGGAGCCCTCCGGAATCCTGACGTCCAGGGGTTTGAGGCAGCCGCTGTTGAGCGGGATGTCGTCGGCGACCAGCGTCCGGAAGACGTACAGCACCGCCGCCATGACCACGGACTTCGGCGCGTTGAAGTTCCCCGGTTGCTGCGGCGAGGTGCCCGCGAAGTCGACGACGGCGGCGCGGGCGGCCCGGTCCACGGTGAGGGCGACCCGGATGACCGCGCCGTTGTCGGTCTCGTACCGGCAGGAGCCGTCGTGCAGGGTGGCGACGATCCGGCGGACGGACTCCTCGGCGTTGTCCTGCACGTGTCCCATGTAGGCGGCGACCGCCTCGGGGCCGAACTGGTCCACCATGCGCCTCAGTTCCGCGATTCCCTTCTCGTTCGCGGCGATCTGGGCGCGGAGGTCGGCGAGGTTGGTGTCCGGGTCGCGGGAGGGGTACGGGGCGGTGGTGAGCAGTTCGCGCGTCTCGGCCTCGCGGAAGCGGCCGTCGCGCACCAGCAGCCAGTTGTCGAACAGCACCCCCTCCTCGTCGACGGTCCGGCTGAAGGCGGGCATGGAGCCGGGGGTGATGCCGCCGATCTCGGCGTGGTGTCCGCGCGAGGCCACGAGGAACCGCAGTTCGGGCGGCCCGTCACCGGTCTCGTCGAACACCGGCGTCACCACGGTGACGTCGGGCAGGTGGGTGCCTCCGTGGTACGGGTCGTTGATGGCGTACGCGTCGCCGGGGCGCATGGTGCCGTCGTCGCGCCGCAGCACCTCCTTGATGGACTCCCCCATGGAGCCGAGGTGGACGGGGATGTGCGGGGCGTTCGCGATCAGGTTGCCGTCCGCGTCGAAGAGCGCGCAGGAGAAGTCGAGGCGCTCCTTGATGTTGACGGAGTGGGCGGTGTTCTCCAGTCGCACGCCCATCTGTTCGGCGATCGACATGAAGAGGTTGTTGAAGATCTCCAGCATGACGGGGTCGACCCGGGTGCCGACGGCGGTGCGGTCCGGGCGCGGGCGGACCCGGGTGAGCACCAGGTGGCCGGTCCCGGCGAGGACGGCCCGCCAGCCGGGGTCGACGACGGTGGTGGCGTCCGCCTCGGCGATCACGGCGGGGCCGGTCACGGTGGACTCGGGGCGCAGTTCCTCGCGCCGGTGGAGCGGGGTGTCCTGCCAGCGGTCCTCGGCGTACATCCGTACCGTGTCGTGCGGCCGGGGCGGCTCGCCGGCGCGGGGCGCGTGTGCGGCCGGGGGCGGCCGGTGCCGGCCGGACGCCCCGGTCGCCTCGACCGACACCGCCTCGACGACCAGGGGTTTGTCCATGGTGAACGCGTAGCGCGCGCGGTGGCGGTCGGTGAACGCCCGGGTCATGGCGGCCGTGCCGTCGAGGTCCACCTGCAGCGCGGAGTCGGTGCCCGCGTAGCGCAGGAGCACCCGGGCGCGGGTGCTGATCGCCTCGTCGGGGATGGCGTCGGCGCGCAGGTCGGCCCGGGTGCGCTCGGCGAGGGTGTCGCAGAGCTCCTTCACCGCGGTCAGGGTCTGGTCGTCGAGCTCCGCCTCGACGGACCGCTCGCGCATGGCGGTGGCGTCGGCGAGACCGATGCCGTACGCCGAGAGCACTCCGGCCAGGGGCGGTACGAGGACGGTGTCGACGCCCAGGGCGTCGGCGACCGCGCAGACGTGCTGCCCCCCGGCGCCGCCGAAGCCGGTGAGGGCGTGGCGGGTGATGTCGTGTCCGCGCTGCACGGAGATCTTCTTGACCGCGTTCGCCATGTTGAGCACGGCGATCTCCAGGAATCCGGCGGCGACCCGGGCCGCCGTGCGGCGGGTACCGGTGGCGCGGGTCACCTCGTCGGCGAGGGCCTCGAAGCGGCGGCGGACGAGGTCGGCGTCGAGCGGGAGGTCGCCGTCGGGCCCGAAGACGGCCGGGAAGTGGGCGGGCTGGATCCGGCCGAGCATGACGTTGGCGTCGGTGACGGTCAGCGGTCCGCCGCGGCGGTAGCAGGCGGGTCCGGGGGCGGCGCCCGCGGAGTCCGGTCCGACGCGGTAGCGGTCGCCGTCGAAGTGCAGGACGGAGCCGCCGCCCGCCGCGACGGTGTGGATGCTCATCATGGGGGCGCGCATGCGGACACCGGCCACCTGGGTGCCGAGCTCGCGCTCGAACTCGCCCGCGCAGTGCGACACGTCGGTGGACGTGCCGCCCATGTCGAAGCCGATGACGCGGTGGAATCCGGCCTGCTCGGAGGTGCGGACCATGCCGACCACGCCGCCCGCGGGTCCGGAGAGCACCGCGTCCTTGCCCCGGAAGTGGGCGGCTTCCCGCAGTCCGCCGTTGGACTGCATGAACATCAGCCGGATGCCGGGGAGCTCGTCGGCGATCGCGTCGACGTAGCGGCGCAGGATCGGCGAGAGGTAGGCGTCGACGACGGTGGTGTCGCCGCGCGGTACGAGCTTGATCAGCGGGCTGACCTCGTGCGAGCAGCTGACGTGCGCGAAGCCCGCCGCGCGGGCCTCGGCGGCCACGGCGGTCTCGTGCTCGGGGTGACGGTAGCCGTGCATCAGGACGACGGCCGCGCTGCGCAGGCCCTCGGCCCGGACGGCCCGCAGCCGCTCGGCCACCGCGTCCCGGTCCAGCGGTGTCACGACCCGGCCGCGGGCGTCGATCCGTTCGGGGACCTCGACGACCCGGTCGTAGACGGCCTCGGGCAGCAGGATCCGGCGGTCGAAGAGGCGGGGCCGGTTCTGGTAGGCGATGCGCAGCGCGTCGCGAAAGCCCCGCGTGATGACGAGGACGGTCGGCTCGCCGCGTCGCTCCAGCAGCGCGTTGGTGGCGACGGTGGTGCCGATCTTCACCGTGCCGACGCGGTCGGCGGGGACCGGTTCGGTGGGACCCAGACCCAGCAGTGCCCGGATTCCGGCCACTGCCGCGTCCCGGTAGCGGTCCGGGGCGTGGGAAAGGAGCTTGCGGGTGACGAGGTGTCCGTCCGGGGCCCGGCCCACGACATCGGTGAACGTCCCGCCCCGGTCGATCCAGAACTCCCAGCGTCCGGTCATTCCTCCATACTGACGCGGCGCGGACGACGGCGGCAGGGCGACGGCCGGACACGTCGTGGCCGATTCCCCGGGTGGGCCGGACGCGCCGTGGCCGATTCCCCCCTGGTGGGCCGCCCGTACCGGTCGCCCGTCCACGTCGGCGACGGGGCTCGGCGTGGACGGGTGAGCGGCCGGACCGTGTCCGCCCGGTCCGAGGTCGTTCGGCAGGTCCTCAGGGCGTGGGGGTGTCGGGCCCGATCCTGCTGCGCACCGCCGTCTGCACCTCGGCCTCCTCGGCCGGGTCCGCGGCGAGCCGTCGCAGTCGCTCGGCGACCCTGATGTCGCCGGTCTCCGCGTGCAGCGCGGCGACCTCCCGGGTGGTCTCCTCGCAGTCCCACAGGCATTCGACGGCGAATCCGGTGGCGAACGAGGGGTCGGTGGCGGCCAGGGCGCGGGCCGCCCGGCCGCGCAGGTGCGACGAGGACGTCTCCCGGTAGACGTGGCGCAGTACGGGCGCGGCGCAGGCGATGCCGAGGCGGCCGGTGCCGTCGACGAGGGTCCACAGACGCGGCGCGTCCGGGCCGTCGCCGCGTACCGCGTCACGGAGCGCGCCGAGGACCAGGGTGCTGTCCTGCGCGGAGCCGCGGCAGGCGAGCACTCCGGACGCGCAGGCGCCCAGTGCGTCGGGCCGTCGGGCCCAGCGCCTGGCGCGTTCCACCGCCGCGTCGCCGCACATCCGCTCGAAGGCGGCGACCGCGGCGTCGGCGACGGTGCGCGAGACGTCGGCCGCGGCGTTCTCGATCAGGTCGAGGACGGCCGGGTCGGCGGCCTCGGCAAGGTAGTGCAGG
Source organism: Streptomyces sp. NPDC014734 (assembly GCF_043083325.1). Classification (NCBI taxonomy): domain Bacteria; kingdom Bacillati; phylum Actinomycetota; class Actinomycetes; order Kitasatosporales; family Streptomycetaceae; genus Streptomyces; species Streptomyces sp. NPDC014734. The sequence continues at coordinate 459,580 of NZ_JBIBYN010000004.1, read as the reverse complement.
GCGACGCAGCGGGCGGCCTCGGGGCCGCGACGGGCGGTCTCGACGATGGTGGGACGGTCCTCGGGCCCGGCCACGGCGCCGAGGCAGCGGGCGGCCGGGACGTGGAGGGCGCTGCCGCGGTCGAGTCCCTGCTGGGCCCAGTCGAAGACGGCCTGGACGCTCCAGCCGGGGCGGGGGCCGCCGGGGCGCATCTGTCGCTGCCAGCGGTCGAAGGAGCCCTGTTCGGAGGCGGCCCTGACCCGGGTGCCGACCGTTTCGCGCGGGTCGTCGGCCCACAGGCGCCAGGGGCGCGGTTCGAAGGCGTCGCGTACGGCGACGGCAAGCTCGGCATCGCCCGCCTCGGTGGCCGGGAAGCGGCCGAGCACGGGTTCGGCGAGGGCGCGGAGCCCCGCGTCGTCGTCGCGGAGCGCGAGCTCGTCGAGGGCCCAGGCCCAGTTGGAGCCGGTCGCGGCGTACCGCCGCAGCAGGGCCAGGGCGTCGTCGCGTCCGTACGAGGCGAGGTGGCCGAGTACGGCGAGGGCCAGGCCGGTGCGCGAGTCGTCGGTGTCGAGGTGGTCCTCGGGATCGCACAGGTGCCGCTCGATCTCCTCGGTGCCGCCGTCGAGGTCGAGGTACAGGCGTGCGTAGTAGAGGGAGCGGTTCTCCACCTGCCAGTCGTGGCGGGGGTCGCTCAGGACGCAGTGGTTGAGGGCCGCCAGGGCCTCGGGGCGCGGTGCGGCGAGCGCGTGGAGTGTGCCGTCGCCGCGGCCCCTCTGCAGCAGGCCGAGCAGGGTGCCGCTCGGCGCTATGAACGGATCAAACATGGAAAGGCCTCACATCAAGCTGTCGACGCAACCGGGACTGTGCAGTTCCAAGTGCCGGGTGGGGCACTACGCCGCGCAGCAACATGATCGACCGACCGCCGTCTTCCGCTTGGTGTAGAGCATCTTCCTCTGCCTCTCGTCGTTGGCCCGGACCGGGCCCGCGACGTCATGATGACCCAGTCATTTCGCCACCGCGACCACATTTACCGCGTACCCCGTCAGCGGGTGCCGAAGAGTTTCAGCAGGTCGGCCTTGCCGAACATGCGGGCGGTGTCCAGCGCGGAGGGCGTTCCGGCGGCCGGGTCGGCGCCCGCCGCGAGCAGTGCCTCGATCACCGCGTCCTCGCCCTTGAAGACGGCCCCGGCGAGCGGCGTCTGCCCGCGGTCGTTGGCCCGGTCCGGGTCGCCGCCGCGCTCGACGAGGGCGGTGACCGCGGTGGCGTGGCCGTGGTAGGCGGCGAGCATCAGCAGCGAATCGCCCCGGTCGTTGGTGAGGTTCACGGGCACGCCCGCGTCGACGTACGCGACGAGCGTGTCGGTCTCGCCGCGACGGGCCAGGTCGAAGACCTTCGTCGCCAGTTCGACCACCTCGGGATCGGGGGTTTCACTCATCGCACGGACCGCCTTCCTTGACCGGTTTCACCACTGTTGACCTGCTGAGCTGTGCGCCGGGCGCACGAATGAACCGACAGAGTACTGCCCGGCGGCGCGAATGGCCCGGCCCCGTCGCGGCGAGGATCACACCCGCCCGCGGCCGTGCCCGCGGTGCGTCGGGCGTTCCGTCCGGCTGTCGCCCCCTGTCGGCCGTTCAAGTGAAAATAACGACTTTTCACCCGAATGCGACTTTTACCGCATAGATACTTCCGGTGAACCTGGAAGGACTCATGGTGACCCTCCCACCGATCTGGAGAACTCTCATGATCCTGTCCATGTCAGGCGTCGTCATTCTCGGCATCATCGTCTTCCTGTTCTTCAGGAAGGACGGACTCAAGGCCTCGCACGCCCTCGTCACCGCCCTGTTCGGGTTCTATCTGGCGGGCACCGCCATCGCACCGAGCATCACCGCGGGAGGCGCGAGCCTCGCCGGCCTCCTGGGCGGGATCAAGTTCTGACCGTCCGCGACCGCTTCCCCCTTCAGGTTCAGGAGACCGACGTGGCCCGGCGACCACTCCCCCGCATCCTCAGCAGCGGCAGCGCCTCGATCACTCGCAGTCGCGAGTTCGCGCGCACGGCCACCGACAGTGCCACCGACGTCCTCCAACCGCTGATCACCGTCACCCGCGGTCTGCGGCTGCTGGCCGGAGCCGGACGGCAGAAGTGGGCCGCGACGCCCAAGGACAGGCGCGGCCCGGCGCTGTTCGTCGTCGCGGCCTGCGCCTTCGTCGTCGCGATGATCCCGTACGGATCGATCATCACCCTCGTCTCGGTGATGGGCGCCGCGGCCTGGAAGGGACGGGAACGCACCCCCGTGCGGACCGGACCGGACGAGGCGGGGACGGGGCGGCTGCGAACCCTGTACGAAGCGCTCGTGCCGTACTTCTCCGTGGCCGACGACCCGGATCCGCTGTTCGCCCACGGCGGCGACTGGACGAAGACGTTCAGTGACCACGCGTTCGACGACGACGGGCGCCCGACCCGCCTGCGGGTGGCCTATCCCGCCCACTTCACCGACAGCGAGGCCGCCTCCCGCGCCCGGATCGAGCAGTTGCTGCACGCCAAGTCGGGACGAGGCCGGGAGTACCGCTTCGTCTGGGACGAGGAGAACAACCATCTCGTCATGAGCGTGCTCGACCCGCTGCCCACCTCGGTCGGCGCCCAGCGCTTCGTCACCGCGCCCGGTGAGACGGTGCTGGGTTTCACCGACGCCGACGCGGTGCAGCGCACCGTTCCCGTGACGGACGGCGGCGCGACCAGGGACGCGCCGCCCGTCGTCTGGCGGACCGGCGCCCGGTCGACCGAACCGCACCTGCTGATCGTCGGCACGCCGGGCAGCGGCACCACCACCCTGATGCGTTCCATCGCCCTGCAGGCGCTCCAGCACGGGGACGTGCTGATCGTCGAGGGGAACGGCACCGGCGACTACGCCTGCCTCGCCGGACGCGACGGCGTGCTGGCGGTGGAGTGCGGCCCGGACGGCGCGTCGGCGACCCTGGAATGGGCGGCCAACGAGACCGAGCGGCGGCTGATCACCGCGAACCGTGCCCGGCAGGCGGGCCACCCCGTCCCCGACGACATCAGGCGCCCGCTCTGGATCCTGCTGGACCGGCCCGGGGTGCTCGGCCACCTGGCGGCCGTCGACGGCGGCCCCGACCCCCGGGAACTGCTCCGGCTGCCGCTGCGGCACGGCAGGGCGGCCAACGTCACGGTGGTCCTGGCCGACCAGTTCGACGACCTGGACGGGCTCGGGGAATCCGTACGGGCCCACACCCGGGCCCGCGTCGTGCTCGGCCCCTGCTCCCGCGAGCAGATCGAGGCGGTGCTCGGCGCGGAGCCGCACACCGCTCCGACACCGGACGTCCCTCCGGGCCGGGGGTACGCACGCCTGGGCACGGGGCCGGTCCTGCGGCTCCAGGTCCCGGCCACCCCCGATCCGTACGACGAGGAGACCGACGAGGCGCAGCGGCGGGCCGTGCTCGCCCTGCTGCCCGAACGGCAGGCCCCCGCCGAACCCGCGGTGGAGGCGCGGCCCGTGGAGGCGGCCGTCCCGCTCGACACGGCCCCGGCCCCCGGAGCGGGCGTCCCGGATCCGGCGTCGCCGCCCGTCCCGGCCGCGGCGCCGGCCCACGACACCGTGAAGGCGGGCGACCCTGCGGCATACCGCGCCGTGCGGGGATGACGGACCGGCTCGCCGGCCGCCCCGGGCACCGGCGGGGCACACGGCCGCACCGCACCGGCGGACCTGCCGCGGCGGCGTCCCACCGCGCGGGCACGCGACCGGTCCGTCGCCCGGCCGCCCGGATCGCTACGCGCCTGTCGGGTGGCCTTCGGCCGGAAGGCGGACGCGGCATGGTGCGTGCGGCTCCAGGGCACCGGGAGGGCCCGGTGGCGGAGCTGCCCGGTCGTTCCGGCAACACCGGAAGCGTGCGTGCCGGGACGTGGCCGCACGGCCGGAGGCCACCCGACAGGCTCTCAGGCCACGAAGGTGCGCGGTGCCTCGATCTCCGCACCCGCCCCCGTGCCCACCAGCCGCGCCGCCGCGGCGAGCCGCACCGCCGCCTCGTCCGCGACCGGCCCGGCCACGGTGAACGGCAGCCGCACATACCCCTCGAAGGCGCCGTCCACCCCGAACCGGGGCCCGGACGGCACCCGCACCCCGACCCGCTCCCCCGCCACCGCCAGCCGGGAGCCGGAGAGACCGCCCGTGCGCACCCAGAGGGTCAGCCCACCGCCCGGCACCGAGAACTCCCAGTCCGGCAGCTCCCGACGGACCGCGGCGACGAGCGAGTCCCGGTTCTCCCGCGCCTGTTCGCGCCGGACCCGCACCGCTTCCTCCCAACCACCGGTGCGCATGAGCCAGTTGAGGGCAAGCTGTTCCAGCACGGGCGTGCCCATGTCGGCGTAGGCGCGAGCGGCGACCAGGCTGCGGATCACGTCCGGGGCGGCACGCACCCAGCCGATCCGCAGGCCGGCCCAGAACGCCTTGCTCGCCGACCCGACGGTGAGGACCGTGGAACCGGCCGGGTCGAACGCGCAGACCCGGCGCGGCATCGGCAGGTCGGGGTCGAGGCGCAGCTCGTTCATGGTCTCGTCGACGACCAGGACCGTGCCGGCGGAACGGGCCGCGTCCACCAGCGCGCGGCGCCGGTCCTCGTCGGCAAGCGCGCCGGTGGGGTTGTGGAAGTCGGCGACGACGTAGGCGAGCCGGGGCGCCGCCTCCCGCAGCACCTGCCGCCACCGGTTCATGTCCCAGCCGCCGAGCCCCTCCTCCATCGCCACCGGCACCAGCCGGGCACCCGCCTCCCGCATCAGCTGAAGGATGTTGGCGTAGCTCGGCGACTCCACCGCGATCCGTTCGCCGCGGCCGGCGAACAGGTGACAGATCGCGTCGATCGCGCCCATCGCGCCGGTGGTGACCATGATCTGTTCGGGCATGGTGGGGATGCCGAGGCCGGTGTAGCGGTCGGCGATCATCCGCCGCAGCGCGGGCAGACCCGCCGGGTAGTCGCCGTGGGTGTGGGCGTAGGGCGGCAGCTCCTCCAGGGCGCCCCGGACCGCCCGGGTCAGCCAGGGTTCCGGGGCGGGCAGCGAGGCGCAGCCCAGGTCGATCATGGAACCGAGCGACTCCGGGGGCAGTGGTTCCAGCCCGCGCGCGGGCAGCGGGTTCCCGGCGGGCACGGCGGTCCAGCTACCCGCTCCGCGGCGGGATTCCAGGAACCCCTCGGTGCGCAGCGCCTCGTACGCGGCGGCGACGGTGGTCCGGCTGACGGACAGGGCGAGGGCCAGTTCGCGCTCGGCGGGAAGCCGGGCCGCCACCGGTACCCGGCCCTCCAGCACGAGCAGCCGCACGCCGTCCGCCAGCGCACGATAGGCGGGGGGCTTGCGGGCGCCCGGTCCGGCGGGCCGGGTGCGCTGGGCCCGGAGCTGCCGGGCGAGCTGTGCCGCACCGACCGCCGAGGTCCATTCAGCCATGCGAATCAGTCCACCTTCCTCGGATTGGCCATAGTTGATGGCCGATCCCCTGCCACAGAGTGGCATGCGGCAGTCCACTTCCACCACACCAGGGGGCACTTTTGTCCATCACTCCCGCCCCTCGCGGGGCGCATCTCACCCGACGGCTGGTCCAGCTCTACGCCGGTCTCGCGCTGTACGGCGCGAGTTCGGCGCTCCTGGTCCGCGCCGGTCTCGGCCTCGAACCCTGGGGGGTGCTCCACCAGGGGCTCGCCGGGCGCACCGGACTGTCCATCGGCGTCGTCTCGATCGTCGTCGGCGCCGCCGTCCTGCTGCTCTGGATCCCGATGAGGCAGCGTCCCGGTCTCGGCACCGTCTCCAACGTCTTCGTCATCGGCATCGCCATGGACGGCACGCTCGCGCTCGTGCCCGGTGTGCACGGCCTCGCGGCCCGGATCGCCGTGATGGTCGCGGGCGTGGTGGTGAACGGGATCGCGACGGGCCTGTACATCGCGGCGCGGTTCGGCCCGGGTCCCCGCGACGGGCTCATGACCGGTCTGCACCGGCGCACCGGCCGTTCGATCCGGCTGGTCCGCACGCTGATCGAGGTGGCGGTCGTGGCGACCGGCTTCGCGCTCGGCGGTTCCCTCGGCGCCGGCACGGTGCTCTACGCCCTGGCCATCGGCCCGCTCGCCCAGTTCTTCCTGCGCCTCTTCGCGATCGGCGACGACTCCGCCGGTGGTCCGGACGACGCGTCCGGGCCGGGCTCCGGCGAGACCGCCGTCACCGGCCGGACACCGGGGCAGGCCATACTGCCGCGGTGACCTCCGTACGCCACCCCTACCTGGACCATCCCGCGACGATCCCCTTCGCCCACCGAGGCGGCGCCGCGGACGGGATCGAGAACACGACGGCCGCGTTCCGGCGGGCCGCCGATGCCGGATACCGCTACTTCGAGACCGACGTGCACAGCACGGCGGACGGCCGCCTGGTGGCCTTCCACGACGCGACCCTGGACCGGGTGACCGACTCCCGGGGCCGGATAGCGGAGCTGCCGTGGAGCGAGGTGCGGCGGGCCAGAGTGGCGGGCCGGGAGCCGCTGCCCCTGTTCGAGGAGCTCCTGGAGGCCTTCCCGCGGGCACGCTGGAACGTCGACATCAAGGCCGGGCCCGCACTGGTCCCGCTGATCGAACTGATCCGCCGGACGAACGCCTGGGACCGGGTGTGCGTGGGCTCCTTCTCGGAGGCCCGGGTGGCCGCGGCCCACCGTCTGGCCGGGCCCCGGCTCGCCACCTCCTACGGCGTGCGCGGGGTGCTGGGCCTGCGTCTGCGTTCGTACGGCATCCCGGCGGCGCTGCGTTCCGGCGCGGTGTGCGCGCAGGTGCCGGAGCGCCAGAACGGCATCAGGGTGGTCGACCACCGCTTCGTGCGCGCGGCCCACGCCCGCGGGCTCCAGGTCCACGTCTGGACGGTGAACGAACCCGATCGGATGGCGGCGCTCCTCGACCTCGGTGTCGATGGCATCATGACCGATCACATCGAGACGCTGCGCACGGTACTGAGCGAACGCGGGGCCTGGGCCTGATGCCGGTCGTGCACGGGGACTCACGGGGAGAGACGAGGGGGAGCGACTTGAGTGCCGAGACCGCGGAGGCCACCGGGCCGGCGAAGGATCCGGTGGACGGCCCGTCCGACGCCGTGAGCCGCAGACGGGAACAGCGGGGCTGGTACTTCTACGACTTCGCCTGTTCCGTCTATTCGACGAGCGTCCTGACGGTGTTCCTGGGCCCGTACCTGACCTCGATCGCCAAGGCGGCCGCCGACGCCGACGGATTCGTGCACCCGCTCGGCATACCGGTGCGCGCCGGGTCCCTCTTCGCCTACTCGGTCTCGGTGTCCGTCGTGGTCGCGGTGATCACGATGCCGATCGTGGGCGCCGCCGCGGACCGCACGGGCCGCAAGAAGCCGCTGCTGGCGCTGGCCGCCTACGTGGGGGCAGCCGCCACCACCGGGATGTTCTTCCTGGACGGGCACCGTTATCTGCTCGGCGCGTTCCTGCTGATCGTGGCGAACGCGTCGGTCTCGGTGTCGATGGTGCTCTACAACGCCTATCTGCCGCAGATCGCCGAACCCGACGAGCGGGACGCCGTCTCCTCGCGCGGCTGGGCGTTCGGCTACACCTCGGGCGCGTTCGTCCTCGTCCTGAACCTGGTGCTGTACACGGGGCACGACTCCTTCGGCCTCTCCAAGCCGGACGCGGTGCGGATCTGTCTGGCCTCGGCCGGTGTCTGGTGGGGTGCCTTCACCCTCGTACCGCTGCGGCGGCTGCGCGACCGGCGGGTGGCACCCGGCGGCGAGGGCGCGGTCGGTTCCGGGTGGCGCCAGCTGATGGCCACCCTGCGCGACATGCGCCGCCATCCGCTCACGCTCTCCTTCCTGCTCGCCTACCTCGTCTACAACGACGGCGTGCAGACGGTGATCTCCCAGGCGTCGGTGTACGGCTCCGAGGAACTGGGACTCGACCAGACGACGCTGATCACGGCGGTGCTGCTGGTGCAGGTGCTCGCCGTGGCGGGCGCGCTGGGAATGGGCCGGCTGGCCCGGCGCCACGGTGCGAAGCGCACGATCCTCGGCTCGCTCGTCGTCTGGACGCTGATTCTCGTCGCCGGCTACTTCCTGCCCGCCGGGAAGCCGGTGTTCTTCTACGTCCTGGCCTCGGCCATCGGCATGGTGCTCGGGGGCAGCCAGGCGCTGTCGCGCTCGCTCTTCTCCCATCTGGTGCCGCACGGCAAGGAGGCCGAGTACTTCTCCGCGTACGAGATGAGCGACCGGGGGCTGAGCTGGCTGGGGCCATTGGTGTTCGGTATCGCGTACCAGCTGACCGGGAGCTACCGGGATGCGATCATCTCGTTGGTGATCTTCTTCGTGATCGGTTCCGTACTGCTCGCGAGGGTGCCGGTTCGCCGGGCCGTGGCAGCCGCGGGGAATCCTGTTCCGGAACGGATTTAGACGTCGAAGTGAAAGGCCGGTAGTGTACGCCTTTGGCCTGCCCGGAGGACCGTTACTGCGAGTGGAAGAACCAGAACCGTTGGGTGACAACTTCCACCGGATGTGACAAACCGGGCATCGGCGGGTACCCCAACCCTGAAGAAGCAGCGGCACGACGGGCGACGCATGACCGGCGACGGGAATCTTTACGGCCGACCGGACGTTGACCGGATGACGACGACAGCGACACCTGTCCTGTGGGCGACAAGCCCGGGAGGCACGATTCATGAGTGAGCGAGCTCTCCGCGGCACGCGACTCGTGGTTACCAGCTACGAGACGGACCGCGGCATCGATCTGGCCCCGCGCCAGGCGGTGGAGTACGCATGCCAGAACGGACATCGATTCGAGATGCCGTTTTCGGTAGAGGCGGAAATTCCGCCGGAGTGGGAGTGCAAGGCGTGCGGCGCCATGGCACTCCTGGTGGACGGGGATGGCCCCGAGGAGAAGAAGGGCAAGCCTGCGCGTACGCACTGGGACATGCTCATGGAGCGGCGCACACGCGAGGAGCTCGAGGAGGTGCTGGCCGAGAGGCTGGCGGTCCTGCGCTCCGGAGCCATGAACATCGCCGTGCATCCGCGGGACAGCAGGAAGTCTGCCTGACCGCACGACACCGCAGTACGACAGAGCCGCGGGGGGGGGGGGCCCCCCGGGGGGGGGGGGGGCCGGGCCCGGCGCGGCCCGCGGCCCCCGGGGCGGCCCGGCGGCGGGGCGGCGGGGGGGGGGGCGGCGCCGCCGCGCGGGCCCCCCCC
>NZ_JBIBYN010000004.1:442146-450362 GCF_043083325.1 Streptomyces sp. NPDC014734 | reverse complement strand
CGCGGCACACGCCATGTGTGCCACGGCCCGCGGCTCTGTCGCGTCGCGGACATCGGCCGTGACGCGGATCGGGTCAGGCGGCGGGGCCGACCGCGCCGCGGCAGGCCCCGCCGCGCGGATCACGGTGTCAGCGGCGGCCGGGGGGTGTCATCGGGGCGGGAGTCCCGCTGTGCGCCGTCCTCACGGACGACCTCGCCCTGCACGACCTTTCCGTCCGGACGGTGAATGCGGGCCTGCTGGAAGGCGTCGGAGAGCCTGCCGGGAGACGCGGCACGCATCCGGCGCTCCAGCGACCTCTCCGCGAACCGGCCCAGCGCCGAACGGATCCACGGCACCAGCAGCAGGAGTCCCGCCACGTCCGAGACCGGCCCCGGGATCATCAGCAGCAGCCCGCCGAGCATCAGGAAACCGTTGCCCCCGCCCGCCGAGGGGGCGACGGGCTCCGCGTCGGCGGCCCCGGGCTGCCCCGGCATCCGCTGGAGCGTCTCGGTGAGGCTGCGGAAGGCCCGGCGGCCGGCCCGCTTCACCACCGCCGCGCCCAGGACGATCCCCGCCACCAGGAGCAGCAGCACGGTGAACCCGCCCGCCGCGTCGGCGATGACGGTGAGCAGCCAGATCTCCAGCACCGCCCAGGCGGCGACGGCGAGCGGGACGAAGGTACGGGCGCGTGAGCGCCTGCGGGCGGGCGGGGGCGGTGTGCCGGTCGTCATGGTCCCCAGTGTGCCCGTACGCCCGTCCGAACGGCGTATGGGGGGTGATCACGGGCGGCGCCGCGACGTGCCCGGCCGGCCCGCCTCGGCTCAGGTGGTCCTGCGCCCGAGGACCCGGTTCGTACGCGTGGCGACCCCCCAGGAGGTGACTCGCCAGAGCGCCTCGACCAGGATGTCCCGGCTCATCTTCGAGTCGCCGATCTCACGGTCCACGAAGGTGATCGGGACCTCGACGACGTGGTACCCCGCCTCGACCGCGCGGCGCGCCAGGTCGACCTGGAAGCAGTACCCCTGGGAGGCGACCTTGTCGAGGCCGATGCCCTGCAGGGTCTCGGTGCGAAAGGCCCGGTAGCCGCCGGTGACGTCCCTGGTCCGCAGTCCGAGGAGAAGCCGGGAGTAGGTGCTGCCGCCGCGCGAGATCATCTCGCGGGACTTGGGCCAGTTGACGACCCGGCCGCCCGGCACCCAGCGGGAACCGAGCACCAGGTCGGCGCTCTTGAGCGCGGTGAGCAGCCGGGGCAGTTCCTCGGGCTGGTGGGAGCCGTCGGCGTCCATCTCCACGAGCACGCCGTAGCCGCGCTCGATGCCCCAGTCGAAGCCCGCGAGGTAGGCCGCGCCCAGCCCCTCCTTGCCCTTGCGGTGCAGCACCCGGACCTGTTCGTCCTCGGCCGCGAGCTCGTCGGCGACCTTGCCGGTGCCGTCGGGGCTGTTGTCGTCGGCGATCAGGATGTCGGCCTCCGGCACAGCGGCGCGCACCCGGCTGACGATCGGCTTGATGTTCTCGGCCTCGTCATAGGTCGGAATGATCACCAAGGTCCTGCCGAGCGGGCCGTATCGCCGCTGACCGCCGTCGTTCACTTACTGCCCCTTCAGTTCCGTACCGCAGGTGCACACCATATCCAGCGCACGGGGGCCGAACGCCGACACGGTCGGGCAGGTGTGGGCACCGCCACGGACAGAAGGAGGAAAGTACGGACAGAATCGCACGACGGAACACTACGGATGGGGGCCCGGCGCCCTTCGGGCCGGCCCGGGACCCGCTGGCTGCGGGTCGACCTGGAGCCGTTGTCTACTGAACGTCCGGGCCCCACCCGGGTCGCACCCCCGTCCGGCTGAAACCTTCCCTCGCCCCCGAGGCGCGGGCGCTGAACCTGGCTGTCAGTGGCGGTGTGCCGCTGCGGCACACCGCCCCGTGACCCAGCGGCGTTCGACGACTGCGTGGAGGTTCGACCGGTCGGGCGTCCTGTGGTGGACCCGGCCGAACCTACCGGCCGGTGGGCGCGTTCTGTCAATCCCCTGCCGACCCGCGGCTGACCAGCGACGTTCGGGGAACGCGCCTGGTCAGTGCTGAAGATCCGCAGGTGACGACGGAACGGGAACGTTCTCGATCGGCGGTGCGAAATGTCCGCACGTCACTCGTTCGGCCTTACGTAGACAGTTTGTCCGAAGACCACGGTCCGCAGGCAGACCGGGAGGTCGGCGCCCGGGGTGAGATCGGGCAGTCCCGGGGTGCCCGACCGCGGGTCGGTCGACCAGCGGGCGACCCGGTCGTCCGGGGCCTGGACCACCAGTTCGTCGGTGCGCCAGACCGCGTAGTCGGCCGGTGCGCCGGGAACCAGGGCCCCCGCGTCGTCACGGCCGACGGCCCGCCAGCCGCCCCTGGTGTGGGCGGTGAAGCCGGCCCGTACGGAGATCCGGTGCTCGGGGGTGCGGTGGAAGGCGGCGGCCCGTACCGTGCCCCAGGGGTCCAGCGGGGTCACCGGGCTGTCGGACCCGAACGCCAGGGGCACACCGGCGCGCAGGAGCGCCGCGTACGGGTTGAGGGTCCTGGCCCGCTCGGCGCCGAGCCGCTCGGCGTACATGCCGTCCTTGCCGCCCCAGGCGGCGTCGAAGGCGGGCTGCACGGAGGCGGTGAGGCCCAGCTCCGCGAAGGCCGCGACGGTCTCGGGGGTGAGCATCTCGGCATGCTCCACGCGGTGCCGGGCGGCCCGGACCCTGGACGCCCCGAGGCTCTCGGCCGCGGCCCGGACCCCCTCCACCACGGCGGAGACCGCCGCGTCCCCGATGGCGTGGAAACCTGCCTGCAGTCCGGCCTCGGTGCAGGCGGTGACGTGGGCGGCGATCCGCGCCGCGTCGAGGTGGGCGGTGCCCGTGCGCCCGGCCGGACCGTCGGCGTACGGCTGGTGCAAGCAGGCCGTGTGCGAGCCCAGCGAGCCGTCGACGAAGAGGTCCCCGGCGGCGCCGATCGCGCCGAGCTCCCGGATGCGGCGGGCGTCCTTCTCGTCGGCGACCTCCTCGGCCCAGTACCCGAAGACCCGCGGCCCGCTCTCCTCGGCGGCAAGCTTCAGCAGCCCGGCGAAGTCCTCCTCGTCGGAGATGTCCGGGCCGCCGCACTCGTGGACCGTACCGATGCCGAGGGAGGCCGCGCGGCGCAGTGCGGCGCGCTGGGCGTCGGCACGCTGGCGCGGGGAGACGGCGCCGTGGGCCGCGGAGCGCACCGCGTGGTGGGCGGCACCGGTCAGCGGGGCGTCGGGGTGGTATCCGGTCAGGGCGGTGACGCCGGGGACCAGATCGAGCAGGGCGGTGGTGACGACCGCGGAGTGCACGTCGACCCGGGGGAGGTAGACCGGCCGCCCACCGGCGGCCGCGTCGAGCTCGTCCCGCGACGGGTGACGCCGCTCCGGCCAGCGCGCGGCGTCCCAGCCGTGCCCCAGGACGACCCGGTCGGCGGGGTGCTCCGCCACGTACGCGCGCAGCAGACCGAGCGCCTCGTCGAGGGACCGGGCGCCGGAGAGGTCGAGACCGGTGAGCGCCAGGCCGGTCGACGTGGTGTGGACATGGGCGTCGGTGAACGCCGGGGTGACCAGCGCCCCGTCGAGGTCGATCACCTCGTCGACGCCGCTCGCGAAGGCGTCGGCCGCCCCTTCCGAGCCCACCCAGGCGACATGGCCCCGTTCGACGACCATGGCGGTGGCGAAGGGGTCGGCGGGGCTGTGGACGTCGCCACCGCGCAGCAGCACGGTGCGGTGTTCGTTCTGGGGGGCGGTGCTCGGGTTCATGGGACCAGTCTCCCGCCCGCCCCGGCCCGCGCGGCCCCCGCCCCCTCACGAGCCGCGCGTGTCCCGCTGCTCAGATCCTCGGGGGCCGCGCCTCGTACGGGGTGGACAGGACGACGGTGGTCCGGGTGGAGACGCCGGCCAGCGAACGGATCCGGGTGAGCAGGTGCTCCAGCTCCAGCGGGGTCGCGACCCGTGCCTTGAGGATGTAGTTCTCGTCACCCGCGACGCTGTGGCAGGCCTCCAGCTCGGGGACGTCCGCGAGCCGTTCCGCGATGTCGTCCGGCGCGCTCGGGTCGAAGGGCTTCACCGAGATGAACGCCGTGAGCGGAAGCCCGACGGCCTCCGGGTCGACGACCGCGGCGTACCCCCGGATCACCCCGCGCTGCTCCAGCCTGCGCACGCGCTGATGAACCGCCGAGGTGGACAGGCCCGTGGCCTTGCCCAGGTCGGTGTAGCTCATCCGCCCGTCCTTGACGAGCAACTCCACGATCTGTCGGTCCAGCTCCTCCATACGGATCAACCTATTGCCCCCGGGGCCTCCGGGCACAGTGGTGGGGGGCTCCCGAGTGGCACCTGCGGCGGGCATGTGACGAATGCCACAGGTTTACGGGCCGGTAGGCACCCACCCGGCGGTTACGGCGGATGTGCGACGGGAAGTGCTTGCTGTGGTCGAGGCCGTGGCGCCTTGTCGGCCCACCCGAGGGGGGAACTTCCCATGCAGAGCCTGAAGCTCACCGAACGTTTTGAACCGGAGTCGGCCGATCCGGCCGAGGACGCCGCTCCCGACGTGTACGACACGTTCGAGATGTACCGGGTGATCTGCCCGGACTGCGCGCGGCCGATCGCGCTGCTGGCGGACGAGGACGTGCTCCCCGAGCACGCGTTGTGCCCGACCCCCTGGAACCCGTTCGTCCTGCAGGTCTGCGCCGGCACGGGGCGTTCGGTGTCCCGGGCACGGCCCGCCGACGAGTCGCTCGACCTCCAGGAGCAGGACACCGGCCTGTTGTTGACGCTGCCCCAGGGGCTCGACTGGCGGATGCAGCCGTTCTCGCACGCGGGCGGACCCGGCTCGCGTCCGCTGCGGATGCGGCGCGACGCGGCCTGAGAGCCCGCCGGACGGCCTTCTGCCGGAAAGCGGTGGCGGCCCCCGGTGCACGTGGTTCCAGGGCGGCGGAAGCGCGCCCGTCAGGGAGCGGCGTCCCGGCCCGAGGCCGTCCGACGGTCCCCGGGGGCGCTCCCGTCTCCGACGTGACGACATGGCCCGGACACCGTCCGGGCCCGCCGGAGGAATCCCCACGGCACGGCACCCGGCGCGCGGTCTCGTGCATCGGTCCGGCGGTGACCCCGGCCCGCCCCGCGCCGTCGGCCGGACAGAACTCCGCCGCGTCCGGCGGCCGGTCCCGGTCCTCGCCGTCCTCGCCGTCCTGCCGCCCCGGCCCGGAGCGGAACCGGATCATGACTGCGCCGGAGCGGCAGGCGTGGGTCAGCGCGTCTCGGGACCCGCGAGATGGCGGGCGATGACCATCCGCTGGATCTGATTGGTCCCCTCGACGATCTGCAGCACCTTGGCCTCGCGCATCAGCCGTTCCACCGGGAAGTCCGCGGTGTAGCCGTATCCGCCGAGAACCTGGACGGCGTCGACGGTGACCTGCATGGCGGTGTCCGTGCAGAACAGTTTGGCCATCGCCGCCTGGCGCGAGAACGGTTTGCCCTCGTCGCGCAGCCGGGCCGCCTCCAGGTAGAGGGCGCGGCCCGCCTCGATCCGGGTGGCCATGTCGGCGAGCATGAACCGCAGGCCCTGGAAATCGGCGATGGGACGGCCGAACTGCTGCCGTCCGGTGGCGTAGCCGACGGCCTCGGTGAGGGCCGCCTGGGCGACGCCGATCGCGCAGGCGGCGATGCCCAGGCGTCCGGAGTCGAGCGCGGAGAGGGCGATCGCGAAGCCCTGGCCCTCGTCGCCGATGCGGCGGTCGTCCGAGACCCGCACGCCGTCGAAGTGCAACTGGGCGGTGGGCGAGCCCTTCATGCCCATCTTCTTCTCGGGCGCCGCCGCGCTCAGCCCCTCGGCGTCACCGGGGACCAGGAAGGCGGTGATGCCGCGGGCCCCCTCGCCGCCGGTGCGCGCCAGGACCGTGCAGAAGTCGGCGATGCCGCCGTGGGTGATCCAGGCCTTGGTGCCGGTGACGACCCAGTCGTCTCCGTCCCGCACGGCCTTGGTGCGCAGCGAGGCGGCGTCGGAACCGGAAGCGGGTTCGGAGAGGCAGTAGGCGCCGAGCAGGCCGCCCGAGAGCATCGCCGGGAGGTGTTCGGCCCGCTGCTTCTCGGTGCCGTATCCGGCGACCGCGTGGCAGGCCAGGGAGTGGACGCTGACGCCGAGACCGACGGTGAGCCGGGCCGCCGCGAGTTCTTCGAGGACCTGGAGGTAGACCTCGTACGGCTGGTCGCCGCCGCCGTGGGCGGAGTCGTAGGGCAGACCGAGCAGGCCGGACTCGGAGAGCAGCGTGAAGACGTCGCGCGGGAACCTGCCCGCCTCCTCCTCCTCGGCCGCCCCGGGCGCGATCTCCCGCTCGGCGATCTCGCGGACGAGCGCGAGGAGTTGTCGGGACTCCTCGGTGGGCAGCCGGCGTTCCACCGGTTGCGGGGCGCGGTCGGACATGATGGCGCTCTCCTCCCTGTCGGGCGTTGCGACGGTCACGCGCGCGGGGTGTGGGCGGTGCCGCCGGGATCTTCCGGCACCTGGCGCGGAAGAGCACTGCTGCCCAACCGACACCGGCCCCCGGATTACGAGAGCTGCTGGCCAGCGGCTGTGGCGGCTTGAGTATGCCCGATCGGACGATATCCGTCACGGGGTCGCCGGGCGACTCGGAGCCGGACACGGCGATCACCGGAATTGGTCCGAACCATTGACCCAACTGGTCTAGTCCATCTACGGTTCCACTCGAACCGGCTTTCCGCGTTCATGCCAAATCCACGGAACGGTCGGCTGCACTCCCCCCATTCGCCAGTGCCGTGACCGGCAATGTCCGCCCTTCGAGGCACTGGTTCCCTCCCCCACGAGGAGACAAGATGTCTGGACAGCATCGCGTCCGCACCCGCATCCGGGCGTTCGCGGCGGCGGCCTGTACGGCCGCCCTCGGCGCCGCCCTGCTCGGGGTGGCCGGCACCGCGCCGGCCGGCGCGACCCCCGCCACCGCACCGGCCGCCTCCCCCACGGCGGCCGGTGACAAGGTGGTCGGCTACTTCACCAACTGGGGTGTCTACCAGCGCAATTACCACGTCAAGAACGTCGAGACCTCGGGCTCGGCGGACAAGCTCACCCACATCAACTACGCCTTCGGCAACGTCGCCGGCGGCAAGTGCGCGGTCGGCGACTCCTACGCCGACTACGAGAAGGCGTACACGGCCGATCAGTCGGTCGACGGGGTGGCCGACACCTGGGACCAGGATCTGCGGGGCAACTTCAACCAGTTGCGGAAGCTGAAGAAGCTGCACCCGGGACTCAAGGTGATCTGGTCGTTCGGCGGCTGGACCTGGTCCGGCGGCTTCGGCGAGGCCGCGAAGAACCCGGCCGCGTTCGCCGATTCCTGCTACGGCCTGGTGAAGGACCCCCGCTGGGCCGATGTCTTCGACGGCATCGACGTCGACTGGGAGTACCCCAACGCCTGCGGTCTGACCTGCGACACCAGCGGCCCTGACGCGCTGAAGGCCATCACCTCGGCCCTGCGCACCAAGTTCGGCGGCGACAACCTGGTCACCGCCGCCATCACCGCCGACGCCTCCGACGGCGGCAAGATCGACCTCGCCGACTACGCCGGCGCCGCCCAGTCCCTGGACTGGTACAACGTGATGACGTACGACTTCTTCGGCGCCTGGGACGCGAAGGGCCCGACCGCCCCGCACTCCCCGCTGACGTCCTACGAGGGCCTCCCCAAGGAGGGCTTCACCAGCGAGGCCGCCATCGACAAGCTGAAGGCGCAGGGCGTCCCCGCCTCCAAGCTGCTGCTCGGCATCGGCTTCTACGGCCGCGGCTGGACCGGCGTCACCCAGGACGCGCCCGGGGGCACCGCCACCGGCGCCGCCCCCGGCACCTACGAGGCCGGCATCGAGGACTACAAGGTCCTCAAGAGCAGCTGCCCCACCACCGGCACCGTCGCCGGCACCGCCTACGCCCACTGCGGCACCAACTGGTGGAGCTACGACACCCCGGCCACCATCGCCACCAAGATGAACTACAAGAACCAGCAGGGTCTGGGTGGCACCTTCTTCTGGGAGCTCAGCGGTGACACCACCGACGGGGAGCTGATCAAGGCGATCAACTGATCCGTCCGCCGTCCCCCACGGGACGCCGAACGGGCCGCGGGGGCGGGGGGCCCCCCCCCCCCCCCCCGCGGGGGGGGGGCCCCCCCCGCGGGCGGGGGGCGCCGGTGGGGGGGGCCCCCCGCGACCC
>NZ_JBIBYN010000004.1:329001-442136 GCF_043083325.1 Streptomyces sp. NPDC014734 | reverse complement strand
CGTTTCCCACCCGTGGTGTGGCTGGTTTCCGTCTCTTCCCCCGGGCCCCCCCCCCGCCCGCGGGGGGCGGGCGGGGGGGGGGGGGGGCCCCCCCCCCCCCCCCCCCCCCCGCGGCGCGTGTACCTGCCGGACCGCGGCCGCGGACCACTGTGGCGGTCCACCTGCGGCAACAGGCATGATGGGCACATCAGTTCCACACGCCCCCAACATGCCGCGCCCCCGTCCCGCCCACGGGCACCGGGGTCCGGGAGGTAAGAACGTGTCACGCCAGGTGCTCACCGTCGCAGCGGACGGGACGGGCGACTGCCGCACCATCGCCCAGGCCGTCGCCCGGGCCCGCACCGGAGCCGTCGTCAGCATCGCCCCGGGGCGCTACGAGGAGACCGTGACCGTGGCGGTCGCCATCACGCTGACCGCCGCCGAGGGCCGCGGAACCGTGGAACTCGCGCCGCGGCGGGGCACGGCGCTGACGCTCACCGGGGACGCCGTGATGGTGAGCGACCTGGTCCTGCGGGGGCACGACGACGAACTGCCCGTCGTGGACGTGCCGCGCGGTCAACTCGCCCTGGACCGCTGCGACGTCCACGGCTCGGCCTGGGCGGCGCTGTTCGCGCGGGGCAGCGGATCGCTGGCGCTGCGTCAGTGCCGGGTCAGCAATCCGGCGGGGGCGGGCGTGGTGGCCACGTCCGGCACCGAGAGCTTCCTGGAGGACTGCGTCGTCGAGCATCTGGGCACGTCCGCGGTGGTGGCCGGGGAACGCGGCCGGATCTCGGTGCGCGCGAGCCGGCTGCGCGACGCGCGGGGCAACGGCGTCCTCGCCAACGGCCAGGCGCAGGTGCTCGTCGAGGACTGCGAGATATCCGCGGCGGACAAGCCCGGCGTCGCCGCCGAGGAGGACAGCTCGGTCAGGATGGTGCGCGGCACGGTCCGCGAGTCCGTCGTCGGCGTGTTCGTGAGCAGCACCGGCCGGACCGCCCTGGAGGACGTCACGGTCCGGGACACCACCGGGCACGGCTTCGTGGTGGGCGCGGGTGGCTCCCCCTCGCTCATCGGCTGCCGCAGCGAACGCACCGCGGGTCACGGGCTGCTGGTCACCGAGCGCAGCCGGGGCACGGTGAAGGAATGCGTGTTCGCCGCCGCCAAGGAGCCCGCGATCCGCGTGTGCGGCTTCTCCTCCCCGGTCCTGACCGGTGTCGTCGTGCGGGACGCGGAGGGCACCGGGCTGCTGCTGGACGAGGATTCGGCGGCCGAGGTCGACCGGCTGGAGGTGCTGGACGCGGCGGCGAGCGGAATCGTGATCCGCGGCGGCGCCAATCCGCTGGTGCGGCGGGCCACCGTCGCCCGGGCCGGAGGGCACGGCGTGGAGGTCTCCAAGGACGGCCGGGGCCGCCTGGAGGACTGCGTCGTCGAGGAGTCGGCTGGCTCGGCGGTCCATGTCTCGGGCCACGGCAATCTGTACGTCGGCGGCGGGACGCTGCGCGCCGCCGTCGCCGCTGGCGTCCTGGTCGGCGCGCTCGGCACGCTCACGCTGCGCGACACCTCGGTGGAGGACTCCGGCGCGGCGGGCGTGCGGGTCGACGCCGAGGGCGAGTTGAGCGCCGCGCGGGCCCGGGTGAGCGGCTCGGCGGAGCACGGTGTGCTGATCGCCGCGGGCGCCAGGGCCTCGCTGAACGCCTGCGAGGTGACCGGATCGGGTGCCGACGGGGTACGGGTGGAGGGCGCGGACCCGGTGTCGCTGATCGGCTGCACGGTGCGGGAGAACCGGGGCAGCGGACTGCGTCAGGCCGTACCCGGCGACCGTCTCGCCGTCGAGGGACTGACCAGCGCGGAGAACGGCGCCCAGGACGCCTGGGGCACCGCGGCGGGCGCGGAGGCGGCGGGCGACGGGCGGCTGCCCGGCGGCGGTGTTCCGGTCGCGGACGCCCCCGCGGCGGGCACCGGCCCGGTGGCGGAGCTGGAGTCGCTGATCGGCCTTGACGACGTCAAGCAGCAGGTGCTGACCCTGATCAACCTGAACCGGATGGCGCAGCGCCGGGCCAGTCTCGGCATGCCCGCCCCGCCGATGAGCCGCCACCTGGTCTTCGCGGGCCCGCCGGGCACCGGCAAGACGACGGTCGCCCGGCTCTACGGCTCGATCCTGGCCTCGCTCGGCGTGCTGCGCTCCGGCCATCTGGTGGAGGTGTCCCGGGCGGACCTGGTGGCTCAGGTCATCGGCGGCACCGCCATCAAGACCACCGAGACCTTCAACAAGGCCCTGGGCGGGGTGCTGTTCATCGACGAGGCGTACACGCTGCTGTCGGACGGCGGCGGTTCCGGCGCCGACTTCGGGCGCGAGGCCATCGACACCCTGGTGAAACTGATGGAGGACCACCGCGACGACGTCGTCGTGGTGGCGGCCGGTTACCCGAAGGAGATGACCGGGTTCCTCGCCTCCAACCCGGGGCTCGCGTCCCGCTTCACACGCAATGTCGAGTTCACCGACTACACCTCGGACGAGCTGGTCACGATCGTGGACCGGATGTGCACCGGCCACCACTACGAGCTGGACGCGGCGGCCCGTACCGCGCTGCGCGCCCACTTCGAACGGATCCCCCGCGACGCGGGCTTCGGCAACGGCCGCACCGCGCGCAAGGTCTTCGAGGAGATGGTGGACCGGCAGGCGTCCCGGCTCGCCACGCAGGCGGACGTCAACGAACGTGACCTGGCGGTGCTCACGGCCGGGGACGTCGGGGTCGTGGCGGGGCCGGGAGGCGCGGACGCCGGGGCGGACGACGACCCGCTGCTGCGGCTGGACGGACTGGTCGGCCTCGCCGCCGTCAAACGTGAGGTGGGCGACCTGGTCAATCTGCTCGCCACCACCCGGCGGCGCGCGGAGGCCGGACTGCCGACACCCCGGATCAGCAACCACCTGGTGTTCGCCGGTCCGCCCGGCACCGGCAAGACGACGGTCGCCCGCCTCCACGGCGAGCTGCTGGCGTCGCTGGGGGTGCTGCCGCGCGGGCAACTGGTCGAGGTCTCGCGCGCCGACCTGGTGGGCCGCTGGGTCGGCCACACCGCGCAGCTGACCCGGGAGGTCTTCGAACGCGCCCTGGGCGGGGTGCTGTTCATCGACGAGGCGTACACCCTCACCCCCGAGCGGGGCGGTGGTTCGGACTTCGGCCAGGAGGCGGTGGACACCCTCCTGAAGCTGATGGAGGACCACCGGGACGAGGTGGTGGTGATCGTGGCCGGGTACACGGCCGAGATGGACCGCTTCCTCGACTCCAACCCGGGGCTCGCCTCGCGGTTCACCCGGCACATCGAATTCCCGGACTACTCGTCGGACGAACTGGTCACCATCGTCCGCCAGCACGCGGCGGACAACGGCTACGAGTGCGCGCCGGGGGCCGCCTCCGCGCTGCGCGAGCACTTCGACGCGGTGCCCAGGGGCCGTACCTTCGGCAACGCGCGGCTCGCCCGGCAGACGCTGGAGCTGATGATGACCCGTCAGGCAGGTCGGCTCAGCTCGGTCGCCGCGCCGAGCCTGGACGATCTGCGGATGCTGCTGCCCGAGGACCTGCCGAACCGCTGACCATCGTGGGCGGGGCCGTGAACTCCCCCGCCCGCCGAACCGCCCGAGGACCGGTGCCATGCGTCGCCGTACCACGCTGTTGCTGTGCGTCTCCGCCCTGGCCGCCGTCCTGCCGGGGCCGCTCGCGCACGCCGCCGACGGCGGGGGCGTGGCCCTGCCCGGCATCCCCGAGCGGCTGGCCGCCGATCAGAAGTGCACCTCCCACAAGGGGCGCACCACCCCCGACGCGCCGTGGACACGGCAGGCGCTGTCCCTGGACCAGGTGTGGCGGCTCTCGCAGGGGCGGGGCGTGAGCGTGGCGGTCGTGGGCACGGGGGTGAGCGACTCCCCCGCCGTGCTGGCGGGCCGGGTGAGCGCGCTCGGCGACGCGGGCCACGACTGTGTGGGCCGGGGCACCTTCCAGGCCGGCCTGGTCGCCGGGGCGACAGCTCCGGGCCAGGGGTTCTCCGGAGTCGCTCCGCAGGCGACGGTGCTGGCGGTGCGGGGCACCGGCACCCGGGGGGAGCCCGACGCGGGGCGGCTGGCCGCGGGGGTCCGGGAGGCGGCCGAGGCCGGTGCGGACGTCATCACGGTGACGGCCCCGCTGGACGGGGCCGACAAGGCGGTACGGGCCGCGATGGCGGTGGCCGCGCGCGAGGACGCCCTGGTCGTCGTGCCGGCCGCGGCGGACAGTCTGCCGTCCGGGACGGCCGAGGCGCCGCCCGCGCCCGAGGCCCCGGCGACCGCGCTGGCGGTCCTCGACACCGGGCCGCAGGGCGGCAGGCCCGACGGCGCGCCGCGCCACCGGCGGGCCGACCTGTCGGCGCCCGGTGACGCGCTGGTCGGTCCGGGCCCGGTGGGCGACGGCAAGTGGACGGGGTCGGGGTCGTCGCTGGCGGCGGCCGTGACGGCGGGGGCGGCGGCCCTGGTCCGCTCGTACCACCCGGATCTGACGGCCGCGCAGGTGCGGGCCCGGCTGCTCGACACCGCCTACCCCGGGGACCTGCCGGCGCTGGACCCGTACGGCGCGGTGTCGGGGGTGGCCCCGGCCGCGGCGCCGCCCCGGGCCGCGGCGGCCGATCCGGTGCGCCTGCCCGTGCCGCCCGACACCTCGGGGGCCCGGGTCACCGCGTATCTGGTCACGGCGGGTGCGGGCGGCACGATCCTGCTGGTCGCGGCCCTCGCGGTGGTCCTGCCGCGCGGCCGGAGCCGGCGCTGGCGGCCGGGGCGGCCGGCGCAGTGACCCGGGGGGCCGGCCGGGCGGCTCCACCGCTTCCGGCGCACGGCGACGGCCCGCCCGCGCACCGGTGACGCGGGGCGGGCCGCCCGGCCGGTCTCATTCCTCCTCGGCGGCCTCGGGCAGTGCGTCCGGGAGCGCCAGTTGCACCAGGGCGGCCTTGCGGCGCGCGATGCGCAGCGCCCGGCCGGGCGGCAGGATGCGCGGCTTGATGTTCTCGAAGACGTAGCCCTCCGAGGGCGGGCAGGACATCAGCAGGGCCGGGGAGTTGACCTCCTGGAGCTTGCGCATCGTCGGGTCCAGGCGGGACGCGCCGGTGGCGGCCCGGGCGACCACCAGGTGCAGGCCGAGTTCGTACCCGAGCGGAAGGTGCGGCAGGAGCGGCTCGAAGGGGGTGTTGAATCCGGAGCCGACCATCTCGTAGTCGTCGACAAGGACGAACACGCGCGGGCCCTTCCACCAGTCGGCACGCCGCATCCGGGCAGGTGAGATGTCCTCGCCGGGGGTCCGGACGGCCATGGCGCGGCTGACGCCGTCGACGAGTTCGCGCAGCGGGTCGGCGGCGACCGCGTGGCCCAGGCGGTATTCCTCGGGCACCGCCTCCACCAGTTCGCGCCGGTAGTCGACGACCAGGATGCGGGCCTGGTCGGGGGTGTGGGAGGCCACGATGCGCTGGGCGATCAGGCGCAGCGCGCTGGTCTTGCCGCTCTCGGTGTCGCCGACCAGCATCAGGTGCGGGCTCTGCGCGAAGTCGTGCCAGACCGGTTCCAGTTCGGCCTCGTCCAGGCCGACCGGGATGCGCAGCGGCTGTTCGGAGACGGGGAGTCCGGAGGCGGGGAGCCGGGTCGGCAGCATCCGGACCGCGGGGGCGTTCGGGGCGTCCCAGCTCTCGGCGACGGCCTCGACCAGGTCGGTGAGCGCCTCGGTGAGGTCCTCCGCCTGCTCCTGGCCGTCGATGCGCGGCAGCGCGGCGAGGAAGTGCAGCTTGTCGGGGCTCAGACCGCGGCCGGGCGAGGTGGGGACGGCTGCGGCCCTGCGGATGTCGACGGCGGAGTCCATCGGGTCGCCCATCCGCAGTTCGAGGCGGGTGCCGATCTGGTCGCGGAGCGCGGCGGACAGCTCGACCCAGCGGGAGGTGCTGACCATCAGGTGGACGCCGTAGTTGAGGCCGCGCACGGCGAGGCCGTTGAAGACGGCGACGTCGTCGAACATGTCGGAGCGCACCGTGGACCATCCGTCGACGACGAGGAACACGTCGCCGAACGGCTGGTCGGGGTACTGTCCGGCCGCCCGGCGTTTGCGGTAGGTGGCCATCGAGTCGATGCCCTGCTCCTGGAAGAACAGCTCGCGGCGGTTGAGCAGCGAGGTGACCTCGGCCAGGGTGCGGGAGATGCGTTCGCGGTCGAGACGTCCCGCGACACCGCCCACGTGCGGCAGTCCGGCGAGTCCGGCGAGCGCGCCGCCGCCGAAGTCGAGGCAGTAGAACTGGATCTCGCGGGGGGTGTGGGTGAGCGCGAGCGCGGTGATGAGGGTGCGCAGCAGGGTGCTCTTGCCGCTCTGCGGTCCGCCCGCGACGGCGACGTGGCCGCCCGCGGCGGAGAGGTCGACGGTGAGCAGGTCGCGGACCTGCTCGAAGGGCTTGTCGACGATACCGACCGGCACCCGGAGCCTGCCCCGGTCCGGGGACCCGGCGGTGGTGAGGCCGAAGTCCGGGTCCGGCACGAGCGGCGGCAGCAGCGCGTCCAGGCTGGGCGGGGTGTCGAGCGGCGGCAGCCACACCTGATGGGCGGGCGGTCCGCTGTCCCGGAGCCGTTCCAGGGCGAGCCCGAGGAGCGTCTCGCCGGTCTCCGGCTCGGCCGCCGGTTCGGGTTCGGGGGCCGCGGGCAGGGTGCGCGGCACCACCCAGCCGGTGCCCCACGGCACCACCTGCCGGGCGATCTGGGCCTGCTGCACGCTGCCGCGCCGGGGCTTGTACGCGCCCGAGACGTAGGCGGCCCGGAACCGGGTGAGGGCTTCGACGCCGCTCTTGAGGTAGCCGCTGCCGGGGGTGGGCGGCAGGTGGTAGGCGTCGGGGACGCCGAGGACGCCGCGGCTCTCGATGGCGGAGAAGGTGCGCAGGCCGATGCGGTAGGAGAGGTGACTCTCCAGTTGGTGCATGCGCCCCTCCTCCAGTCGCTGCGAGGCGAGCAGCAGGTGGACCCCGAGGGAGCGGCCGAGCCGGCCGATCATCACGAAGAGCTCCATGAACTCGCGGTGCGCGGCGAGCAGTTCGCTGAACTCGTCGACGACGATGAACAGGCTCGGCAGCGGGGCGAGCGGGGTGCCGGCGGCGCGTGCCTTCTCGTACTCCAGGACGGACGAGTAGTTCCCGGCCCGGCGCAGCAGTTCCTGGCGCCTGATCAGTTCGCCGTGCACGGCGTCCTGCATGCGGCCGACGAGCGCGGTCTCGTCGGCGAGGTTGGTGATGACGGCCGAGGTGTGCGGCAGTTCGTCCATGCCGAGGAAGGTCGCGCCGCCCTTGAAGTCGACGAGGACGAGGTTCAGCGTCTCGGACGAGTGGGTGAGGGCGAGGCCGAGCACCAGGGTGCGCAGCAGTTCGCTCTTTCCGGAGCCGGTGGCCCCGATGAGCATGCCGTGCGGGCCCATGCCGCCCTGCGCGGACTCCTTGATGTCGAGTTCGACGGGGGTGCCGTCCTCGCCGACGGCGATCGGCACGCGCAGCCGGGACCGGCTCTCCAGCGGCCGGTCCCACAGCCGGGCCGGGTCGTGGCGGCGCAGGTCGGGGATGCCGAGCAGGCTGGTGAGTTCGGTGTCGGTGGCGAAGGGCTCGGTGGCGGTCGTGCCGCCGCCGAGGCGGTACGGGGCGAGCCGGGCCGCCAGGGTGCGGGCGGCGGCCGGGCCGAGTGTGTCGGGGTGTCCCAGCAGCGTCGCCTGCTCCTTGCGCTCGCGGTCGGTGCGGACCAGGTGCAGACCGTCCTCCTCGATGCGCAGCCGCAGCGTGCCGCGGGCCGGTTTCCAGGCGAAGGCGGCGGACAGGTCGAGGACGACGGTGTTGCGGTAGCCGGGGCCCTCCAGCCGGTGCCCGGTGGGGACCAGCCCGCCGTCGACGACGATCAGCGTGAAGGGTTCCTCGCGGCCGGGCGGGGTGTCCGGGTCGAAGGGCGGGCGCTCGGTGAAGTCCGCGCCGAGCAGTTCCTCCAGTTCGACGATCCCGGCGGCGGCGATGCGGGCCTGGCCGGCGCCGTCGCGCTGGTAGGCGTGCTGGGCGTGCGGCAGCCACTTGACCCATTCCCAGGTGTCCCGGTGCTCGTCGTCGGCGCAGAGGGCGACGGTGAGTTCCTCGGGGGCGTGGAAGGCGACGAGTTGGGCGATCAGGGCGCGGGTCAGGGCGCGGGCGCGATCCGCGTCGCCCTGGACCAGGACCCGTGACCAGGCCCGCAGGTAGAGCGCGATCGGCTGGTCGGGAACGGTGCCGTAGGCGCGGATGAAGCTGCGCAGCGCGTGTGCGGAGAGCGGTTCCAGGTCCTCGACGGGTTTGGTGGCGAGCGGCGCGAGGCGGGTACCGAGCTTCTGCTCGCCGACGGCGACGCGTACCTCGGCGAAGTCCTCGTCGGCGGGGCGGCGTTCCCACTGGCGGCTGGTGCCGGTGAGGGCCCACAGGGCGGCCGGGTCGGGGTGCCGCCAGGCCAGTGCCTTCTGCTGCTCGCCGACCGTGCGGCGGATCTTGCGCCGGGTCTGTGCAAGGTAGCGCAGATAGTCGCGCCGTTCGCCCTTGAGCTTGCGTTTGCGGTCGCCCGCGCTGCGGATCAGCTGGCCGACGATCATGCCGACGGAGGAGAGCAGCATCAGCCCGATCGCGATGTAGCTGAACGTGGTGGCGGCGCCGGGGCGGATGAACATCATGAGCATCGCGAGCGAGGTGAGGCCCATGGGGAGGTACATCCACACGGCGGAGGTGTTCGGCTCGGCCTCGGGCAGGGTCGGCGGCTCCTGGAGGGCGATCTCGCCGTCGGGCATGTCGGGGCCGCGCCGTCGGGCCGGCCTGCGGAACAGAACGGTGCTCACGCTGATGTCTCCTCGGGCTCGTCGCGTCCGTCTCCCGGGCACGCGCGATGGCTCGTCACGTCCGGGCACACGCGCGGTGCTCGCCGCCGGATTCCCGGGCACGGGCGCCGTGCCCGGCGCGTCCGGAGCGGCGGTGCCCACGGATCCTCGCAGCGTACGGAGGGGAGGGCGGGCGCGGGGTCCCTGTGACCTGACGCGCCGCCAACGGTAATGTGCGGTGATCGACTTCGGTATCCCGGCCCCTCGGAGAGGTGCGGCCAGCCACCATGACAGACATATCGGGCCCCGGTCTGTGCCGGCTCACGGTAAAGACCCCGCAGCGGCTCATCGACCTCGCCGTTCCCGCCGACGTTCCCGTCGCCGACCTGCTCCCCACGCTCCTCGACCACGCCGGGGACGACCTGGCGGAGCAGGGCATCGAGCACGGTGGCTGGGTGCTGCAACGTCTCGGCGAGGAGCCGTTGGACGAGGAGAGCACCCCCGAGGCGCTCGCCCTGCGCGACGGGGAGACGCTCCACCTGCGCCCGCGCGCCGAGGCGTTGCCCCCGATCCACTTCGACGACCTGGTCGACGGTGTGGCCACCACCATGCGGGAACGTCCGCACGGCTGGGACACGCGCACCAGCCGGTGGCTGCTGCGCGGCACCGCGGTGGTACTGCTGGCGGCCGGACTCCTGGTCCTGGCACTGCCCGGCGGGTCCGGGCCGCTGCGGGCCGCGGTGGCGGCGGGGACCGCGCTGCTGGTGCTGTTCGGCGCCGCGTCGGCGAGTCGCGCGGTCGGCGACTCCGCGGCGGGGGCGGCGCTCGGCGCGCTGGTGGCACCGTATCTGGCGCTGGCCGGTGCGTTGCTGCCGGTCGGCGACGCCGACGCGGGCGGGCAGTTGCTCGGCTCCCGGCTGCTGGCCGCCTCGGCGGCGGCGGCCGGTGGGGCGGTCCTCGCGGTGGCGGCGGTCGCGGCGTTCGTGCCACTGCTGCTGTGCGCGGCGGTGATCGCCGTGGCGGGTGCCGTGTGGGGGGTGCTGATGCTGACCCTGGACGTGCCGGCCGGACACGCCGCGAGCCTCGTCGCGGTGGTCGCGGTGGTGTTCGGCGGGCTGGTGCCGGGCCTCGCGTTCCGCCTGTCGGGACTGCGGCTGCCCGCACTGCCCACCAACGCCGAACAGTTGCAGGAGGGCATCGAACCGCACCCGCACCAGCGGGTGGTCAGCCGGACCGGGCTTGCCGAACAGTGGATGACGGCCCTGTACACGGCGGTCGGCGTGGTCTGTGCGGGTGTGCTGACCGCGCTGGTGCTGGATGATCCCGGCACCCCGTCGCTGGTGACGGCCGGGGTGCTGTGTCTGCTCCTGCTGCTTCACGCACGCGGTATCGGCAATGTGTGGCAGCGCCCCGCGGTGCTGCTGCCCGGGCTGTACGGGCTGGTGCTGATGGCCGTCCGGGCGGCCGGGGACCTGTCCGCGGGGCAGCGGCCCGCGCTGCTCGCCGGGCTGATCGCCCTGGCGGCGGTCGCGGCGATCGCGTCCTGGACGGTGCCGGGGCGCCGGATGCTGCCGTACTGGGGGCGGGCCGCGGACATCCTGCACACACTGGCGGCCGTCGCCATGATTCCGCTGACGTTGTGGGTGCTGGGCGTGTACGGCACCCTGCGCACCGTGACCGGCTGACGGGGGCGGGGACATGCAGTCGCGCAAGGACCAGGTCCAGGCCCACATGTTCGTCATGGGCCGGCTCACCAGCGGGATGCTGCGCAGCGATCCGGACGCGCCGGAGAGCCCGGTGGGACGCACCAACCGGGGCATGGCGTGGGGTATCGGTCTCGCCGTGGTCCTGGTCGTGGGGTCGGTGCTGCTGGGGCTGATCTCGCCCTCGGGCACCAAGTCATGGCGTCAGGCCGACGCCCTGATCGTGCAGAAGGACACCGGCACCCGCTACCTGTACCTCGACGGCCGGCTGCGCCCGGTGCGCAACTACGCCTCCGCGAAGCTGATCGCGGCGGACCGGCTGAAGGCCGTCCAGGTGTCGGCGGCCTCGCTGCGCGGTGAGGCGCACGGCACCCCGGTGGGCATTCCCGGCGCCCCGGACGCGCTGCCCGGCCTCGCCGACCTGGAACAGGGCGCCTGGCAGGTCTGCGCGGAGGAGCCCGAGCGCACGGGGCCGGACGGCACGGGCCGCCGTCCGGTCACCTCGCTGCGCCTGGGCTTCCCCGTCGGCGGCGGCTTCCCCGACAGGGGCGGGGCGCTGCTGGTCCAGGGCCCCGACGCCGCCCAGTACGTCCTGTGGGGCGATCACCGGCTGCGGCTGGGCAGGCACGGCGCGGCCCAGGCGCTCGGTTATTCCGGCGTGACCCCGGTCCAGGTGTCGGCGGCGTTCCTGGACAGCGTGCCCGCCGGTACCGACCTGGCGCCGCCCGAGATCGGGGCACGGGGCGCGGCGGGCCCGGCCGTCGGCGGCCGTGCCAGCCGGATCGGGCAGGTCTTCGAGCTGGTCTCCCCCGGCGCCGCCGCCCAGTACTTCCTGCTGGAGAAGGCCGGTCTGCGCCCGCTCTCCGCACCCGCCGCCGCGCTCGTCCTCGGCGACGACCGCACCGCGCGGCTCGCCTACAAGGGCGCCGCGCCCGTCCCCATCCGCGTCACGGCCGACCAGTTGACACGGCATCAGGCCCCGGCGGGCACGGCCGGCGAGGACCCGGCCGACTGGCCGTCCCG
Organism: Streptomyces sp. NPDC014734; assembly: GCF_043083325.1. Lineage (NCBI taxonomy): Bacteria > Bacillati > Actinomycetota > Actinomycetes > Kitasatosporales > Streptomycetaceae > Streptomyces > Streptomyces sp. NPDC014734. The sequence goes on along the minus strand of NZ_JBIBYN010000004.1, from coordinate 430,579 downwards.
CACACCCACCGCACAACTCCCCGAGCCGGGTGCGGCGGTGTGCGCCCAGGTGCAGCCGACCGGGACCGCGCCCCGGGTGCGCCTGGCCCTGGTGTCCGGTGCGCAGCGGGTCGCCCCGCCCGCCTCGGGGGCGGAGATCGCGCGGGCCTGCCTGCCGGTGGACGGTGTGGTGGTGCGCCCCGGCGGCGGTGCGCTGGTCCAGGCGCTGGGCGCCGGGGGCGGGGTGATCGGCACGACGACGTACCTGGTCACCGATGTCGGCGTGAAGTACCGGCTGCCGGACGCCGAATCGGTGAACCGGCTCGGTCTGGAGGGCGGTCACGCCCAGTCCGTGCCGTCGCGGCTGCTGGACATGCTGCCGACGGGGCCGGTGCTCGACGCGGCGGCCGCGTCGGGTGACCTCCCGTCGGTGCCGGGCTCGTCCGGCACGACGGGGCCGGCCTGCGGGTGACCCCCGGGCGTCCGTCCGGCGGCACCTTCGCCGGGCGGCGGTCCGACGTGACCTCCGCCCGGGGCCGAAGATCAGGAAAAGCTCAGATTTCGCCTCACCGGATTGCATGGTTCCCCTGAACCTCCTTAGCATCACAGCGCATTGGACAGGTGTTCCCTTCGGGCGCCCCCGGCCGTGATCCGGCCTCCGATCAGACAAGGATTCCGCCATGTCAACCAACGCTCCCGGCAACCTCCAGACGTCGTCGCAGAACGAGAACCAGAAGGGCTACAACGCCCTCGACCAGGCCAAGCGCGGCGTCACGCGCGCGCAGGACGACGTCAAGACGACCATGCAGGGGCTGATCAACGCGTACGGCGGGCAGGACGGCGGTGCCTTCCAGCAGTTGCTCGCCGACTGGAGCGGGCAGGTCGACCTGATCGTCAAGAACATCGGCGACATGATGCGGCAGCTGGAGGAGACCGGGGTCTCCCAGCGCACGATCCAGGCGAACACCACCGATCTGATCAACTCCTCGAAGTCGTCGAACGACGTCTTCGCCACGGTGGTCCCCCAGTAGCCGTTTCCGCCGCACTCCCCCTTCGCACGTCCGACAGCCCGAGGAGCCCGTCATGCCCGATTACTCCAACAAGACCGACGGCATCATCCACGTCGAGTACAACCACGTCGACCAGGCCGCCGAGGACATGCGGCTGCAGACGAAGGCGATCCAGAACACCGTCAAGGCGCTCAACGAGGAACTGGCCGGGCTGCGCGGTGCCTGGCAGGGTGCGGACTCGGTGGCGTACCAGGGCAAGCAGGACTCCTGGAACGAGGCGTCGCAGCAGCTCGGCATGGTCCTCCAGCGCCACAGCGGCACCCTCAACGAGATCTCGGACCTGTACCGCAGGCACGAGAACCAGAGCGCCGACCAGTGGGCGAACGTCCGGATCGGCGGCTGACGGGCCCCGCCCGGTCCCTCCCCGCCGGCCGCCGACCATCCTGCGACGATTGCGAGAGACGTCATGGCTCCCTCCTTCGATCTGTCCCACCTCGATCCGGAGAACCTCACGAAGTTCATCGACGGCACGACCTCGGCCGACGGGACGTCGGAGGGCGTCCAGGGTGTGATCGACGCCCTGGTGGAGCTCCAGACCGACCTGGACGACGCGTCGGTCGACGGCGACGAGGTCATGTCGATGCTGACCCTCTCGAACGCCCTGGCCACCCCCGGTTCGCCCTTCGGCAAGGGCAGCCTGCAGATCGGCCTCCTCAACAAGGAGGGCCCGTTGGCGGGCGGGGTGCTGCTGACCTTCGTGAAGGGCGCGGCGGGCAGCATCCATCCCGTCGAGACCGCCCAGGAGCAGTTGTTCCGGGACATCCAGTCGAACCTCCGCGACACCATCGCCGAGATGAAGAAGGCCCAGCTGGACAGCCTGGCGAAGGTCGAGGCGGAGACGTTCCTCAACGATCTGCACAACGTCGAGGACGACCTCACCACCAGGCCGGCCACCGCCTGACCGGGCGGGACCGGCCCCCGGTCCGCGCGTCCCGCGGATCCGTCACACCCTCTGGAAATCGAGCGCTGCCATGACCACACCAGCCCCCTCTCCCGTGCTGTGGGAGTCCGTCGTCAAACAGCTCACCGGCTTCGACGGCGGCACCCGCGAGGACGTCGGCGGCATCAAGGGCAAGGACGGCGGGGGCGGGGGCGACAACCCGTCCAAGGAGGAGCAGTCCGCCGGCGAGACCCGGTGGATGACGCCCACGATCACCAAGATCAACGGCACCACTCCGACGCTCGGTCACATGGTGCCCGGCCAGGCGGAACGGGTCATCCAGTTCTACGGTGCCAACGACGGCGGCGGCAGCGACTCGACGATCGACACCTACCAGGTCAGCATCACCTTCCCCTGGCTGAAGACCGGGATGGACTGGGACTGGGGCAAGGACGGGATCGCCGGGGCCTTCGACTGGGGCTACGGCCTGGCCCTGGAGGAGCTGAAGAAGAACTACACCACGCTCGGGTTCTCCGTCGGCTCGCGCAGCGTCGGCGCGGACACCGGGCTCAATCTGCGGAGTTTCGTCCAGACGTCGATGGCGTTCGACCGGGTCTGGGAGTTCTTCAACAAGCGTTCGCAGACGCTGGAGCAGTGGTTCCTGGACCTCGGCGAGGAGGACGCCGCCATGCGCGGCAAGGCCGCCGGGGTGTTCCGGCACCTCATCGACGGCCTGCAGACCGGATACAAGAACTACGCGCACGACCTCGCGCCCACCGGCACGACCGCCGCGGTCTCGCCGTCGAACTCCAGCTACCACGCCAGGACGGGCGTGGGCAACAACCTCATCTCCGCCGAGAAGGCGCTGCACGACTGCGCGACGAGCCTGTACGCCGCCTGGCAGGACTGGACCTCCCAGCCGGGCCAGGAGTGGCTGCCGACAGCCGTGCTGCTCAAGCTGCTCGACGAGGTGGCGGAGTGGGTGAACGCCAACAACATCCTCCAGATGGACGGGACCGGACTGAAGTGGAAGCGGACGGACGCCTACAGGGTCAGCATGTCGCCCTACGGCGACCTTCGGCAGGTCCAGGCGTGGCAGCTCATCGCGGATGACGCCTACAAGCGGTGGACCGACAACATCAACACCAAGCTGGACGGTCCCGCCACCACCGCGGCGTCGGTTCTCAACAAGGCTCTTTCGGCGGCCGGCCGCGGCCGCACCTCCTTCAACTTCCGGCCCGGGGTGACCAGTCTGGCCGACGCGCTGGCCAAGGACGAGGCGGCCAAGGAGAAGGAGGAGCTCCAGAAGGAGAAGGAGGAGGCCAAGAAGCAGAGCGACGAGCTGAAGAAGAAGCTGGAGGGGGGCGGCGGCGGTACGGGCGACAGCGACCCGCTGGGCCTCAACCCGACGGGGAACGGCGACGGCACCACCGACAAGGGCATCGGCGACATCAACGGCCTCGGCGGTGGCGACGGCACGGGCGGCGACGGCGACGGCACCGTCTCGAAACTGCCGCCCTCCCTGGGCCTCAACGACATCGGCGGCACGGGCACCGGTACGGGGACGGGGACCGGCACGGGCACGGGCACCGGTCTGGTGACCCACAACGCGGACGGGTCCACCACCGAGATCCGCCCCGACGGCTCCTCGGTCACGACTTACCCGGACGGCCACAAGGAGACGACGCCGCCGGGCACCAACGTGCTGCCGCCCCCGCTGAACCCGAACCAGACGGGCGGCACCGGCGGTCTCGGCGGCCACGGCACCGCGCTCAAGACCACCAAGGGCCCCGACTCCAGCACCACCTCGTACAACTCCGACGGGTCGCGCACCACCACGCACAAGGACGGCACGACGACCACGGTGGACCGCGACGGCACGGTCACCACGGTCAACCCGGACGGCAGCAAGACCGTGCTGAACAAGGACGGCAGCGAGACCGTCACCTACCAGGACGGCACCCGGACCACCATCTCGCCCGACGGCACCGCCGTGACCCAGTACCCGGACGGCACCACGACCAAGCTGGACCCGAACGGCACCCTCACGACCACCGACGCCCAGGGGCACACCACCACCAGCCATCCGGCGCCGGGCCAGACCGTGCAGAACCCCGACGGATCGCGCACGACCTTCGGCGAGGACGGTTCGGCCACCACGACGTACGCGGACGGCACGAAGACGACCGTGAAGGCCGACGGCACGGTGACCACCGTGGACGCCGACGGCACCACAACGGTCGCCCACCTGGGCAAGGGGACCTCCACCATCACCTACGCGGACGGTTCCGTCGCCAAGGTGGAGGCCGACGGCACGGTGACGACGGCGTACAAGGACGGCAGCACGACCAGGCTGGGGCCGGACGGCACGTTCACCTCCACCGACGCCCAGGGCCACAAGACCACGGAGCACCTCAACCCGCTGGGCGGCAACGCGGGGGCGCAGACCACGCACAACGCCGACGGGACGAGCGTCACGAAGTACCCCGACGGGACCGTCGACAAGCAGCTCAAGAACGGCGGTCACGAGATCAGCTATCCGGACGGCCGGAAGGTGACGACGGACGCGGACGGCCGGACCCTGTCGTCCTACAACCCGGGCCTCGGCCTCAACCGGACGTCCGGGAGCGGCGGCACGGGCGGCGGCTCGTCCTACGACTACTACGACTACCCGGACGGCGTCACCCGGCGCTCGCCGCTCGCCGGTGGCGGCGGCGGTTCCCAGGGCGGGGGCACCGGGAGCGACCACACACCGCTGACGCCTAACCCGCTGGGCGGCCAGGGGCTCAATCCGCTGGGCGGCATGGGCGGGGCGGGCGCGGGCGCGGGGGCCGGTGCGGCGGCCGAACGCCTGCGGGCGGGTGCCGCGGAGTCGGGCGGGGCCCGGACCCGGGCCGCGCAACTCGCCGCCGAGGAGGCCGCGATGGCGCGTCGGCCCGCCACCTCCTCGTCCGGCGGCACACCGATGATGCCGCCGATGGGCGGCGGCGCGGGCGGCATGGGCGGTGCCACCCAGAGCGACGAGCGCGAACGGCACACCTGGGTCAGTGAGGACGAGGACGTGTGGGGCACCGACGAGGGCGGCGTGGCGGGGGTGATCGGACGATGACCCGGTCACGGCGTACGGCGGGGACCCGACGGCTACGGACGAAGGCGGTACGGAACGCATGAGCAACCCGATGGAGGAGCGGCTGGCCGAGGCGCTCGCGGAGTTCGAGGAGACGCGCGCGAAACTCGGCGAGGCCGCGGCGGAGGCGGCCCGCATCTCGGCCACCGTCATGGCCAGGGACCGCTCCGTGGAGGCGACCGTCGGGGCACAGGGGGAACTCACGAAGCTGCGCTTCCCCACGGCCCGGTACCGGACGATGGCGCCGGCTCAGCTCGCGGACGTGCTGATGACCACGATCGGCGCGGCGCGCGCTCAGGCGGCGACGCAACTCGCCGAACTGTACCGGCCGTTCGGCCCGATCCCCGGCATGGACCAGGACGCCGCGGGCGGCTTCGCGGAGCTGGACTGGAACGAGCTGTTCGCGCCGATGCGCGAGGAGGGGCTGCCGGTTCCGCCGGTGCAGCCTCCGACCCGGTCCTCGGGCGCGCTGCTGGACGAACTGGTGGACGAGGAAGACAACGGAGCGGCCTCCGGAGGGACGAAGCGATGAGTGGCCTTGAGGTCAACACCCAGGGACTGGGGCACAGCGGCGAGGCCGTGGAGAAGGTGGCGGACTCCATCAAGATCGTCCGGGACGACTACCTGGACAAGATCACCTCGTATCACGGCTGCTGGGGCACCGGGGAGTTCGGCAACACGTTCGCGTCGAAGTACCTGGACGGGGTCGAGTTCGCCAGGATGGGCGTCAAGGAGCTCAGCGAGGCGCTGTCCGGCAGCGCCAAGAGCCTGATCGAGACGGCTGCCGGCTTCCGCAAGCAGCAGAGCAACGTGCTCGACGTCCTCCAGCACCACGGCGGAAAGCAGCGCTGAGCGGTGTCCCTGGAGTTTCCCCCGCAGGCCGCCTGGTTGTTCGCGGCCCTCACCGGCGAGGTTCCGCCGGACGGCGACGAGGACAAGATGTTCGCGCTCGCCGAGGTCCACCGCGGCCTGCACGGAAAACTCACCGGGGACATCCAGCAGCAGGTGGCGGAGGCCCTCGGCATCACCCGGCACAATTTCGGCGGCGACGCGTCCACGGTGTACCAGGAGGCGATGAAGGGGTTCCTGGGCGGTCAGGAGGGCCTCGACTACTTCAACTCCGTCAGTGACCAGGCGCAGTTGCTCGCCGAGTTCACCCGGGAGAGCGCCACCCAGCTCCAGTACACCAAGTACATGATCATCGCCCAGCTGATCGAGCTGCTGGTGGAGGCGGTCGTCGCGGCGGCCCTCGCGTTCTTCTTCGGCGCCTCGATCCAGGCGTATCTGGCCCGCCAGGCGATCGTCAAGTACCTCATCAAGTCCCGCCTGGCCCGGCTCATCGGCACCCTGCTGATGCACGAGATCATCAACGTGGGCATGGGCGTGGCCATGGACCTGCTGGTGCAGTGGTCCCAGCTCAAGGGGGGAACGCGCGACGGCTTCGACTCCGAGCTCACGAAGGGCGCGGCGCTGTCGGGGGCGGTGCAGGGCCTGCTGGCGGGGCCGTTCCACGCGCTGGGCAACAAGTTCGGCAAGGGCCTGGCCAACCTGTTCGGCAAGGACGGCGGCAAGAACCTGGGAAAGAAGCTGGACGACGTCTTCCCGCCGCCCTCCAAGGCCGCCGGGCCGAAGGGTGCCGCGCCCAAGGCCGGCGGCGCCGGGCCCAAGTCGTTCGGCGACGACCTCGCCGACGCGTTCAGGGATCATCTGCCCAAGACCGCCGGGCCCGGCGGCAAGCAGGCCGGGGACGACTTCGTCCACGCCGTCGGTGACGCCTTCCAGAAGCACCTGGGAGGCAAGGAGGCAACGGACGTCGGCCGGAACTGGGCCAGGACGCTCCTCGACAGGACGGGGAAGAAGGATCTGCCGGACGCCCTGGAACAGAGCCTGAAGCCGCTCGGCAAGCAGTTGGACGCCCCGACCACCCAGGTGCTGAGCAGGGGCACTGCCGATGTGCTGGGCAAGGACATCCTCCAGTCGATGGCCCGGGGCACCAATGAGAGCGTGTTCGAGGGCATCCACGCCGCGGTGTCGGAGGGCACGTACAACCTCGTGTTCAGCGACGAGCACGAGTTCAAGACCTCGGGGCTGACGTTCGGCTCGGGCATGGTCGAGGGCCGGGTCGGCAACTTCATGGAGTCGGGCGGTGAGAAGCTCGGCGCGGGACTGCGGGGCAAGCTGCTGGACATGACGTCCTCGTCCGGATTCCCGGGGGACGCGGGCGGCACCGGAAGAGGCGGCGACGGCACGGGGAACGCGCAGCAGAACGGCTCCACGACGTCCCCGGCCACGACGTCGACGACGAACACGGCCCTCACCACGGACACGAACGGTCTGGGCGGACTCGACGGACTCGCCGTGCCCCCGGACCCGTCGGCCGTCCCCGGCACGCCGGAGTCCACCGGCGAGAACCCTGACGATGCGAACACGCCGCAGGAGCACGCCCAGGTCCTCGGTACGCAGGAGAAGACCGACGACGATCAGGTCACCTCGGATACGGAGCGGACCGGCGCCGTGGTGCCGCCCGTGCCGGGCCCGGTGCAGCAGGGCGGCGGGCCGCCGAACGCGGTGAACACCGCGGGTGCCCCGAACCAGACGTCCGGCCCGTCCAACCAGTCCGGCCAGTCCCCGTCGTCGAACGCCCGGCCCGGGAACACACCGGTCAACACCTCGGCGGAGAAGGTCACCGACAAGACCGCGGACACGACCGCGGACGCGGTGAACCCGCCCGTCCAGAGCATCAGCACCCAGACCGACACGTCGACCGAGACACAGACACAGACGGAGTCGGAGTCGGAGGAGGTCCGGAGCCCGCAGCAGTCCCTGATCGACACCGAGTCGAAAACCCCGCCGCACCCGTCGGCCGAGGACCAGCGGCAGAACGCACTCGACGAGAACGGGCAGCACCGGTCCCAGGACCGGGCCCCGACCGGGACCTCCGGGAACGACGGGTCCCAGCAGCAGGTCCACACCCAGACCTCCGACGACGACGCGAACATCCAGCAGCACGGGACACAGCCCCCCGTCGACGGCGTTCCGGCTCAACAGCAGGAGCAAGAAGAGACCCAGACGTCCGGCGACGACCTGGACCGGAAGCAGGAACCGAACCCGACGAGCCGCCTGGCCCGCGACGACGAGGACATGGGCAACGGCTGGCACGAGAGCCGGTCGCCGCTGGTCAACACCTCGGATTCGCACACACAGCAGTCCCCGGACAACACCGGAGGGGAGCAGCTCGGCAACGCGCCGCACGAGTCGATCGAACTCACGAACCTCGCCTCCACCTCGGCCCCGGTCTCGTCCGCGCCGAAATCCCCGCTCTCGTCCGACGTCGCCAAGTTCGGCACCGCCGAGGCGGAGGGGACGGGCGGCGTCCAGCTCTCCCCCCTTCACGACGACGTCGCGACCGGTGTCCAGGAACAGGTGCTGACGGAGCTGAACGTACCCGCCTCGCACGAGGCCGACGTCCGGTCCCAGCTCGCCTCGCTGCTCTCCCCGCAGGCACTGCACGACAACCGTCTGATGCTGCTCAGCCGCGACGGCCACCGGATCACCGTGACCGTGGACGGCACGCCCCGTCCGGTCGACGTGAGGCTGAACCTCTCCGACCCGAGGCCCACCGCCGTCTTCGGCAACGGAAACCGCAAGCCGCCGCACAACAACGAGCAACGGCAGGCGGCCGCCTTCGACACCAGTTCCCAGAGCGGCAGCACCGCGGCGCGGCCGTGGGCGATCCCGTACTCCAACACGTTCTCGAAGGTCTGGCAGTACCTCACCGGCATCCCGGTGTCGGCGAACCTCAGCGGTACCCACCAGCAGCGCAGTCTGACGTCGACCGTCAGTGGGGTGGTCAATTCGACGAGTCTGCTGCGCAGTACGGAACCGGCGAGCCCCTACGACTACCGGGCGTCGTGGAGCGTCCGGCAGCCCCAGCCGCCCTCCTCCGGCCTCGTCACCGAGCAGCCGTGGCAGCCCGCCCAGACGCGCGGCACGGTGACGGCCTGGTTCCCCGAGCACCTGGCCCGGCCGCACTCCGACACGGACACCGGGCCCGCCCATGTCATCAGCCGCGAATCGGAAGCGTTCAACAAGCACCTGGACAAGCTGCCGCTCTGGGCGATGGACTCGATGTCCGATCCCGGAAGTCTGCTGAAGCAGGCCCGGCAGCACTACGGCACCGAGTTCGGGAAGCTCTCCCCGGACTCCCTCAAGGCCGTCGAGAAGTTCTTCGGCGGCGAGCACCAGCTCGGGGCCCTGCCTCTGCAGCGCAGGCGGGACGTGAACGACACCCGCACTCCGGGGACCTTCTCCCCGGTTCTCCTCGACAAGGCCGGCAACGCGTACGGCATGTTCCGTGTCGTGGCGGACGTCGACCCGCGCCGGGGAGACGGCCTGCACGACATCAAGGTCGGCGAGAAGTACAGCTTCGAGCGCTATCTGGACCGGCAGTTGAAGGTCGACTCCTTGTCCAAGGTGTCGAGTTCGCTCGGCGGTGACGCGTCGGCGGGCGTCGTCCTCAACAAGGAACCCGCCGAGGTGGACAAGGCACTGCGTGACTTCCACGTGGGTGGCTCGGTGGCGCCCAAGGCGGGTTACACGTATCAGAAGGACAAGGGCTTCGGTGCGGGCGCCACACACAACGTGGTGCACAACCTCCGCACCAACACCGGACATGTGCTGACCCCCGCGTCGGTGACCTACCACATCGAGTTCATCGCGGCGGACGGAAGCCGGTCCGGTCTGTGGTCGGCCCCGCCGACCGACGTGCGGATACGGACGCTCGCCCCGGACACGGTGAACGGAACCCGTCCGGCCGAGGAACGGAAACTCCCTCCCGAGCTGGACCGACTGGACGCCATCGGTGTCTCCACGACACCGGTGGGCATCCACGGGGACGGTGTCACCAGCGTCCTCGGCAAGGCCGAGAAATGGCTCCAGGACGAGGGGTTCCTCCCGAAACCCGGTGAACTCTCCGCCCTCTCCGCCGAGAACCTCACGAAGGCCAGACTGGAGAACCTGCGCAGGCTCACCCTGCTCGGCTCCCCGAACGGGCTGCTGGGTGCCGTGGACGAACTCGTCGACGGCGGTCTGCTGATCCATTTCAACAAGCCGGAGACGGGCGGCGGCGTCCGCCGGGTCCAGCTGCGTCTCTCCCTCGACCGACGCGACACCGATCGGGCGGCGGCACACCTCACGTCGTTGTCGGGCGTGCACATGCCGAGCACCAGCGGTCTCACCGTCCCGGGGAACAGCCAGCAGGTGACGGCCACCACCAAGACCTTCGCCATGTCCGGGGAACTGACCGGGGCCGCGGTGGATCATCTGCGCGCGAGCCTCACGGGCGACTACAAGGGGACGTGGCAGACGACCGAGACGTCAAGCGTCTCCGCCTCGGTCACGCACTCCCAGTTCATCCTGACGAGCAACCAGACGACCGAGCTGTTCCGGGTCCCCGCGGTGCTCAAGCTCGACGTGTTCGAGGGGACCGGGCAGGACCCGGTGTTCTCCTGGGACTCCCAGATCCAGGCACCGGCGGACCGTGCCTCGGAGGTCTTCGTCGACCTCGCGGTCCCGGAGGGCCGCACCCGTCCTCCGGCCGCCGAGAACGTGTTCACGTACGACCCCGCCCGGGTCGACCCGCCCGGCGCGGTGAAACCGGAGGAGCAGCCGAACGCCTTCCGGCTGCCGGACAGTTCGCTGGTCGACGTCATGCGGGGCAGCGGCAAGCTGTACGAGGCCGTCGACGCGATGCTGCGGGACCTGTCGGAACGGCCGCCGCCGGACCAGGTGCCGGGGGAACTGCCGCCACCGGCCACGGCGAACACTCCCCCGGTGGCCACCAGCACCTCGCCCTCGTCCTCGTCCTGGTGGTCGTCCGCCACGGCCGCGGCGAAGTCCGTCGCCGGCTACGTCCTGCACGCCGGCTCGGTCGTCCAGCACACGTTGACCGGGACGGACCGGGCAGACCACGGCCTGCTGTTGAACGAGGCGATCCACGCGCAGCTCGCACCGGCCGCGCTGCTGGCCCGCTCGCACCAGATCACCAAGGGCCGGTACGTCATCGACGACCTGTTCGTGCCCGGCGCGGTGGTGGGTACGGACCTGGTCGTGGAGGTCCGTGCGGTCGTCTCGAACCCCCGGAGCCTTGGCGAGGTCAGACAGTACGGTGAGACCGACCTCGGTGTCGTCGACGCCGCGTCCCACCAGGTCACCAAGGGCAGCGCGCACGAGGGCGGCCCCGGATTCACCCTGAAGTCGGGGAAGAGCAGGGCCGAGGCGGAGGCCGCCCGGAACACGGACACGGACGCGGACACGCAGTCCGCCTCCGCCTCCCGGGCCGGGAACCCGGTCACGGGCGGCGCGGGCGCCAAGGGCGTGTGGGGCAAGGGCAGCAGCCGCTCCGTGACCAGCGCCGCCTCGACGGGCATGACGCGAGTGCCGTCGGAGAGCGGCACACAGCACCGGATCAGTGCCGATGTCACCTACGAGGTGACGATCCGGCGCGGACTGCACGGTGTCACTCCGCTGAACGTCAAGGCGGACGCCGTGACGCGCACGGTATCGGTACCCGGCGGCATCCAGTTCCTGGCGACCCCGGATCAGCTGCGGCGCAGCGGCAACGAGACCCTCAAGGACCTCGCGGGCCCGGTCGACGAGTCCCGGCCGCGCAATGTGCCGCTGCCGCGCCGATTCCGCACGTACGGCCTGCTCGGCCTCGCGGCGGTCCTCGACGTGACGCCGCTGAAGTCCGCGCTGACGCCCCCCGTGGCGCCGCCCGCGGGCACGGGGCCGGGGCCCGGCGGCGCAAGCGCCTCGCACGCCTCCGTCACCGGGGACCGAACGAACGCGGTCACCGACCGGAACCGGGACAACGAGGACCGGGGCAACGAGGACCGGGGCAACGAGGACCGGGGCAACGAGGACCGGAACGACCAGGACCAGGACGACGAGGACCGGAACAAGGCGGGGAACGACGCGGGGAACGGCGCTGCTCCGGAGCCGTCGCCCGACCACGACCTGCTCCGCGACCGTCTGACCGCCCTGGTCGAGAAGCACGCGCCGGGCAGCCTCACCCCCGGTCACGCCAGCTACGTGCCCGGTCTGCGCCAGCGCATCGCCGACTACACCTCGCCCGCCGCCCTCGGCGTGCTGCCCGGCCGCGGCAGCGACAAGCCGCTGACCTTCACCTTCCCGTACGCCGGCCGTCTCCTCACCCAGGACGTGACGGTGAAGCTGTACGGGCGTCTCGCCTGGGACGAGCAGCAGTTGGACCTGGTGCGCGGGCGGAAGTCGGGGGAGGGATCGGCGCTGGAGAACTTCACCTCGCACGCCCCGGCCAACATCACCGAGGCCACCAGCCGCACCACCCGCTGGGGCTTCGGCCTGCCCGGCAGCGTCAACACGCCGACGTCCGGCGACCGCAAGGCCGTGTTCGGTCCCGGCGTCGCGCACTCGACGCTCAGGACCGACACCACGAGCAACACCAGCACCGCCGAGGACCGCGTCTGGCAACGCACCGAGGGCGGCGACGAGTTCACCCTCGCCTACGTCTTCTCGGCGGAAGTCACCATCGGTGGCAAAACCCACGCGCTTCCCGAACCCGTCGACGCCGCGGTCACCGTCCGGTTCTCCGGCGACCGTGACCAGCAGGCCCCCGATCGCGAGCTGCTGGACGATCTGGTGTACGAGCAGGACCCGACCCGGAGCGTGCCCCAGCTGATCGGCGCGACGCCGCTTCAGCCCACGGGCCACGAGATCGTGTACGGCCTGACCAACCAGCAGCAGCTGCTGGCGGCCGTGCGGGAGGTCGCACCCGCGCTGGACGGGGACGGGCTCGGCACCGGTCTGACGGACGAGGGCGCCGCCATCCGGCTCACCGAACTCGTGCACGGCGGGAAGCTCACCATCGACCCGGTCCGCGGGGCGGCCGGACTCGGCGGCGAGGTCACCGGCACCGGCAAGCACCCGCAGGTCACCATGAGCACGAAGGTGTTCAACCCGAGGCCGGTCGACAGCACCAGAGGAGTGACGGTCGACCGGGTGCGGGCCGTCGGCTTCAGCACGTCGGCGAGTTCGTCGACGACCCGTTCCACCGCGTTCACCCTCTCGGTGTCCGGCACCCTGACGGCCGACGGCAAGCACAGTCTCGGAGTGTCCGTCCCGCTCAACCAGTACCAGTCCGTGCCCGGAGGGCAGGGCGGCGGCATCTCCGCCGCGGGCCGTCGTTGGGAGAAGACCGGCACCGCCGGGAAGCCCGACGCGCAGAACGGCCTGCGGACGCACGAGGTCGAGGTCGATACGGTCACCGAGGTCATCGGCCCCGACGGCACCGTGCGCCACGTCACCGGCACCGCGGTCATGCGCGTGCCGGAACGGGACCTGCTCGGGCTCGGCGTGTTCGCGGATCCGGAACGGGGCGACGGGATCTGGGACCTCTCCGCGACCGGGGACACCTCGACCGGCACCCTTGCCGCGTCGATCAAGGAGACGGGCCCGCTCCCCGAGGGTGCCGTGCCGCAGCTCTGGCTCGACCTCGGGACCGATCCCACCCCCGAGGCCCGGCTGAACGCCCTCCGCCGGGCGTCCGAGATCGCGCGGACGAGCGGACTCGACGTGGAGCTGGCCCTGCGGGACGCCGAGGGAACCCGCTTCTGGACGTTCGACGGCAACGGCAGGCAGACCACCCCGAGCAGCACGGAGTTCAACGGAACCGACCTCTTCGAACTGCACGACCGGTCGACGCGTGACCGCGACGACGCGGCCCGCAGGCTCGACGCCTTCCAGGCGCTTCGCAACCTGGGCCGGGAAGGTGCGCACGCACCACTCACGGGCGGCCGGGACCGGCTCGAACAGCTCCAGCAGGCCATCGAGGCGAACACCACACGACTCACCGCTCTCGACGAACGGCTGGCCGACCTGTCTTCGAGGGAGGCGGAGTCCCGGACGGCGCTCGACGGTCTGAACGGACAGCTCGACAAGATCCGCACCCGCCTTTCCGCCACGCCCCCTCCGCACCCCGACATGGCACGGCGGAACGCCCTGATGGCCGAAGCCCTGCGCGACGAGATCCGCGCGCAGGAGACGGAACTCACCGGTCTGGCCCACGAGCGTGCCCGCGTCGACGCGGACCTCGACGCGACGCGCAAGCAGTTGCGCCTGGACGGGCAGGAGAGGGGGCTGCGGCAGACCCTCGCCAACGCGGAGCAGACACTCGCCGACGCGGACCGGCGGCTCGCGGACGCCGCGACGCAACTGGCGGACGTGCACGAACAGGGCGGCGGCACCAACCCGGTACCGCGTCCGGTGGGCACCCTCTTCGAAGTGCCGCCCCCGACCGATCCGACGACGCAGTCGCTCGTCTCCCAGCCCGTGTCCTGGCCGTCTCCGCAGGCACCGGCCAACGGCCCCGGCGGCACCCGGGACGACAAGCCGAACACGGTGTCGCAGGACCACACGTCCCGGACCGGGCCCCACCCCGTGCGCCCGCCGCGCCCGGTGGGCAAGCTCGTCGACGTCCCCGCGCTCCGCCGCGAGCTGCGCCGCTTCCTGGGGGCACCCACCGCCGCCGTGAACACCGCGCGCTTCGATCCGCAGGTCGTGCAGTCCGGTCAGAACCCCGGACAGCTCGACGGCTCGATGACCCTCATCCGCAATCACGTCCGCCGGGAGCAGCTCCCCGACGGCCGCACGGTGCGGCACTTCTTCGTCACCCTGCCGGTCGCCCTGTCCGACGGGCTGTCCCCACAGCATCTCGCCGATCTCCGGGCCCGTATGCAGTCGGCCCTCGACGAGCACGTCAACGTCGGCTACGAGCTGCCCGAGTCCGGCGACCAGTTGCTCGTCACGGTGGAGCTGGTGAACGATCCCGGCCACAGCGAGGCCGTGAAGATCACCAACGCGGCCGTACCGGGCCGCGCCGATCAGCGCCACTGGGACATCGGACACAGCGACGCCGTACTGATCCACGAGACCCTGCACTACCTCGGCCTCGCCGACGAGTACTCCGACGCGAGCGCCGAGAACCCTCACCTGTTCCGCCGGAACGCCCACGCGTCGGGCGTCCACTCCGACGGCGTGATGGTCCACGCGGACGACGCCTCGTTGCTGACCATGCCCCAGGACTACCTGCGGACCATCGAGCGGGTCAGCATGCACGCCGTGATCCCGCTGCACACTGCCGACGCGCCGCTGCCCCCGCCCGTCTCCCCCGCGTCGAACCGAATGGCCGACTCCGACCACACCGGCGCCCCCTCGTGGCCGACGAGCGCGGCGCCCCCGGGCTGGAGCCGACCGCTGTCGGACTACGTCAGGAACTACGGCGGTCAGGGCTTCGACGGTGTCGGCATGGAGCAGTTCGATCCGCTGTCGACGGCACAGCTGGACGACCTGGCCGCCCAGGTCGCCGCCGCCCTGACCTCCTCCGGCCGTCCCCTGTCCGCCTCCGAGACCACGGCGGTGCGCGAGGAGATCGGGACCCAGTTCGGTACCGCGGCGCTGAACGCGCGGATGCCGTACGTGCTGAGTGAGCACGGGTACGCCGTGACCGTGCAGCTGGACGACGGCCCGCACACCGTGGACGTGCGGCTGACGCTGTCCGACCCGGTGACATCCACCCGGTTCAGCGGCCACACGCTGGAGGACCCGCAACGGCGCATCGAGAAGCGGGCGACGAGCGCCCTCGAAAGCAGTTCGCCCTCGGGGTCGGTCAACCCGCGCTCCCTGCCTATCGCGTTCACCGGCAGTCTGCTGGCGGGCGCCATCGGCATGTACACCGGCCTGCTGTTCAGCCCGTCGTTGAGCGTGACGCACAACCAGCGCAGCTTCTCCTCCACGACCGCCGACACCGTCGCGCAGACGCAGGTCATGCGGAACAACACGCCGTCGCATCCGGTGGACTTCACGACGCACTGGCAGGTGCGCGTCCGCGACCGGACCGGCGGCGAAACGCCGAACCCCTCACGCGACCCGGAGCAGGGCGACGCCGTCCCCCTCGTCGAGCGCTGGGGGCAGGGACAGGAGCACGGCACGCTCACCGTGCAGTTCCCCGACCACGTGGCCACCGTCCCGGCGGAGACTCCCCCGACCGGCACCACCACGAGCCACACGACCACGAACCAGAACACCACGAACGACACGACCGCGAGCCACACCGAAATCGGCGCGAACGACAACAGCGCGGACAACACCGGGATCGGGGCGGGCGACGACACCGGGAACAACACGCGGAACGACGCCGACCTCACGCCCGTCACCACGGACGATGCCCTGGGCAGCCTGCCGCTGTGGGGCGTGGACTCGATCAAGGACCCCGGGGCCATCGCCCGTGCCGCGGCGGCCGACCCCGAGTTCCGCAAGCTGCTCGACTCGCTCTCCGAGCAGTCGCGCAACGAGGTGCTGACGCTGCTGAGCGAGACCAACCAGCGCGGCGGACTGCCCCTCCAGCGGGTCGACCGGAACGGAAAGGGCGGCCAGTACACCCCCCTGCTGTACACACCGGGCGGCAAGGCCGTGGGCATGCTGCGCCTGGAGGCGCGGATCGAACGCGTCGAGAACGCCGCGATCTCCACGGTGTCGGGGAACTTCTTCCTGGAGAGCCACCTCACCCGCACGATGAAGCTCGACACCTCGGTGAAGATCAGCTCGGGCCTCGGTCTGGATGTCGCCGTCAACGCCTCGGCAGACCTTGCCGCGAGCATCTTCACGTCGGCGGCCGACTGGGTGATCGGACTCACCGGCGGGTTCAAGGGCGGCTGGAAGCGCAGCTGGACCCACGGCCACAACTCCGGCGGGTCGACCACGGTGAACCACACGCTGCGCACGACGAAGGATCACCGACTCGTGCCGTTCACCCTCACGTACACCGCCCATCTGGTGGGCCGGGACGGCACCGGTCCGTCGTTCGACCTGAAATCGAGCGCGGTCAGGATTCGGATGCTGCCGGACTCGGTCGGTATGGCGCCGAACACCGGCAACGCGCTCCAGCCGTCCGCCGAGATCGCCCAGCTCCAGGCGATCGGTCTGTCGGCCACCCCGCTGCGGATCGACGGCACCGAGCGCATCTTCGACGCCACCGAGAAGTGGTTGCGCGACGCGGGCTTCCTGCCCCCCGCCCCCCGCCAGACGCCGGGCTCCCCGCTCGAACGGGCCAACGGCCTGGTGACGGACGTGCTGAGCCGTCCCGGCGAGAAGACGGTCGCGGCACGCCTCGCCAATCTGCGGCTGTTCGAGCAGATGCGCTCCCAGCTCGGCCTGCGTGCCGCGCTCGACGACATGGCGGGCGGCGCCCACCGCGTCTGGCTCACGCTGCCGGGCGGACTGACCGGGCCGGAGCGGCGCGTGGAACTCTCCCTCGAAGCGCTCCGTCGCACCTCGGAGGCGGTCACGCAGGTACGTTCCCTCGACGATGTCGAGACCATCAACATGGTCGGGCTGTCGATGCCCGGCAGCGAGCAGAAGGCGGTGGCCTCGGGCTGGTCGGCGGGCGGCGGCGGCTCGCTCTCGGGCCCCGCCGGCTCGTCTCCGGTCGGCGCGTCGGGCGGATACACGTACACCTACAACTCCCAGTGGGGAGTGACGGCGACCGACGGCAACGGAATCGGCCACGACCAACTGGTGCTCACACGGAACAAGGCGACCGAGGTGTTCTCCATCCCGGCGGACTTCCGGCTGACGGTCACCGAGAGCAACGGGCACGAGCCGGTGCCACCGTTCACCACCGTCGTCCCACCGGACTCGACAACGATCCAGATCGATCCGGAGGCCTCGCCCACGATCCTGATCGCGGTGCCCGCCGACCGCACGACGCCCGTGGACTCCCTCCTCGCCCCGCAACCGACCGGCACCGTGCGCGAGGTCACCACGACGGGGACGAACAGCGACATCGCGCTGCTCTCCTTCCGCCCCTCCGGGAACGAGAGCACGTCGACGCCCGCGCCGAACCGGTCGGAGAACGGCGAGAGCAGCACCACGCCCCCCGCACCGATCCGGCCGATTCGCCTGCCCGACGACGCGTTCGTGGACCTGGTGAAGGAGGCGGACCTCATCCACAAGACCGTGTTCGACGGCTTCCGGCAGATCATCGGCGAGAAGACGGAGACGGTCACGGAGACGGAAGCGGAGTCGGAGGCGAACGCCTCGTCGCAGCAGGCGGACCCGGCCACCGCCAAGAGCCGCGGCAGGATCGGCCGGGCCCTCATCGGCGCCGAGGCGAACGACCACACCACGGCCCTCGCCGAGCAGTTGCACACCGCCATCAACGCCGGTCAGCTCGCCGCCCACGCACACCAGATCTTCAAGGGCGGCTACGTCATCGAGGGCCTGGTGCTCCCGGGCATGACCCTCGACACGGAGTACTCCGTGGAGATCCAGGGATACGCCACGGCGCCGAAACTGCTGTCCGATCCGAAGGGGCACGGCCAGTACATCGAGACGAGCGTCATGGGCTCCGCGTCGCACGCCTCCCAGAAGTCGACAGGCTCCTCGCACGACCACGCCGGAACGCTCACCCTGAAGCCGTCGGCCGAGTCCCCGGTGTCATGGCTCCAGCCGTCCGGGGGGTACACGTACAGCGCCCGCCGGGACCACAACGAGAGCCGGACCGCGTCCAGCACCGTCACCCGCACCCCCGCCGAGGCCATGACGCTGCTGCGCATGGGGGCCGACACGACCTTCGTGATCACGATCAGGCGCGGCCATCGCAACCTGTTCCTCAACGCGGCCCCGCAGGTGGTGCAGAAGGCCGCGAACCTCGGGCCATCCGTCGTGCGGATGGCGGTGGACGTCCCCGGCGGGGTCCAGTTCCTGACGACTCCGGGCCAGTTGCGTCGCAACCGGGAGTTCTTCCCTGACATCGCCGGCCTGACCCCGTCCCCGGACAAGGACAGGACCGTCGCCTTCCCCCGGACGCTCCGCGACGGGCGCGCCTTCGGCATCGGATCCGTCCTCAACGCGGTCCCGCTCGCCCCGTCACAGGACTCGGGCGTGCAGTACGTGCCCGACACGGAACGCAACCGGTTCGGCGACACCATCAAGAAGCTGGTGGAGAAGGCGGCGCCCGGCCTGCTGACGCCCGGCGACTCCTTCAGTCCGGGCGCGCGGGCACGCATCAACGACCTGTCGTCCACGGCGGGCATGCGCATGCTCCCGTCGCGCGGTCCCGGAAACCCGATGCGTGTCCACTTCGTCCATGTGCGCAACGGGATCGCCAGGCTCGTCGAGGTGTCCGTCCGGGCGACCCCGGTCGACGACCTCAGCACGGTCATGGGGATCGAGGCCGACACCGGATCGGGGCAGGAGAACACGTTCACCCAGGTGCCGGGGAACACCCAGGTGTCCGACGTCGTCACCACGAAGCACTCCCTCACGGGTTCGTCCGGAACCCGCTACCCGCGTCCGCCGGTCGGGCAGCACGCCGACACCCTGGCCCTGCAGGGGACGCACAGCAGCGGCCGCGCCGTCACCACCACCTCGGCAACCACCTCGGACCAGCGGTTCTGGCTGCGGACCGACAACGCCGCGGAGTTCCGGATCACGTACGAGTACCACGTCGACGTCCGGACGAAGGTCCTGCCGTTCGCGCCCGTCCAGCTCGCACAGGACGCCCTGAACAGCTCCGTGCTCACCGACAGCCGGTGGGCCAAGTGGCTGGACAGCACGCTTGACGGTTTCTGGGAGTACACGGCCGCCTCCGTCGACGACACGCCCCCGGTCCGTGTCCAGGTCGATGTGCGGCTCACCGGCAGCGACGTGCACGAGGCTCCCGACACGCGCACGACGACCGGCGGGCCGGAACGGAAGCTGCCGCGCAACGGGCGGGTGGTGGTGCACCGGTTCACCGGGGTCGAGCAGTTGCGGGCCGCGGTGAACAAGGTGGCGCCCTCGCTGGGCTTCGGCGGAGCAATGCCGTTCGAGAGCACCGAACCGGGATCGGAGGCCGGCGACCTGGCCGCCGTTCAGTTCACGCGCCTGGTGCAGGACGAGTCGGTGGAGTTCGGCGCGCTCAACATGGCGGACCTGCTGGGCATCGTCCCGCCGGAACACTCCGACGACCGGGTCACGTTCTCCGTGGACCTGCTGCGTCCGGTATCGCTCGCGCACACCGGCTCCATGGCGATGGACCGGGTGGACATCCAGGCGAGGAACGCCGCCTCCTCGGCCGTCCAGTCGGACAGTTCCGCGGTGAACGTCCAGGTCAAGTACGACCTGAACGAGGAGAAGACCGCGACCCTGGGCACCGCCGCACCCCTGGTCCAGGGGCAGCCGCAGCGCCCCGCGGCCGGCGGCTCGCACACCGTCACCGACCGCAGCTGGCAGCGCCAGGGCGTCACCTCCGAGCCGAAGGACGGGCGCGTCTGGCAGACACACCTGGTCACCGTCGAGACCCGGATCACGGTCACGGGCCCGGCGGGTGAAGAACAGGTCCGGGGCACGGCGGTGGTGCGGCTCCCGGAGCGCGACCTGCTGGGGCTGGGGGTGCTGCCCGGCCATGTCACCTCACACGTCTTCGACGGCGAGTCGCTCCTGCGGGAGAACGATCACGAGGACCACTGGGCCGACGGCGGGCAGAACGACGTGGCCCGGGCGCTCGCGACGGCCATCAGGACGGCGGAACCCGACGGACCGGGGGCTGAGCTCTGGCTCGACGTCCGCGAGACCCCGCCCGGGAACACGTCCTCGGAGCGTGGCGGTGACGAAGGGGCAAGGATCGAGCGGGCCAAGGAGATCGCCGAGCTGGTGGCCGGCCTGCTCGGCCGCCCGGTGCGGCTCGGTCTGGTGACCCGGACGGGCATGGACCTCACGGACTTCGCCGCACCCGTGCGCGAGCCCGGGCCGACGACCACCACCACGACCACGACCACGCAGAACGGCAGTACGTCCTCCGGGCCCTCGACGATCTCCGACGGCGTCCTTGCCGCGCTGATCCCCAGTTGAGCCCTGGAGGTTCCGCATGACGCGGCGAAAGCTATGGTCAACGCTTCGTCGTCGTTGGATCATTGATGGAGGCTCAGTGCAGTACTGCGGTATCGGCGCCTGGTGGGAGACCCGGTGAGCGGAATCCCCACGCGTCTCACCCGGTGGCTGGGGCGGCGCGGCAACGCTTCCGGAGAAGCCCATGACGGTTCCGCTTCGGTGTCGTCCACCGGCCTGACGTCCCGGACGGCGCCACGCACCGTGCTGGAGCAACACGGCGAGAGGTTCCTGCTGCGCTCCTCCGCCGACGACCGCGCATCGGTCCGGGACCTCGCCCGCGCCCTCCCCGCCGATTCGCGACGGCCGGTCGTCGTGGTCGACGTCGCACCGGAGGCGGCCGGAAACCTGGGCGAGGAACTGGGTGGCCTGCTGGCCAGGCTCCGCGACGAACGGCGTCCCGCCGCCCGGCTGGTGCTCTCCGGGGCGGCGGCCCCGTCCGGCGACCGCGCCCCACTGGCACAACGACTGGCGGACGCCTGGGAGCTGGAGCTGGAGGCACCGGACGCCCCGGCGGTCCTCGTGCCCGGTGGCGGGCTGTACGTCGCCGAACCGGCCACCCCCGCCGGCGGCTGGTGGCGGTTCGCCCCGGGCGCCGAGCCGGAGGCGCTCGGCGCCCGCATCCCCGCGCCCCGCTGGCAGCGGGCGCTGGCCCGGGTGCCGCTCGGCGCGCTGGGCGGGTGCACGGTCCAGCAGATACCCGCCGGGCTGCTGATCCGTCCTGCGGGAAGCGCCCCGCCCCGCCCCGGCGAACTCGCGTTCGCGTCGGCCGTCCATCCGGACCGGCTGACCGTACTGGTGGGTGCGGCTCGGGCCGGGCAGGTGCCGGTCGACGACCTGGCGACGCTGCTCGCGGGGCTGCCCGCCGATGTGCGCCGGTCGGTCCGGCTCGCCCCGGCCGACGGCCGTGACCTGCTGCCCCTCGCCGAAGGTGTGGCCGATCTGCTCGCCACCGAGGTCGAGATCTGCACCGGGCTCCCGCTCACCGCCCCGTCCCCCGGCACCGGCGTCGCCCTCGACACCGGCGGCTCCGCACGGCACACCGAGTCCGTACGGCTGACGACGGCGGAGGGCGACTGTACCTGGCCCGCGCTGCTGACCTCGGTGATCTGTTCGCCCGCCGAGGCCGATGGCCACCGTGTCCCGCTCCGCCCCGCGCACTGGCTGTTGCCCGACGGCTCCGGAACACCCGTCCCGGAGCCCGCGGCCCTGCGCCTCCCGGACGGCAACCATGCCGTGGCGGTGCGCGCGGGGCTCTGGCTCGGCGGCAACCCCCATCCGCCCGCCGGGTTCCGTGACCGCCCGGCCGACGCCAGGGCCGCCCGGATCGAGGTGGCCGCGGAAATCGCCGACGACGCCGACGGCCTGGCCCGCCTCCTGGAAGGCCTGCCGGAGCTGCTGGCCGGACTGGACGACGGGATACGGGAGTACGCGGAGCTCTCCGTCCCCGCCGGTGTGCGTCCCGAAGCCGTGACCGAACTGCGTCGCTTCGCGGTACGCAACGGTCTCACCTTCGCGGCGGCGGCGACCGGTGCCGGTCACGATCACGATGACGGGGCCGCGTCGTCGTTCGGGGAGTCCGGCGGGCCGTGCGCACCGGAGGGGTCGCCCGCCGCGGCCCCGGAGACGGAAACACCCGCCCCCGCCCCGGCGCCGGTCACCGAGTCCGGCGGTCCCGGTGCCTCCGCCGCTGCCGAAGCCCCGCCGGAGCCCGGCCACCGGACCACCCCCGTCAGCACCACCGTCAGCACCGCCGCCGACACCGACACCATCGGCGCCTCGCTGTCCGTCGCGGGATCGGCGGCCCCCGTCCCCGGGCAGGTGTCCGCCCCGCTTCCGATCGCCACCACCGCCACGGCCACCGCCCGGGAGGCGACCGCCCCGCCGCCCCGTCCGGCGACGAGCGGCACCCGGCCCGCACCCGCCGCCGTGGGCCGGGACGGGGCGGGGCCGGCCGTCGCCGTGTCCGGTCCTGCGCGGCCCGCCGGTCCGCACGCGGCTTCCGTCACATCGAGCGCGACGCCCTCCGCCGCCGCGCTCGCCGCCCCTCCGACGGCCCGGACCCCCGACGTACCCGCCGTACCCCCCGCCCCCGCCCCCGTCCCCGCCGCAGGTTCGTCGGGTGCGCCCGGTACGGCGCCCGCACCCACCACCGACGAGGCGGCCGCCATCCGGGCGCCGGGCAGCACTCCGCCCCCTCCCGCCTCCCGCGTTCCCCGGCGTCCGACGGTCTCCCGCGCCCTCACGCCCGAATCCGCGACGCGGCCCCCGATGGCCGTGGCGGGTGCCCGTCCTGCCCGGTCCCGCGCGACCGTGTCCGCTCCGGACGGGGCCGACGACGCGGACCGGGTCGCCTTCCGGGAACTGGCCGCGGACGTCTGGGAGGAGCACAGCGGACCGGTGAACCAGGCACTCATCCGGCTGCCCGGCCTGCGCGGCCCGGCGCAGGACGCGGCACGCGCCGATCTCGTGGCCGTGCACCTCTATCTCTCCTCCCCCGCCGACGGCCCCTTCGGCGCGCGGGCCCTGGCGGCGGACACGGGTGCGCTGCGCCCGTACGCGGCCTGTCTGTCCGCCGGGCTGGGCCGTCTGCCCGCCGTGCGCGGAACGCTGGTGCGCGCGATCGCGGGACGGGGCATCCCGGACGACATCGTGCAGGGTGCGGTGCTGCACACCGACGCCCCGCTCGATGTCGTCCACCTTGAGGCGAAGGACGCCCCGGTGCCGCCGTCCGGGTCCGTCCGGTACGTGATCCGTCCCGTCACCGCACGCCGTACCTCGGTGCTGACGCGCGACGGAGCCGGCGCGTCGGCGCTCTTCGCCCCGGGCACCGTGTTCTCCGTACTGGCCCGGCACGAGGCGGACGGCGACCTGCCCGCCCGGGTCCTGCTGACCGAAGTACCGCCCGGGGCGGGCCGGTTCCGGGAGCCGACCGCCGAAGCGGTCGCCCGGATGGACACCGCTGCCCGTCGTATGCCCGCGGCGGCGGACCCGCCGTGGCCCGACCGCTGCACCGGACCGTTCCCGTGCGCACCCGTCGGCCGCTGAACCGTCCCTCGCCCGCACCCCGTCCCCAACGTCCAGAGAGGCACGTCATGGCAAGCAGTGGGTCCGCTCCGGAAGGCGCGAACACCGGCTCCTCCGGCTCACCCGTCCGCCGCGCGGCAGCACTCGCCGTACTGACCGAGGAACCTGCCGAGGGCCTGTTCCCGGCGTCCGCCCCCGGAACCGCCACGGCATCCGTCGCCGCGGCGGTCGCGACCGCCGGGGCCGCCGCGACCGCCGGGGCCTCCACCCGATCCGACGCGGGGAAGGAGACACCGGCCCCGGAGCAGAACGCACCGGGGAAGGCTCCGAGGGCCGCCGCGGCGGGGAACGGTGCCCCGGAGTCCGGCACCACGGCACCCGACGCGGCAACGACGGATCCGATGACCGAGAAGGAGACCGCGGAACCGAAGGAGGATCCGGCCGGAACGGCCGCCGAGGGACGGGCCGGTACGGCCGCGGAGGGACGGGCCGAGGCGGACACCGCGGCCGAGGCCCGGCTCGCGACGGCAGGCCGGCCGGCCACGGTCTCCCGTCGGGCCGTCGGCCTTCCGCTCGGCCGGCCGGGCAAGCCCATGATCGCCGCGGCCGTGGTCGGCGGGCTGGTCCTGATCGGGGTGCCGTTCCTGATATCCGGACCGGACGACAAGCCGGGCCCCACCGCGGCCGACGCCCCCGCCGGAAGCCCGATGGGCCCGGACGGCACCGGCCCCGGCCTCGTGCCGGGCGAGCAGCGGGCCCCCGACTCCGGCTCGCTGAAGGACGGTCACAAACCCGCCGCCCACGTCGGCGGCGCCTCGGACCCCACGAAGTCCGGCACCACTCCCACCGGCGGCATCCACGAGGGCGGCAATGTGGAGGCGAAGGGCAGCGCCGCGTCCCACGCCGCTCCCGGCACCGCGGCCACCAAGACCGCCGACCGGACCACCTCCGCCTCGAACTCGGCCGGCGCCGGGAAGACCACCACGAGCAAGAGCGGTTCCGGCAACACTGTCGCGTCCGGGTCCGGGACCGGAACCACCCAGAAGACCACCGCGACATCGACCGTGGTGTACACCGGCATCACCGGGCGCGGCTGCGCCACGCCCTCCGGCGGCGGCTACCAGCGGGACAACTTCTACACCGACGGCAGCAACGGCTGGTACGCCCGGTCCTCCGGCGGCTGGACGGGCGACGGGTGCAACGGCAGCTACGACTCCGTCCCGATGTCGGGCGACACCAATACCGACATGCAAAGCCGCGTCAAGTGGTGGTGGAACCCCGGCACCAAGGCCCGCACCTGCCAGATCTCCGTGTACATCCCGAACATCGGCTCCACGCTCTACGTGGGCGGGCACCCGACCACCTACCACGTGCTCGTGAACGCCAACGACCGTACGACCAAGTACGACAGCTTCACCATCAACCAGGTGAACCACCGCGGCCAGTGGGTCAACGCGGGCACCTTCGCCATGAAGGGATCGACGATCGGAGTGAAGCTGCTCGACCGCGGTGACGACTGGTCCAAGGGCTGGGAGAAGGCCCATCACGCCGCCGCCCAGATGAAGGTGACCTGCCGCTCCTGACCCCGAAGCCGCCCCGGGCCGGCCTCCGTCGCACCGGCCCGGGGCACGCGCATACGAACACACACAGATGAACCGCGCATCGCCCACGACCACGACCACGAAATGACGCTTTCCTCGAAACGTGGACAACGTTTGCTATGGATCCGAAGCGCTTGTGATTCATTGTGATTCGGGGTCGTTGACCAGGATGCGAGTGATCTGGTGGGGGACGCGCGACATCTGTCGCCCTCTGTCCAGGAGGTTCTGCGGTTGCGGGCTGTGGACAGCACACAGGGCAATCCCTGGGAGCCTTCCCGGAAGACATTCATCACGGAAATCTGCGGATTCGGAGGCAGGCGATTCGCTACAAGAACATCTCCGGAAAGTACACACCGAAATACGCCCCGCTGAAGCATCGGAAAGAGGGCGAGTGGCGGGACATACCCATACCCGCTTCCCTTGAGTCATTCATCGATCGGCTTCCGATCCGCAATGCCAACGGCGGATTGCCGTATCCCGATCTCCTGCACAAGTCGTGGAATCGCACCATCAGGCGGCTCGGTCTGCCCGCAAACGACCCGCACGACTTGCGGCGCACATGGTCCACCGTGGCCCTGACGAACGGTGTGTCCATTCACGAGGTATCTCGCTAGTGCTCTGACCGGAAACGATCACCGGATTGGTGCTGACTGGCCTTGTGTCGATTGGATGTGACGGTACGTCCGATTGACGCGGGGAGGCGGAATGGCAGAGGCGGTCAGGGTGCGCAGCCTGACTGAGCAAGAGGGGCAGAAGCTGCAGCGGATCGTGCGGCGGGGCAGTACCAGCACGGTGCGGTTCCGCAGGGCGATGATGCTGCTGGCCTCGGCGGGTGGGAACACCGTGCCGGTGATCGCTAATTTGGTGCAGGCTGACGAGGACACCGTCCGTGACGTCATCCACCGCTTCAACGAGATCGGGCTGGTCTGCCTGGACCCTCAGTGGGCAGGAGGCCGTCCCCGCCTGCTCGATGATGACGACGAGGAGTTCGTCATCCAGACGGCCACCACCTGCCCCGCCAAACTCGGCAAGCCCTTCACCCGCTGGTCGATCCGCAAGCTTGCTGAGCATCTTCGGCGCAATGTCGCCCGTCCGATACGCATCGGCCGCGAGGCCCTGCGCTGTCTGCTCCACCGTCGCGGCGTGACGTTCCAAAGGACCAAGACCTGGAAAGAATCCACCGATCCGGACTTCGACGCCAAGCTGGATCGGATCGAGTACGCCATCAACAAGCGGCCCGATCGAACCTTCGCCTTCGACGAGTTCGGGCCGCTCGGCATCCGCCCCACCGGTGGGTCCTGCTGGGCGAAGAAGGGCAGGCCCGACCGATTGCCGGCGACCTTCCACCGCACCCACGGGGTCACGTACTTCCACGGCTGTTACTCGGTCGGCGATGACACCTCGTGGGGCGTCAACCGACGCCGCAAAGGGATCAATCCGACCTGGGCCGCGCTCAAGAGCATCCGATCAGCACGGCCCGACGGCGCCCCGATCTACGTGATCCTGGACAACCTGTCCGCCCACAAGAACGGGCGCATCCTGCACTGGGCGGCCAGGAACAAGGTCGAGCTGTGCTTCACCCCGACGAATGTGTCCTGGGCGAACCCGATAGAGGCGCACTTCGGGCCTCTGCGGCAGTTCACCCTCGCCAACTCCCACCACCCCAACCACGCCGTCCAAACCAGGGAGTTGCACCGCTATCTGCGCTGGCACAACCAGAACACAAGGCACCCGGACGTCCGGGCCGCCCAACGACGCGAACGGGCCCGCGTCCGCAGCGAGAAGGGTATCCGCTGGGGCGGACGCCCTGCTCTCGGCGCCGCGTGACAGAACCCCGAGACCGGGATCAACTAACGGGAACACTCTCCTTGAGGAAGCCGATCAGTAGATCGGTGACAACCGATGGCCGCTCCAGGCTGGGCAGATGGCCTGCCCAAGGCAGTTCGAGATGCTTGGCGTTCGCCAGCAGATCCGGAAGCCGGACAGCGATCTGTCGGAAGTCCGCCAGATCGTGCGCGCCCGACACGGCAAGGCAGGGAGCCTGAATGGCCGCCAGATCAACCTCGGCCTCGATCCGCTCGAACTCCTCAGCGGCAGACATCTGCACCTCGAAAGCGTGCCGCTGCATACGGCGTACCGCCTCGCGGGCGCTCTCGTCGGCATCCGGCCCTAGCCAGGTTTCGACCATCAGCTCCGTCGCGCCGGCTACGTCGCCCGCCTCGATCAGTGCTTCCTCGCGCTCGCCAAGCGCGTTCAGTTCGGCAGAAGGTTCGTGCCCAGGAAGACCGGCGCAGAGCAACGCAAGGGTGTTCACCCGGTCCGGCCACTGCGCGGCGACCTCCAAAGCGACGTACCCCCCATACGAGGACCCCACCAGTGCCGCCTGCCCGATGCCAAGACTGTTCAGGAGGGCCAGCACATCCTCAGGATCGCTGTGAGAACGGTCCGGCGCGGGAGTCCCACCGAAGCCCCGGAAATCACAGCGCACCACGCGATAACCGGCATCAATCAGGGGCAGCCACTGGGCATCCCACATCTGCCGGTCACACACCCCGGAATGCAAAAGCACCAGTGCAGGACCATCGCCGACCACGTCATGAGAGAGCGTCATCGAAAGATCCTATGCAGCGGCTACTCACCCGTCACCCCTGCAGCCTCCCCCATCACCCCGGCGAACGTTCGCGGTCACGGCACTAGCTCGGACATCGTTCGATCAAGGTCACGATGGACCGGTACGGCCACCTCGCGCAGGACGGCCGGGAGCGCTGCCGTCAGGTCGTGGAGACGGCCGTGGGACCGTACACGCTCACAACAGGCCGAGCGACCTCAGAGCACGGCGCTGCAGCGGTGTCGGCCGAGCGGGCCAGTAGACGTAGCAGACTCCGCCCGTACCGCTTCTGACCTTGCCGCTCGCGTCGTAGCGCTTGGTGCGAAGCCAGATGTTCTCCAAATGGGAGGGCGTCACCGACCACGCGACGCTCTCTCACACAAACATGCAGGTCAGAGGCATGCTCCGCGCGAGGTAAATCGAGCACAGACGCGCTGGTGCTGACCCGGTGCTGACTTCCGCTGGCGTCCGTTCCGGTCCGTTCGGGTGCGTCGCGCTGGATCGGTGCTGGCTCCGGGGCCCTCGCCGACCGCGCTCTCCCTGATCCCCACCACCTTCGAGGAGGGGCCCGAAACTCACCCGAGCCTTCGGCGTGTTCGCGGGAGTGTCGGCGGACGGCAGAGCGATCGGCCTGCTGGCGGGCGGAGTGTTCGTCGAATGGCTCGACTGGCGCTGGGTCTTCTTCGTGGACGTGCCGATCGCCCTGACGATCGCGCTGCTGACTCCCCGTCGTGTCAAGGATTCGGAACGTCACCCCGGCCACTTCGACCTGGCGGGCACGCTCACGTCGACCCTCGGCATGGTGGCGCTGGTGTACGGCTTCATCCGCGCGGCGCAGGAGGGATGGAGCGATCCCTACACGATCGCCTCGTTCTGTGCCGCGTCGTCCTGCTGGCCACGTACATCCTGGTGGAACACCGCTCCCGGCAGCCGATCTTCCGCCACATGTTCGCCGACTGGAACAGGGCGGGCACGTACGGCTCATGCTCTGCCTGGCGGCGGCGATCTTCGGCATGCCCTTCTTCCTGCGCTCTTCGTGCAGCAGGTGCTGGGCTTCAGCCCACTGGAGGCGGGCCTCGCCTTCCTGCCGGTCAGTACGGTGATCGAGGTGGTGGCCGAACTCGCCTCCCAACTCCTGCCGAAGTACGGCTCGAAGCACTTCATGGTCCTGGGCTCGCTCTGCCTGGCCCTGGGCCTCTCCTGGCTGCCCCTGACGGATGTCCGCTCCACCCACGAGGGCTCGATCCTCGGCCCGATGCTGGTGTTCAGCGCGGGTATGGGCATGATGTTCGTCTCGCTGACCCTGATGGCCCTCTCCGATGTCCGGCCCGCCGAGTCCGGCGCGGCCTCCGGCCTCCTCAACGCCACCCAGCAGGTCGGCAGCTCGCTGGGCCCCTCCATCCTGGTGACCGTCTTCGGCACCGCCGGCCGCAACGAGGTAGACCAGCAGATCCCGGCCTTCCTCGCCCGGGCGGACCCGGCCGAGAAGGCCCTCTTCGCCCGCACCGGCCGGCTCCCACCCGCCTGAGGCAACCAGATCCTCACCTCCGGCGTCTCGGCCGGCTTCATCGTCGCCGCCGCCTTCGCCTGGTCGCCTTCCTGGTCGCCCTCTTCGCCATCCAGGTCCGCCCCTCCGAAATAGAACGGCTCAAGGGCAGCGGGATGATGCCGGGCGGCTAAACAGAAATAACTCGGCCGTTCTATTTGTGATGCGCGCACCGACTTGTGAATTCCATGCCCATCCGGAGCTCCTCTCCTCTAGCTTGACCGCATGAGCGAAGATGATTCTCTTCCGCCGGCTCCTGTGTGTGCTCTCGTGCCGGACGAGGAATGGGCGCGACTGACGCGGTATCCGGAGCAGACCTACCTCGCGGGCCGCGCCTTGCTGCGGCAAGGCGCCCGGGGGACCCATGTGCTTGCCCTGGTGGAGGGGCTGGTGAAGGTCGTCAGGAGCGAGCCCGACGGGCGGCAGCGAGTGCTCGGTTTCCGGGGGCGGGGCGAGATCCTGGGGGAGATGGCTCTTCAGCCCAAAAGCGTCCGGATGGCCGATGTGTGGGCGCTGAGGAAAAGCAGGGCATGCATTGTGCCCGCGCAGGATTTCCATCGCTTCGTCCAGGAGAACAAGCTCGCGCCCTCCATTTTTGAATTGGCCTGGAATCGTATGCGCGAACAGGTCGAGCTGTGTGAGGGGGCTGTTCACGAACGTCTCGCCCTGGCCCTGCTCCGCCTGGTCGCGGCCGCCGGTGGAGAGAAGCCCTGCTTCTCCCTCACCAGGGAGGAGCTGGCCCAGCACATCGATGTGGGCCGCAAAGCCGTCAGCAAGGCGCTCGAACGGCTCGGCCCTGACTGCGTGAGAGCGGGAAACCGCCGGATCGAGGTGGTCAGCGTGGAGGGCCTGCGCAAGGCGGCCGGCGGCTGACACCTCCGTCGGGGATGTGGTCCACCTCACTCCCTATCGGGTCCTGCGGAACGGAACGGCTCCCCGCCCGCTGTGAAGCTCGACGTGCTCGACATCGCACGCGACAGCGTTCCCACCCGGCCCGAGAGCGGCCGGGCGGGCTTCACGGAGGAGTGACATGCCCGAGTTCAGCAGCGCCCTACCCCAGCGGATCGCCGCCCCGTACACCCACAGCCGGCCGTTGCCTCCCTACCGGGGCATTCTGGCTGTCGATGCGAAGGACTTCACGGGCCGCCCGGCGATCGAGCACGAGGCCGTCAGCCGGGTCGTCCCCGAACTCCTCAAGACCGCGCTGCTCAGGGCCGACCTCGGAGACCTGTGGGAGGACCGTACGTTCCCGGCCACCACCGGGGACGGCTATGTCTTCGGGTTCGACCCGGCACGCATGCCCTTCGTCATCCACCCCCTGCTGCTCGCCCTCCAGGAAGTTCTGACCGACTTCAACGTCCTCTCCCACGGGGCGGTGCCGATCAGGCTCCGCGTCAGTCTGCACGTCGGCCCGCTTCCGGAGACCGGGGACGAGTTCAGCGGCAACGGCACAGCGCGCAACGACACCCACCGACTGCTCGACTCGCTCCCCGTCAAGGCCGTGCTCACCTCCCACAACGAGAACATCACCCACGTCGCGGCCATCCTCTCCGAGCGGTGCTACGAGGACGCGGTCGCCGGCGGGTACACGGGGCGCCACCCCGACCACTTCGTGGAGGTGGCCGCGACGGTCGAGGGTAAGTCGTTCTCCCGACGGGCGTGGCTCTACGTCCCCAAGCCCTCCGGCCCCCTCTACGAGGGCACCCCCGTCGACGGCGCCGCTCCGGAACCTGTACGGGAGCCCTCCCCGCGGTCCGCCGAATCGTCCGGCGACGACACGACGGCCCGCCGCACGGATGTCATCGCCGCTCCCCACGGCAACATCAACACCGGTACCCTCCACGGCGGTCAGAGCGTGCGCAATCACCATGTGGCCGGTGACCACGTGGCGGGCGACCGGATCGCCGGTGATTACGTGGAGGGCTACAAGATCGGCAAGATCCGCCGCTTCCAGGGCGATCAGGTCCGCGGCGACAAGCGCCAGGGGCGCAAGTGACGGGGAACGGGAGAACGGAGGCGGCCGGGCTGCCCGGCCCCGGACCTCTGCCCGAGGACGGGGCTCCGCGATCCGAAGCGGAGTACGACATCACCGAGTTGATCGGCGGGGCGAAGGAGTGGGCGTCCGTCATCTACGCGCCCGGAGGGAACATCAACAACGGTTCCGTGTACGGCGGTCAGGGCGTACGCAACGGCTCCGGGCCGGAAGGGCGGCTACGGGAAAGCAGAGTGCGCGAGGGGCCGATCCCGGACATGGAGAGGGAGGCCGCCTCGCACGGTTTCGCACGCCCCGACTGGTTCGACACAGCCCTCGCAAAGCTGAAGCAGGGGCCCCTGTTCCTGGCCGGCCGACCAGGAACAGGCCGTCGTACCGCGGCGCTCAACCTGCTACGGGAGAGCTGCGGGGCTGATGCGCCGCTGCGGACACTGGACGGCGTCACCGAACTGGACCGCTGGAAGCCCACCGACGCCTCGGCGCGGGGCTACCTGATAGACGGGCTGTTCCCCTCCCGGCCTCTTTCCCCGGTCATGCTGAGAAACGTGCGGGAGCTGCTCAAGAAGGCCCATGCGTGCATGGTGATCGTCCTGCCCGACGACACGGCCCTGCTGCACCGCCTCGAACGGGACCTCCACATCAGCGCCACCGTGTGCTCCCCGCCGTCACCCTCCCTGGTGTTCGGCAGCCACTTCGAGGCGGTGGTGCCGGACCGGTGGGAGCGGGACCGGCTGCTGTCCGCGCTCGCCGACCGTCATGACCTGGGCGAACTTCTGGTGCCGGAGCTGGTACCCGCAGAAGTGGTGGAGCTGGTGACGGCCCTCGTCGAGGCCGACGGCGATCCGGAGGCTCTCGGCGACCTGGGGCTCCGGCTGAGCTACCGGGCCGAGCGGGAGGTCCCGGAGCTCATCAAGAGCTTGTGCGGCGAGCCGCAATCACTGGCCTTCCTGCTGGCCGCTTCGGTCTACGAGGGGCTGGACCAGCAGATCGTCAGGAATGAGGCCGACCGGTTGACGAAGCTGGCGGGCGACCGGCTGACGGCGATGCTGCCCGGCACAGACGCCGACGGGGCCGCGAAGCCGGACCGGCCCAATCCGAAGTTCGTCTTCCGGCACTCCCTGACAGAACTGCTGCACGCCGTGCGCGCGGTCCGCCAGGACCGCGAGATCCGGGCGGACGGAGCCTATTCACACAGTGTGGAGGCTGTGGCGTTCATCAGGCATCGACAGGCCGAGGCCGTTCTCAGACATGTGTGGCGCGAGTACGGGCAGTTGTCAGAACTACTCGTCGAGTGGTTGCGGGACGTACCCCGCTCCAGCGGGCTCGCCGGACCGGCGGGCCGGGCCATGGGACGGGTGGCGAGCTGGGGCGGCGGGCACAACGCCCTGGTGCACCTCCGGGAACTCGCCCGGTCGGACCGTGCGACCAGTCGGCTCGTCGTAGCGAACGCGCTGGGCGTCGCGGCCGAGGACCCCGTGCTCGCCGCCGAGATTCGCTACCGACTGCATCGCTGGAGCACGGCGACCGACTTCCGTCTCAGGACGACGGTGGCGCACGCGTGCGGCGAGGAATTCGGCCTGGCCCGCCCCGACCTGGCCCTGCGGCTCCTTCAAAATCTCTTCCGCGCGGCACAGGTCCGGAAGGAAGAGGAGTACCAGGTGAGGGTGGCGGTGGAAGCGGCGGTCCTGCGGCTATTCCAGGCCGGCAACGAGACGAAGGTATTCGACTTGCTCCGGAAGTGGCTGGACAACGGGGGGTACGACCAGGAGCAGGTGCTCTCCCTCTTCAGCCGAATGCTCTGGTCTCCCCAGTGGTTCATGAGGAACCTCGCGCCGTGGACGCCGGAGGCGCAGGTGCTGGCCGACCTCACGGGCCGCGCCCTGAACACGGAGAGTTCCTTCGAAACGACGTGCGGGACGTTGCTGCGCTGGGCGGAGTCGGGCCAGTGGGACGACGGAAAGTTCCGGGCCGTCGAGAACCTGTTCGCGGCCATGGCCCAGTCCATGCGCTCCGGTGAATTCCGGTTGTTCGTGGAAATGGACCAGGCAGGTGCGAACGGCTGGCCCGGCCTCGTCACCGCCCGCGACGCGCTCCATCGGTGGCGGACCGGCGCGCACAGGGAGGCAGCATGAACGACGACACCACCGCCCGCCTCTTTCACCGGCTGAACAGGCAGCCCTGGCGGGAGATCCTCGGCCACCGCTGGTCCGCGTCGAAGGACTGGGCGCTGGTGCTCAGGGACGAGGCGGGGGAGTACTCCTTCCTCGGCCGGCAAGGGGACCCGGAGGGTTCCGGCGCCTATGCGCCCCTGGTGGACGAGGCCCCCGCTCCTCACCTGAACGGAAAGTACAGCGACGTCTTCCGGGTGGACATGACGGAGCATGTGGACACGCGGGCGGTCGGCCTCCCCACGGTCTACGGTACGGAGTCGATCGACCTGTGGGTCTCCTGGTGGGTCCACGACCCCGTACGCGTCGTCCGTGCGAGGAGTCTGCACGGCTGGCACCTGGTACGGACCCATCTCGCCTCTGTCCTGCATTACTTGGCGGATGCCCAGGCCGCCTCCGACAACGGGCTGGGGGCGCCGGAGATCATGCAGCACCTCGGGCTGCCGCAGCGCCTGGAGGAACACGGCCTGAGCTACCGGGTGTTCGATGTGCGGCTCCGGGAGAACGGTGAGGAGCTGCTTCTCGGCCGGCGGGAAAGCGACGGGGTCCGTTACTCCTGGACGGCCAGCCGTCGGGGCGAGTACGAGTTCTGTCTCCAGGCCCTCCACGCCGGCCCGGTGTCGCTGGCGGCACTGTGGTTGCTTCGTCACCCCGAAGAGGTGCGGCAGGTACTGGACTGGGCGGTCGACCACCAGGATCTGCTGAGTCCGCCGCGTTCCGACTGGCAGGAGGAGCTGGCCTCCCTGCTGGGCACGTTGACCGAACAGGAGCGCAAGGAGCTCTCCAGTCTGCTGCGTGACCGGATCGGGGCGCTCGGGAGGCCAGTTCCCGGCGAGTACATCTGACCCTGGGAAAAATATTCGAATATTGAATTTCTGAGCGGGTGTGTCGCCTTTCGGTGACACACCCGCTCTTCTTCTCCACGCCGTTCCGTAAACCCTTTCCGTGTGTGACTGGGGTTACTTGATTCGTGGTCCTCCGGAGCGGCTTCGGGGATGAATCCGCGGGAATCTCGACGTGTCCGAAAGGAAGGCGCCCGCACGATTCCCGGGCGCCCACGGAAGGAAAGGGCGACATGCGAGCAGAAGAACCCCAGGCCCCGGACAATGTCCTCGCGTTCCGCCGGCGACGAGAGACCACAGGCCCGGCACACGAGGCCGAGGCAGCCCCGGACGCCGCTCCCCGGGCGGCGACCTCCCCCGCGACGGTGCTGAACGCCGAGCGCGGCATCATCAACACCGGCACCGTCCACGGCGGTCAGCACGTCACCACCGTCGGATTCTCCGGCCACACCGGCGGAGGAACCGATGGCGACAGCTGATCTCCCCAGCGAGACCGAGCCCGAGACCGAATTCGCCGAGTTCGCGATGGCTCTGGCGGGTCGGGGACCGGCGATCTGGGCCCCCAACGGCGTCATCAACACCGGATGGCTGACAGGCGGCCAGCACCAGCGGCTCGCACCTTCGGCGGAGGGCGGCGCGGTCCCGAGACCGATACGGCAAGGCCCTGTACGGGCGAAGCATGTGCAGGCGGCGCGGCGGCGCTTCGTGCCGCCGCCCGGCTTCGAAGAAGCCCTCGCGGTGCGCGAATCCGGCATCGTGGTGCTCGTCGGCGAGGCCGGGACGGGGCGGGAAACACACGCGCTCAACCTGCTCGCGCACGGCCACGAGGCCCCCGTCCTCGTCCAGGTCGACGGAACGGCCAACCTCTCCCGGTGGTCGCCGCGCGCCCAGGGCGTGGACGGATACCTGGTGACGGAGCCCGCGGATCCCTTCGCGCTCCGGGCGTGGGACCTGGCCCGCCTCGAAGGGCTCCTGACGGAGGCGGGCGCCCGCCTCGTCATCGTCCTGGTGGAGGCCCCCGGCCTGGTGGGCGCACTGGAGGACCACCTCGGCGTGCCGGTCGTGCGCCACCGGCCGCCGGACCCCCGGAAGGTCTTCACCACCCACCTCGCGGACGGCTGCCCCGACGAGGCGGTACGCGCCCGGTTGCTGCGGGCCCTGGAACCCGGCGATCTCGACGAACTGTTGCCCGCCGGCCTGCCGCCACGCCACGCCGCACAGGCCGCGGACACCCTGCGACGCCTGGGGGCGGCGGGCGGCCCGGCGTCGGGGGAGCTCATGCGCACCCTGGCCGGGGCCGAGGGCCCCGAGATCCTGGCCCGGGCCCAGCGCGATCCCGCCCTCCTGGCCTGTCTGCTCTCCCTCGGCGTCTACGGAGGGCTGCACCGTGCCGTCGTGATGGAACGGGCGCGGGAACTGCTGCGGCTGGCAGGCACGGACAGGATGCGGGGTCCCGGCTCCTACCGTCATCCGGACGAGGCCCCCCCGACGAGGCCACCGGCAGAGGTCCTGCGGATCCTCGGAGCCCATCGCGTGAGCCGCGCCGATGACGAGGCCACCGACACGGTGTCCTTCTTCTGGCCCGCCGTGAGCGGGGCCGTGTGGGAGAGCCTGTGCCGGGACCGTGCGGACCTCGTGCCGGTGGTGCACGCCTGGCTCGCCGACCCCGGCCCGGAGGAGGGCCAGATCGAGCGGGCCGGCCGGGCCGTCGCCGCTCTGGCGGAAGCCACGAGCGGCCAGTCCCTGGAACTGCTGCCCGCGCTGGCCTCCGCTCCGGTCCTTCCCGCCCCGAGGGTGGCTGCCCGATGCCTGGCGACACGGTTCCGGGACCGGGCGGTGGCACAGACGGCGGCCGACCTGCTCGACCTGTGGAGCGTCACGCCCGAAGCCTCCTTGAAGCACGCTGTGGCGTACGCCTGTGAGGAGCCCGAGGGGCTCGGGGACGAGCAGGCGTTGCAACTGCTGGAAAAGCTCACGGAGACCCTGGGCGCCGGGCCGGACGATCTCTCCGTCTTCGAGGCCGCCAAGGGGGCACTCGTACGACGATTCAACAGAGGCGACCACACCACCAGGGTGACCGTCCTGCACCGGATGCGGGACTGGGCGCGGACCGACGCCACGGCCGGCCTGCTGACCGCCTGCGCTTTTCCCGTCTTGGCCCGCACCGACTTCCTGTGGTGGAGCGGACGCGCTCTGGCCCGCGCCGGGTCGGCGGCGGTCGCCGTCCACCTCGTCGGACACTCCCTGAACGAGTCGGTCGCCTTCTCCAGCATGGGAGACGCCCTGCTCACCTGGTGCGCCGGGGCGGCCGGCACCAAGGGCCGGTCCCGGGCGGTCGCCCGGCTCCTCGACGGGCTGGTGACCGCCCGGGAGCCGGGCTTCCTCCGCTGGCTCCTGGCGGTGGAAAGAGGCCCGGACACGATGCCCGGCAAGGTACCCGCCGCCCGCGCGCTGAAGACCTGGCGGGACAACACCCCGGCCCCACAGGCCGGTTGAACAGGAGGCAACCCATGACTTTCTTCTCTCGCCCCGGCATCTTCACCACCGTCGAACGCCGGTGGGCCGACAACGACCCCACGCCCCCGCTGCGTTTGTTCGACGGCACGGAACCGGCGGGCGTACCCCTTTCCCTGAACCGGGCCCGTGCGTTGCTCTACGACCGCACGGCATGCTCCCTGGCACGGACTTCCCTGTGGCACCAGATCGCGGAGCGCTTCCGGACCGGAGGGACCGACTGGCGGGAGGCGGTGGTGTGGCTGGGGCTCCAGGGGTTGCGCCGCAACGCGTCCCGGATCACCTGGTGTCGCCGTGCCGACCGCGAGGACGTCGAGGCGGAGCTCGTCACCTGCTACCTCGAAGAGCTGGCGAAGCTGGAGCCGCGGGACCCTGAACCCGGGAGGACGGTGCTGCGGTCCGCCTGTTCCCGCGCCTGGGAGGTCTGGTGTGACACGCACCGCGAGAACACGGTGGAGGACGTGGAACGCGCGGGCGGTACTTCCCCCGGCGCGGGCAGCGACGACGTCTGGCGGGCGGACTACGACCCGGCCCCGCGCTGGTCGGGGCTCTCCGCGAGCCTGCGGATCTCCGTACCCGCGCACCGTGTCGAAGGCGTACGGATCGGCGCTCTCGCCAGTGCCTGGGGCGTGGCTGGTACAGCCACGAGCGTCGGGCACTCCGGCCGGGGCCGCCGGGTCGCCACCCTCTCCCTGCGCCGGGTCGGGAGGAAGGGATGAACGGCCGCCACGACACCCCCCTCACCTTCCGCGAGATCTTCGACCTGCCGGTGAGCGTCGACCTGCGCACGGCGGCCCGGGCGTTCGGTATGTGCATGGGCACCGCCTACCGGTTGGTCGCCCGTGACGAGTTTCCCTGTCCCACTGTGCCCGTCGGCCGCCGCCACCGGGTACGGACCGTGGAACTGCTGGCCGCGCTGGGCATCGAGGAGCGTCCCGTCTTCGCCGACGAGATCGCCGACGGCGTGGCACTCACGCTCTTCGACTGACCCCTTTCCCGCCCTGCCGGACCACCACCGAAAGGAATCCACCATGCCCACCTGCCTCGTCATCGACGGGACCGCGACCATCACCTACGCCGCCGCCCCCTGCCTCCCGGAGGCGCGGCACCGGTCCGCCGTCCTCCACGAGGAGATCGTGCGCCCGGTATGCGAACAACTCGGCCTCACCCTGCTGAGGGCGGGCAGCCTCGCCGAGGCCGGCCTGCCCCTGGACCAACTGCTGCACCTGCTCACTGAGGCGGACGTCGTCGTCGCGGATCTCGGCGGTTCCGACCCGGAGCTGGCCTTCGCCTTCGGCGCGCGCCACGCGCTCGGCCGGCGCACCGTCCACGTCACCCAGGACGCCGAGTGCCGTCCCGCCCCCGGGACGGTGCTCCACCTGGCCTTCCCGTCCCACCCGGACGGCACCGCCACTGCCCGGAAGCAGCTGCTGGACACGCTGGCGGCGGACCCGCTGCGGACGGACGGCCCGATCGAGACGAGCTCCGCGACCGGAGTGGAAAGCGGCCCCGACGAGAACCTCCCGGGCATGTTCGATCTGATCGTGGAGGCCGAGACCCAGCTGGAGGTACTCGCCGACGACATGGACGACGTGGACGCGGCCATGTCGGACCTCACAGAGCTCATGATGCTCCTTGGGGAGGAAATGACCCAGGCCACCCACTCCGGGGCCCCGGCGAACAAAAGGATGGCCGTGGTGAACCGTCTGGCCAAGGCCATCGAGGGACCGACCGGAGAACTGGAGGCTGCGGCGGACCGCTTCGTCGAACATATGCGCACCTCCTGCACCGCCTTCCAGGCATTCCTGGACTGGCTGGCCACCACTCCTCCCGCCGAATGGCCGGAGGACGCGGAGGAAGCGCTGGAACAGATCGCCTCGATGGACTGGGGCGCCGAGATCGAATCGGCTTCCGTCCAGGAAGGCATGGCCATGATCAATATGCTCGGTGCCGCCAGCCGCCTCATGCGCCGCCCCGCACGCAGGATCACGTCGGCCTTCCGGAAATTGCTCCACAGCATCACCATGATGCAGGAACTGCACTCCAAGGCAGTGGAGTTGCGTCGCTCCTGAACAGTGCCCCCGGCGCGGCGCGGCCCCTGGGATTGTCGAACTCGCCGACCATCACGGCGCTGTCCGACATCGAACTGAAGGGGTCGGGTGCGCTTTCCCCTGCTCAACACCATGCGGCAGGTGGTGGGTTCGTTCGCCCTGTCGACCCTGGGTGACGGTCTTCGGCACCATGAGCCGCAGCGGGGGAGGCGGAGACCTTGGTCTCCGCCTCCCCCGCCCGGGCGGCCCCGCGCAGCGGGCCGGATTCGCCCAGATCGGCCAACTTCCCTCCCCACTGGGGCGGCCAGACCCTCATCGCCGCCGTCGCGGCCGAACTGTCCACGCTCCCTTGAAGCACCGGAAGGAGGGTGAATGGCGCGACATCCCGGTGCCGGCCTCTCCTTGAGCAGTTCATCGGTCGGCTTCCTGTCCGAAACGCGAACGGTGGATTGCCGTACCTCGATCTCCCGCGCAGGCCGTGATGCCGCGCCGTCAAGCGGCTCAATCTTCCCGAATACAACCCGCACGACTTGCGGCACAAGTGGACCACCGTGACCCTGACGAATGACGTGTCCATCTACGAGGTGTCTCGCCGGCTCGGGCACCGCTCGATCAAGGTCACGGTGAACAAGTACGGCCACCTCGCCCAGGACGGCCAGGAGCGCTGCCGTCAGGTGGTCGAGGCGGCCGTGGCACCGCACAGGCTCACAGAAGGCCGAACGACTCCAGCACCCGGCGCTGCACCGGTGCCGGCCGAGCGGGCCAGTAGACGTAGCAGACTCCGCCCGTACCGCCTCTGACCTTGCCGTTTGCGTCGTAACGCTTGGTGCGGAGCCAGATGTTCTCCCACTCGCGGCGCCGGTAGACCCGGCGCACGGCCTCGTCGCTCGGCGAGGCCGGGTCGTTGGCGATCACGTCGCCGTCCGCGGTGAAGCCGATCACCGTCATGAGGTGTCCGGAGGTCCCGTAGCCGGCGCCGGTCAGTTCCTCCTTGAGGAAGGACTGCGAGGTGATCACCGGGATGCCCGCCCGGATCAGGGTCTCCAGATCCGTGAGCGAGCCGAGCCGGGTCACCGCGGCACTCATGCCGTCGTACGTCGCGGCGTAGGCGGCGTTGAACGGCCAGTTGCCGCAGCCCTCGTACTGGTAGTCGTAGGTGAACCGGGCGGCGTGGCAGACCTGCGGGTCGGGCAGGTCCGGTTCCACCCAGGCGAGGTCCTCGGCGGTGGGGCGGCGCCCCCAGTACTCGATGATCATCTGTGAGGAGGTGGGACTGCACCACGCCTCGCCGCCGTTGTCGTACTCCGGGTACTGCCCGGCGTGGATGTTCTGCGAGTAGCGCGGGACGACGAGCTCCCGGACGAGACCGGGGGCGGCGGCCGGAACGGTGAAGCGGTCCGGGACGTCGGACGCCATCGCGCCGATCCGCCACACGACGGGCGTGCGACGGGTGCCGGGGGTGCGGTGAAGGGTCAGGCGCAGCCGGTAGGAGACCAGCCGCACTCCGCTCGCCGCGTCGTCCACCGAGAGCGTGTCGGTCCAGACGGAGCTCCTGCCGTCGGCCTGGTCGTCGACGGAGGTCCTTCGGATGTCGCCGTCGCCCGAGGCCCAGCGGCCCATCACGTACCACGGGGTCCGGGTGGCGTCCGCGTAGCGGCCCTGGAGTTCGATCTGGATCCAGGTGCCCTCGGGGGTGTGGGCGTTCCAGGAGGCGATCACCTCGGTCGCCGGGACCGACGAGCGGTGGTCCGGCGAGGTCCAGGTCGCGTACTCCCAGGTGGTGGTCCGTCCGGTGTGCGGATCGGGGTAGTCGGTGCGTCCGTCGGCACGGCGGATCACCAGACCGGGGCGGAGACCGGCGACCGCACGCGTCCCGGTACCGGAGCCGCTGTGCCAGTCGAGATACGTGTGCCAGGAGTGGTTGTCCACGTGGGAGGTGCCCGTCGGGTGCGCGGTGGGCGGGGTGGTGGAGGACGGGGAGGCGTTCGCGGCGGCGGACGACACCGTGCCCGCGGTGGCCGCCGCCGCGAGTGCGGCGGTCAGCACGGTCCTGCGCGAGGTCGGTCGGTTCATGGGCGGGACCCCCGGTGATCGGCGGGATGGGGTTGCGGGTGCGCGACAGTGCGCCAACTATCGCGGTTCACAGCCGGGTTCGGCCAGCGATTCGACCCGCGCCGGGGAACCAATATTGGTCTGGTCCACTGGCGTGACCTGCGACTGCTCCGGGGCGGCTCGTGCACCGGACTCGTAGGCTGGGGTTCATGAACGACCGCTCGTCCCTTCCCGCCCGGCCGCGCGCATGAACGGCCTCGCCGCCCCCGCCGCGCGCCTGCGCGCCCTGGCACCGTCCTGCGGACCGGTGCGGCTGATCGCTGTCGACGGCCATGCCGGCTCGGGCAAGAGCACCTTCGCGACCCGGCTCTCAGCCGCGCTCGGCGACGCCCCCGTGCTGCGTCTGGACGACCTGGCCACCCATGAGTCCTTCTTCACCTGGACCGGCCGGCTTCTGGAGCAGGTGATCGAACCGCTGTCGCGCGGGGAGACCGCTCGCTACGCGCCGTACGACTGGGTCGCGCGGACGTTCGCGGCCCCGCGCGCCCTGGAGCCCGCGCCCGTGGTGCTGATCGAGGGGGTCGGCGCGGGCCGCCGGGCGCTGCGCCCCCATCTGGCGCGGCTGCTCTGGATGGATCTGCCGGCCGCGGAGTCCTGGGCGCGGGGCCGCCGCCGGGACGGGCCGCCCCTGTCCTCCTTCTGGGACGGGTGGACACAGGCCGAGACGGAGCATTTCTCGGCCGATCCCTCGCGCCCCGACGCGGACGTTCTGGTGCGGCAGTTGCCGGTGGGGTACGCGTGGCTGGAGAGGTCCGGTCCGGCAGCGGAATCGGACCGTTGAGTCACGCACGGTGAGCATCCCGCGGCGCCGTGCCAAGTCCTGAGAAATCGTCCCGGACGACCTCAACTCGGCTTGACCGGAGGGCGGTACAGGTCTTACGTTCTCAATGTGCGGCTTTTCGGAGCCCCCACAGACACGAAGCCCCCGGTTGTTCCCCCGTGATCGGGGGCTTCGTTCTGCCTTCGTGCGCTCGCTCACCCGCCGGTCCGGCACCTCCCGCTCACCCTGGGTCACGGTCTCCCTTCTGCCTGCGGAGCCCTTAGTCGTGCACTCCCCGCGCAGGTACGATGCCTCTCGGTGCGGTCAATTCCCGTTCGCGGCACAGTAATTCGGCACACCTCGTCGGGCAGGTGGTGCGGCGGGACATCCTGGGGCACGGTTTGTGGGGGACCAGATGGACAGCGGCACGCAGGGCGCTCAGGCCCCGGCCGACCTCGCCTGGCTGCGCGGCGTGGACGCGTACACCATGGGGGGCTACCCGCAGGCCGAGGAGGAGTTCAGGACCGCGGTACGGCTGGATCCCGGCATGGCGGACGGCTGGCTCGGTCTCCACGCGCTGCGGGTCGACACCACGACGGCGCTGCTGCGCATGTACCGCCACCGCGAGCGCTTCGGCGAACAGCGCGCACGCCATCGCCGCACCCTCAACTCCTGGTACTGGCTGGGCTGGTGGGTGCAGCCGGTGCTGGAGAGCCCGCACGACCTGCTGCTCGCGCACGCCTCCCACTGGCTGGACGGGCGCCACGTCCCGGAACTGGACCGCGCCCTGGCCGGCCTGCCGCCGGTGGACACTGACCCCCAGGTGAGGTTCCTGCACGCCTGCCGCTCCTATCTCGTCAAGGACTGGGAGCAGCTCGTGCGCAACACCGAGCAGCTGATCGACGATCCGATGCTCGGCATCGAGGCGGGCCTGTTCGGCGGGATGGCGCGGGTGCGGCTGGAGATGTACGGGCAGGCCGAGCCCCTGCTCGCCACCGCGCTGATGCGCTGCCGCAGCGAGCAGCCGCAGCGCAAGGAGCTGCGGTACTGGCTGGCCCGGGCGCACGAGGGAACCGGCCGCAGCGCCGCCGCCCTGCCGCTGTACCGGGCCGTGCACCGGATCGATCCGGCGTTCATGGACACCTCGGCGCGGCTCGCCGCGATCGCGGACTACGACGGTCTCGACGGCTCGGACGAGGTCGCCGGGATCACCACGGTCTCCCTGGCCGGGCCGGGCCCGGACGCCGCGACGGAGCCCCTGGCGGACGGGGACGCGTTGTTCGGCTCCGATCCGGCGGACGGCCGGGATTCGCGGCCGGGCGGTGAGGCCCCCGGGCTCGGCGGCATCGGGGTGCCCCCGCCGTCCGACGGGGCACGGCGCAAGACCGCGGTGCCCGGGCCGCCGTCGGCGCCCGCCCCGGCCGGGCCCAGTGATCCGGTGCTGCTCGCCGAGGCGCTGGCGCAGTTGGAGCGGATGGTCGGCCTGGAGCCGGTCAAACGCCAGGTGAACGCGTTGTCCGCGCAGCTGAACATGGCTCGGCTGCGGGCGGGCCAGGGACTGCCGGTACAGCCGCCGAAGCGGCATTTCGTCTTCTCGGGTCCGTCCGGCACCGGCAAGACCACCGTGGCCCGCATCCTGGGCCGGGTCTTCTACGCACTCGGCCTGCTCGGCGGGGATCATCTCATCGAGGCCCAACGGGCGGATCTGGTGGGCGAGTTCCTCGGGCAGACCGCGGTCAAG
Source organism: Streptomyces sp. NPDC014734 (assembly GCF_043083325.1). Classification (NCBI taxonomy): domain Bacteria; kingdom Bacillati; phylum Actinomycetota; class Actinomycetes; order Kitasatosporales; family Streptomycetaceae; genus Streptomyces; species Streptomyces sp. NPDC014734. The sequence continues at coordinate 386,594 of NZ_JBIBYN010000004.1, read as the reverse complement.
GCCAATGAGCTGATCGATTCGGCGCTCGGCGGGGTGCTCTTCGTCGACGAGGCCTACAGTCTCTCCAACACCGGCTACAGCAAGGGGGACGCCTACGGCGACGAGGCCCTCCAGGTCCTCCTCAAACGGGCGGAGGACAACCGCGACCATCTTGTCGTCATCCTCGCCGGCTACCCGGAGGGCATGGACCGGCTGCTGGCGACCAACCCGGGGCTCTCATCGCGTTTCACCACCCGGGTGGACTTTCCCAGCTACCGGCCGTCGGAACTCACCTCGATCGGTGAGGTGCTGGCCGCGGAGAACGGCGACGTCTGGGACGAGGAGTCCCTGGAGGAACTGCGTTCGATCAGCGGTCACGTCGTCGACCAGGGCTGGATCGACGAACTGGGCAACGGACGCTTCCTTCGCACCCTGTACGAGAAGAGCTGCGCCTACCGCGATCTCCGGCTCTCCGGGTATCCGACGGTGCCGGGCCGGGACGATCTGGCCACGCTGCGGCTGCCGGATCTGATGCAGGCGTACGGCGAGGTGCTGTCCGGCCGGGGTCCGGTGGACCGGGGGCCGGAGGAACCACCGGCGCTGTGAAGGCGCCCTGCGGCCTCCCGTGCCCGCCGCCGGCGAGGGGAGGCGTGGTGCTTCCCTCCGCCGGCAGCGGGCACGGGGTGCGGTGCGGTCAGTGGACCGCCGCGGTGAGTTCGCCGGGTCCGGTCGCCGGCTCGGCCGTGCGGCGCGGGACCGCGACCCGGTGGGCCGGGTCGCGCACCTCACCGACCAGCATCTCCAGCACGTCCTCCATGGCGACCAGGCCGAGGACCCGGCCCGACGCGTCGGCGACCTGCGCCAGGTGTGTGGCGGCGCGCCGCATCACGGTCAGGGCGTCGTCGAGCGGCAGTTCCGCCCGGACCGTCGCCATCGGGCGCCACACGTGCTGGGGGACGGCCCGGTCCCCGTCCTCCAGGTCCAGGACGTCCTTGACGTGCAGATAGCCCATGAACGGACCGCCGCCCTCCGCGCAGACGGGAAAGCGGGAGTACCCGGTCCGCACGGTCAGCTCCTCGATCCGGCGCGGGGTGACGGAGGGATCCACCGTGACCAGGGAGGCCCGGCGGAGCAGCACGTCGGTGACGGGCCGGCTGCCCAGTTCCAGCGCGTCCTCCAGGCGCTCCTGCGCCTCCGGCTCCAGGAGTCCGGCCTGGCCGGAGTCCTCGACGAGCCGGTTGAGCTGCTCGCTGGTGAAGACGGCCTCCACCTCGTCCTTGGGTTCGACGCCGAAGACCCGCAGCACCAGCCGGGCGCAGGCGCCGAGCGCGGAGGTGACGGGGCGGCACAGGCGGGCGAAGCCCACGAGGCCGGGGCTGAACCACAGGGCGGTCTTCTCCGGTGCCGCCATGGCGAGGTTCTTCGGGACCATTTCGCCGATGACGAGATGGAGGAAGACCACGAGGGCGAGCGCCAGGACGTAGCCGAGCGGGTGGATGAGGCCCTCGGGCAGGTGGATCGCCTGGAAGACCGGCTCCAGCAGGTGGGCGACGGTCGGTTCGGCGACGGCGCCGAGGGTCAGTGAGCAGACGGTGATGCCGAACTGGGCGGCGGCCATCATCTGGGGCAGGTTCTCCAGGCCGTACAGCACCTGGCGGGCCCGGCCGGACCCGGCTGCCGCGTAGGGCTCGATCTGGCTGCGCCGGACGGAGACGAGGGCGAACTCGGCACCGACGAAGAAGCCGTTCGCCAGCACGAGGAGCCCGGCGAACAGCAACTGGACCAGACTCATCGCACGGCCTCCAGGACCTGGTGGGGCACCGGGGTCCCGGCGGCGGGGTCCGTTTCGTCCGCCGTGCGCACGAAGCGGACCTTCTCGGCCCGGTAGTGGCCGACCTGGCGGACGGAGATCCGCCAGCCGGGAAGTTCGGCCCGGTCACCGGGGGCCGGGATGCGGCCCAGCAGGTCGGCGACGAGTCCGGCGGCGGTCTCGTACGGGCCGTCGGGCACGTCGAGCCCTATCCGGCGCAGGGTCAGGACCCGGCAGCTTCCCTCCACGTCCCAGGCGGGGCGGCCGTCCTCGGGGGCCGCGGGCACCATTTCGGGCCGGTCGGCGCCCTCGGCGTCGTGCTCGTCCCTGACCTCGCCGACCAGTTCCTCGATGATGTCCTCAAGGGTGACGACTCCGGCGGTGCCGCCGTACTCGTCGACCACGACGGCGATCGGCTGCTCGTTGCGGAGCCGCTGGAGCAACTGCTCGACGGGCAGGGTCTCGGGCACCAGGAGCGGGGGCACGGCTATCCGGCCGGCCGGGGTGCGCAGCCGTTCCCGGGCGGGCACGGCGAGCGCGTCCTTGAGGTGGATCATGCCGACGACCTCGTCGATGCGTTCCCGGTAGACCGGGAAGCGGGACAGGCCGGTGGCGCGGGTGAGGTTGAGGACGTCCTGCGCCGTCGCCGACGTCTGGAGGGCGCTGACCTTCACGCGCGGAGTCATGACGTGCTGCGCGGTGAGCCCGGCGAGCGACAGGGTCCGTACGAAGAGGTCCGCGGTGTCCTGTTCGAGGGTGCCGGCCTCGGCCGAGTGCCGGGCCAGGGAGACCAGTTCACCGGGGGTGCGGGCGGAGGCCAGTTCGTCGGTGGGCTCGACGCCCAGCAGCCGCACCAGACGGTTGGCGACCGTGTTCAGCAGGCTGATCACCGGCCGGAGCGCGGCGGAGAAGCGGTGCTGGGGTCCGGCGACGAACCGGGCCACCTGGAGCGGCCGGGAGACCGCCCAGTTCTTCGGCACGAGTTCGCCGATCACCATCTGGACGGCGGAGGCCACCAGCATCCCGATCACCACGCTGACGCCGGGCACGACGCCGCGGGGCAGGCCGGTCGCGGCGAGGGGACCGTCCAGAAGCCGGGCGAGCGCCGGTTCGGCGAGCATGCCGACGACCAGGGAGGTGATGGTGATGCCGAGCTGGGTCCCGGAGAGCTGGAAGGAGAGCTCGCGCAGGGCGTCGACGACGGTGCCGGCCCGCCGGTCGCCCTCGGCGGCGGCGCGCTCGGCGTCCGGCCGCTCGACGGTGACGAGCCCGAATTCGGCCGCCACGAAGAATCCGTTGGCGAGGATGAGAAGGAATGCCGCGCTCAGGAGCAGCAGGGGGATGGTCATGCCGCCGCCTCCGGGGAGGGGGCGGCGCAGGTACTACCGGACGATCCGTCCATTGCTGGAAGGAGTCACTCCTTGGGTCGCAGGAAAAGCCCCGCCGGTCTCGTGGACCGTTCGTGCGGGGCGGGGCGCACCGGGGCGCCGCCGTTCTCCAGGGTAATCAAGAATGGCCTGTTCCGGGCAGGGGGCTCAGCCGACGTCCTGCCCGGACGGGGCACGCGGGTGCACCGGACCGGCGCGCGCCGCGTCTACCGGGCGGGACCGCTGCCGGTGCCGTGGTGCTCGGCGAGGGCGCGGAGCGTGCGGGTGTCCCGGATGGCCTGCTCCTTGGCGATTCCCGGCTGGATGCCGAGTGCGGGCATGCTGGTTCCGTCGCTCAGGTCGAGGAAGACCCAGGGGTCGCCGGCCCTCAGGTTGACGCGGAGGATCTCCGGCCAGGACAGGCGGCGCGTTCGGGTGAGATTGACCACGGTCACGCCGTCCGCGTGCGCGACGATCTTCGGGCGGCTGAGGAGCGCCAGCACGCCGAAGAACAGCAGCGCGGTGAAGACGAAGCTGGTCCGCTCCCCCGGGCTCAGCTGTTTCAGGGTCAGGGCGATGGCGGTGATGACGACGAACAGGACCGCGCCGACGGTCAGCAGGACCACCCGGGTGCGGGTGGGCCGGAAGGTGACCGGGAGCGTGGGGAGTTCGGGCGCGGGGGCGGACATGGTGTTCAGCTGTCTTCCGGAGTGACCCGGCCGTCAGAGGCGGCAGGCGTGGATGGCGGTGGTGAGGATGGCGCGGGCGCCGAGGGCGTAGAGGTCGTCCATGATCCGCTGGGCCTCGCGGGCGGCGACCATGGAGCGGACGGCGACCCAGCCCTCGTGGTGCAGCGGGGAGATGGTCGGCGACTCCAGGCCCGGGGTGAGGGCGACCGCGCGCTCCAGGTGCTCGACGCGGCAGTCGTAGTCCATCATCACGTAGGAGCGGGCGACCAGGACGCCCTGGAGGCGGCGGAGGAACTGCTGGACCTTGGGGTCCTCGGCGGTCGCGCCGGTGCGGCGGATGACGACGGCCTCGGACTTCATGATCGGTTCGCCGATCACTTCGAGCCCGGCGTTGCGCAGGCTGGTGCCGGTCTCCACGACGTCGGCGATGACCTGGGCGACACCGAGTTCGATGGCGGTCTCGACCGCGCCGTCGAGGTGGACGACGGAGGCGTTGACTCCGATGTCGGCGAGGTGCTTGGCGACGATGCCCTCGTAGGAGGTGGCGACGGTCTTGCCGTCGAAGTCCTGCGGGCCCTCGGCGATGCCGGGCTTGGTGGCGTAGCGGAAGGTGGAGCGGGCGAAGCCGAGCTGGAGGATCTCCTCCGCGTCGGCGCCCGAGTCCAGCAGCAGGTCGCGGCCGGTGATGCCGATGTCGAGGCGGCCGGAGCTGACGTAGATCGCGATGTCGCGCGGCCGCAGGTAGAAGAACTCGACCTGGTTCTCGGGGTCGACGAGAACCAGTTCCTTGGACTCCTTGCGCTGCTGGTACCCGGCCTCATGGAGCATCGCCATCGCAGGCCCGGAGAGTGATCCCTTGTTGGGGACGGCGATGCGCAGCATGAGGTCGGGTTCCTTTGCGAGGAGGAGGAAGGGTTCTTTTCCGTATGTGCGGGGCGTGCGGTCCGGGGCCCGGGGTACGGGCCCCGGTCGTGCTCAGAGGTGGGCGTAGACGTCGTCGAGCGAGATCCCGCGGGCGACCATCATCACCTGGACGTGGTACAGCAGCTGGGAGATCTCCTCGGCGGCGGCGTCCTTGCTCTCGTGCTCGGCCGCCATCCAGACCTCGGCGGCCTCCTCGACGACCTTCTTGCCGATGGCATGGACACCCTTGTCCACCAGCTCGGCGGTGCGGGAGGTGGAGGGGTCGCCGTTGGCTGCCTTGAGCTGGAGCTCGGCGAAGAGCTCTTCAAAGGTTTTGTTCGCCATGATGGTGCTCAGCCTACGGGGTCCGGCCTCCTCGATCAGCGCCAGGGCTCGCTGACGGTCCGCAGGGTTGCGGCGGTGGCCACGGCGGCGGTGACCGCTTCGTGCCCCTTGTCCTCGTTGGACCCCTCCAGTCCGGCCCGGTCGAGTGCCTGCTCCTCGGTGTCGCAGGTGAGTACGCCGAATCCGACCGGGACCCCGGTGTCGACGGTGACCTGGGTGAGCCCGTGGGTGACGCCCTGGGACACGTATTCGAAGTGCGGGGTGCCGCCGCGGATGATCACGCCCAGCGCGACGATCGCGTCGTAGCCGCGGCCGGCGAGGACCTTGGCGACCACCGGCAGTTCGAAGCTGCCGGGCACCCGGAGCAGGGTCGGTTCGTCGATGCCCAGTTCGCGCAGGGCGCGCAGGGCGCCGTCGACGAGGCCGTTCATGACCCGGTCGTGCCACTGGGCGGCGACGATCGCCACGCGCAGGTCACCGCAGTTGCGTACGGACAGTTCGGGTGCGCCCTTGCCGCTCATCTCTCTCCTGCCTCCGGTCTTTCGATCGTCACTGGTTGCCGCAGGTCGTCGCCGCGGCGGCGTCGAGCCAGGGCAGGTCGTGCCCCATGCGGTCGCGCTTGGTGCGCAGGTAGCGCAGGTTGTGTTCGCCGGCCTGGACGGGCATCGGCTCGCGGCCGGTGACGGTCAGGCCGTGCCGCCGGACGGCGGCGGTCTTGTCGGGGTTGTTGGTCATCAGCCGCAGGCTCCGGACGCCGAGGTCCCTGAGGATCTGGGCGCCTGCCGCGTAGTCGCGGGCGTCGGCGGGCAGGCCGAGTTCCAGATTGGCGTCGAGGGTGTCGATGCCGCGTTCCTGGAGTTCGTAGGCGCGCAGCTTGGAGAGCAGGCCGATGCCCCGGCCCTCGTGGCCGCGCAGGTAGACGACGATGCCGCGGCCCTCCTCGGTGATCCGGCGCATGGAGGCCTGCAGCTGCGGCCCGCAGTCGCAGCGCTGCGAGCGGAAGATGTCGCCGGTCAGGCACTCGGAATGGACCCGGACGAGGACGTCGTCGCCGTCGCCGAGGTCGCCGTGGACGAGGGCGACGTGTTCGACGCCGTCGGCGGCGGAACGGTAGCCGTACGCGGTGAACGTGCCGAAGTCGGTCGGGAGCCTGACCTCGGCCTCACGGCGGACGGTCGGTTCCGAGGTGCGGCGGTAGGCGATCAGGTCCTCGATGGAGATGATCGTGAGGCCGTGCTTGCGGGCGAAGGGGACCAGCTGCGGCAGGCGCAGCATGGTGCCGTCCTCGGCGGCGATCTCGACGATCGCTCCGGCGGGGCGCAGGCCGGCGAGCCGGGCGAGGTCGACGGCGGCCTCGGTGTGGCCGGGGCGGACCAGCACGCCGCCGGCGCGGGCGCGGAGCGGGAAGACGTGGCCGGGCCGGACGAAGTCGCCGGGGCCCGCCTCGCCGGAGGCGAGCATCCGCAGGGTGGTGGCCCGGTCGGCGGCGGAGATGCCGGTGGTCACGCCGTGCGCGCAGGAGGCGTCCACGGAGACGGTGAACGCGGTGCGCATCGACTCGGTGTTGCGCTCGACCATCTGGGGCAGGTCGAGCCGTTCCAGTTCGTCGTGCTCCATGGGGGCGCAGATCAGGCCGCGGCACTCGCTCATCATGAACGCGATGATCTCGGGGGTGGCCTTCTCGGCCGCGAGGACGAGGTCGCCCTCGTTCTCCCGGTCCTCGTCGTCAACGACCACGACGGGCCGCCCCGCGGCGATGTCGCGGATCGCCTGCTCGACGGGGTCGAGCGCGAGGTCCTCGATCACGGGCTCGTGCTCCCGGTGCAACCAGGTGGGCTGGGCAGTCATGCCGTGGCTCCTTCCAGAGCGGGGGTCCGTGAACGCAGCCACCAGTCGCGCATGCCCCACAGGACCAGGGCGCCGTACACGACGTAGATGAGGCCGGAGAAGGCGAGGCCGCTGTGGAAGTTCAGCGGCACGCCGACCAGGTCGACGAGGAGCCAGGCGAACCAGAACTCGACCATGCCCCGGGCCTGGGCCAGCATCGCGACGAGCGTGCCGGCGAAGATGTACGCGTCCGCCCACGGGCTCCAGGAGAGCGAGGGGAAGGCGGTGAACAGGCCGCCGACGGCAAGGGTGCCGAGTGCGGCGCCGCCCAGCAGCAGACCGCGCTCGCGCCAGGTGGCGAACCGGACGGCGAGCGAGCCGTCCTGCGCCTGCCGCCTGCCCCGGGTCCACTGCTGCCAGCCCCAGACCGCCACGGCGATCACGACGAGCTGCTTGCCGACGCCGCCCGTCTGGTGCACGAAGGCGTTGGCCGCGACCAGTACGACGCCGGACAGGAGCTGGGCGGGCCAGGTCCAGACGGACCGCAGCCAGCCGAGGGTCAGGGCGACCAGACCCGCCGTGTTGCCGATCAGGTCGGACCAGATGATGTGCTGCCCGAGGACGGTGAACGCCTCCGAGTTCAGCCAGATCGGCGCGGTCACCGCACCGGCTCCTCGGGGCCTCGGGCAGCGCCGCCGAGCAGCCGCTCGACGTACTTCGCGATGACGTCCACCTCCAGGTTGACCGGGTCGCCGGGCCCCTTGATGCCGAGGGTGGTCAACGCCAGGGTGGTGGGGATGAGGCTGATGGTGAAGTAGTCGGGCCCGGCGTCCACGACGGTGAGGCTGACCCCGTCGACGGTGATCGACCCCTTCTCGACCACGTAGCGGGCCAGGCCGTCGGGGAGGGAGATCTTCACGATCTCCCAGTGCTCGGAGGTCTTCCGCTCGACGATGCTGCCGGTGCCGTCGACGTGGCCCTGGACGATGTGGCCGCCGAGCCGGCCGCCGACCGCCATGGGGCGTTCCAGGTTGACCCGGGAACCGGCCTCCAGGGCGCCGAGGCTCGACCGGTTCAGGGTTTCGGCCATGACGTCGGCGGTGAACTCGCCGTCGCCGAGGTCGACGACGGTGAGGCAGACGCCGTTGACGGCGATGGAGTCGCCGTGCCTGGCCCCCTCGGTGACCAGGGGGCCGCGCAGGCGGAAGCGGGAGGCGTCGCCGAGCTGCTCGACGGCGGTGACCTCACCCAGTTCTTCGACAATTCCGGTGAACACTCAGATTCCCTTCCGGGTGGGTCCGGGGACGGCCGTGACGCGCAGATCGGGGCCGATGCGGACGGTCTCGGTCACGTCGAGGCGCAACGCCTCGGCGAGGGTGGAGATTCCGGCGTCGGCGAGGGCCGCGGGGCCGGCGCCGAGGAGCACGGGTGCGAGGTAGCCGACGACCTTGTCGACCGCTCCCGCGGCGACGAAGGCCCCGGCCAGGGTCGGGCCGCCTTCGAGCAGGACGGACCGGACGCCGCGCCCGTACAGCGCGGCGAGCAGGGCGGGGATGTCCAGGCCGGGGCCGGTGGTGGCGCGCGGCAGCGGCAGGACGGCCGCCGGGGGGAGGTGGCCGGTGTCGGCGCCCTCGGCGACGGCGACCAGGGTGGGCGCGGTGTCGTCGAGGACCCGGGCGCCGGGGCGCACGGCGCGGGCGCCGGTGTCCACGACCACGCGCAGGGGCTGCACGACGCCCCCGACACCCCTCGCGGCCAGCTGCGGGTCGTCGGTCCGGGCGGTGCCGGAGCCGACCACCACGGCGTCGGCCTCGGCGCGCAGCCGGTGGACGTCGGCGCGGGACTCGGGCGAGGTGATCCAGCGGCTGGTGCCGTCGGCGGCGGCGACCCGGCCGTCGAGGGTCGCCGCGTACTTCCACAGGACGTACGGGCGGCCGAGGCGCACGGAGGTCAGCCAGGCCGCGTTGCCCGCCTCGGCCTCCTCGGCGAGGAGTCCCCCGAGGACTTCGGTCCCGGCCGCGCGCAGCGTGTCCGCGCCGCCGGTGGCCTGCGGATTCGGATCGCCGACCGCGTAGACGACACGGGCGACGCCCGCCTCGATCAGCGCCTGGGTGCAGGGGCCGGTGCGACCGGTGTGGTCGCAGGGTTCGAGGGTGACGTAGGCGGTTCCGCCCCGGGCCCGCTCGCCCGCCTCGCGCAGGGCGTGGATCTCGGCGTGCGGTCCGCCGGCGCGCCGGTGGTAGCCCTCTGCGACCGGGCGTCCGGCGGAATCGAGGACGACGCAGCCGACGACGGGGTTGGGGCTGGTGGAGCCGAGGCCGCGGGCCGCGAGCACGATCGCTCGGCGCATGGCGGTGATGTCGGCTGCGGTGTCCACCGGGTCCTCCTGCCTCTTCGGGCACGGACTCCGGGGCCTGTCGAAGGACGACAGAAGAAGCGGAACGCAACAGGGGGACGCCGAAAGCCGAGAACACGGACGGTCCGGTTGCCCGAAGACCATCCGCCGACGGCGGCGTACCCGTGAAACGGCCCGCCGCGCACTGCCTCCCATCCGGACTTTAACCGTCGGTCCAGGAATCCCACCTGGTCAACCGGCCGCTGGCTGCGGACGGGTCGCGGACTATAACCGCCGGTTCGGAATTGCACCGACCCCGGAGTGCGCTGCTACTGGTACAGGGTCAGTGTGCCACGCCCGGCCCTGGGCCATGCGGGTGAACGCTGTGGGGTGGCTCACAGGGAACGGCGGCGGCGCCGCCGGATCGATCAGCGGAGCCCCCAGAGGTCCAGACCTATTGACGGAATGGTCTAGTCCTTTTAATCTCTGCGTCACCTCCGAGGAGTCGTTCCGGGTGTGCGCACACCCGGGGCATCAACACACCCCACCCCCTTGCCCGTTGTGTTCCGCCGAACCTCCCCAGGAGGAACGAACGTGTTGTCCCCCACCCGCGCGAGAGCCACCCTGCTCGCGACCGGCGCCGCCGTGGCCGGCCTGCTGCTGGGCTCACTCACCGCCACCCCGTCGGCCGCGGCCGACCAGGAGTCCTGTCGCCCCGACGGTCTGTACGAGACACCCGGCGTCTCCGTCCCCTACTGCTCCGTGTACGACGGCGAGGGCCGCGAGAAGATGGGCGCCGACCACCCGCGGCGCGTCATCGGATACTTCACCAACTGGCGGACCGGAAAGGACGGCAAACCCGCCTACCTCGCCCCCGACATCCCCTGGGACAAGGTCACCCATCTGAATTACGCCTTTGCCCACGTCGACTCCGGCAACAAGCTCTCCGTCGGCACCGACGGGCCGGACAACGCCTCCACCGGCATGACCTGGCCGGGCGTCGCGGGCGCCGAGATGGACCCGGACCTCCCCTACAAGGGCCATTTCAACCTGCTGAACAAGTTCAAGAAGAAGTACCCGAACGTGAAGACCATGGTCTCGGTCGGCGGCTGGGCCGAGACCGGCGGCTACTTCGACGACAGCGGCGCGCGGGTCGACTCCGGCGGCTTCTACTCGATGGCGACCAACGCCGACGGCTCGGTCAATCAGGCGGGCATCGACACCTTCGCCGACTCGGCCGTCGCGTTCATCAAGAAGTACGGCTTCAACGGCGTCGACATCGACTACGAGTACCCGACCACCATGAAGGACTCGGGCAACCCGCTGGACTGGACCCTGTCCAACGCCCGCCGGGCCGGTCTGGTCAAGGGGTACGCGGCCCTGATGAAGACGCTGCGCGAGAAGCTCGACCGCGCGTCCGCCGCCGACGGCACCCACTACCTGCTGAGCGTGGCCGCGCCCTCGTCCGGCTACCTGCTGCGCGGCATGGAGACGTTCCAGGTCCAGAAGTACCTGGACTACGTGAACATCATGTCGTACGACCTGCACGGCGCCTGGAACGAGTACGTCGGCCCGAACGCCGCGCTCTTCGACGACGGCAAGGACGCCGAGCTCGCCCAGGCGAGCGTCTACTCGACGTCGCAGTACGGCGGTGTCGGCTACCTCAACACCGACTGGGCGTACCACTACTTCCGCGGTTCGATGCCGTCCGGCCGGATCAACATCGGCCTGCCGTACTACACCCGCGGCTTCAAGAACGTGCAGGGCGGCACGGACGGCCTGTGGGGCCGGGCCGCCACCACCGACTGCCCGGCCGGGACGGGGCTGACCAAGTGCGGTGACGGCGCCGTCGGCATCGACAACCTCTGGCACGACCTGGACACCGACGGCAAGGAGTCACCCGCCGGTTCCAACCCGATGTGGCACGCGAAGAACCTGGAGAAGGGCGTCGTCGGCGACTACGTCACCGACTACGGCTTCCCCGCCGACACGAAGCTGACCGGCACCTACGCCCGCAAGTACGACGCGACGCTGGTCGCGCCCTGGCTGTGGAACGCGGACAAGAAGGTCTTCCTGTCCACCGAGGACGAGCAGTCGGTGGCCGCGAAGGCGGACTACGTCGTCGACCGGGGCATCGGCGGCACGATGATCTGGGAACTCGCCGGCGACTACGGCTGGAACGCGGAAAAGGGGCAGTACGAGCCGGGCTCGACGCTCACCTCGACGATGTACGACGCGTTCAAGTCGGCCGCCCCGTACGGCGCGAAGCGTTCCACCATCGACCTGCCGACCGAGGCACTGGACATCGACGTGTCGTTCGGCCAGTTCCCGCTCGGCGACTCCAACTACCCGATCAGCCCCAAGCTGACGATCACCAACCACACCCAGGCGACCCTGCCGGGCGGCACGGAGTTCCAGTTCGACTACGCCACGTCGGCGCCCGCCAACGCCAAGGACCAGTCGGGCTTCGGCACCACGATCGTGCGCAGCGACCACACGGCCGCGAACAACGTGGGCGGGCTGAAGGGCGACTACAACCGGGTCTCGCTGAAACTGCCGGGCTGGCAGAGCCTGGCCCCCGGCGCCTCGGTGCAGCTGGACTTCGTCTACTACCTGCCCACCTCCACGCCGTCGAACTGGACGGTGACCTTCGGCGGGAAGTCGTACGCCCTCGCCGGTGACCTGGCGCGCGGCACCACGGTGGTCGAGCCGGGCAGCGGCAGCACACCCACGCCCGACCCGTCGACCAGCCCGACCCCGGGCCCCGGCGGCGGCAGCTGCGCCGCGGACGCCTGGACGGCGACGGCCGAGTACGGCGCCGGTACGACGGTCGCCCACGACGGGCACCAGTGGAAGGCCGCGTGGTGGACGAAGGGCGAGGCGCCCGGATCCACCGGCGACTGGGGTGTCTGGCAGGACCTCGGCGCCTGCTGACCCTCCCCCGCACCGCCCGGCGGTGACCGGCCTGCCCCCGGTCGCCGCCGGGCTCTCCCGCGCCCCCGTCCGAGACCCCGAAGCGTGTTCCGGAAGTCCCGTCTGCCACTTCCGGAACACGCTTCGGGCCGGGGCCGCCTCAGAGGCCCGCCGGGGCGAACAGGTCGTCCTGGGCCGCCTCCCGGGCGGCGAGCAGCGCGCCGCGCAGCACCGCGGCGCCGCCCAGCCGCCCCGCCCTGACCTCGGTGCGCAGCGGCGACATGGTGGTCAGCCGTTCCTCGACCCGCGCCGCCAGCGCGTCGCCGCCCGCGTGGCCGACTTCCCCGGCCAGCACCACGCACCCCGGGTCGAGCACCGAGGCGACCGAGGCGGCGCCGAGCGCCAGGCGCTCCGCGAGGGTGTCCAGGAACGCCTCGCTGTTCCCCTCCCCCGCCAGCGCCGCCCGCACCGCGAACGCGGCACCCGGCTCCTTGTCCCCCTCTGCGGTGTCCGGGGGCACCGCGATGCCGTGGGCGGCGGCGAGTGCGCACACCGGGGCGGAGCCCACCAATGAGTGAAACCCCCCGTCGCAGTTGACCGCCGACGGGGCGGCGGCCGTGCCGGGCACCGGCAGGAAGCCGATCTCGCCCGCACCGCCCGAGGCCCCGCGCCGCAGCCTGCCGTCCAGCATGACCGCCGCGCCCACGCCGTGGCCGAGCCAGAAGAGGACGAAGGTGTCGCGCTCGCGGGCGGCGCCGATGCGGTGTTCGGCGACGGCGGCGAGATTGGTCTCGTTCTCCACCAGGACGGTCGCGGGCAGCCGTTGCTGGAGCACCCGTACCAGTCGCCGGTGCCAGGCGGGCAGTCCGCTGGTGTCACGCAGGTCGCCGGTGACCGGGTCGATCAGGCCGGGCGCGCCGACGCCGACGCTGTGCAGCGGGGCGCTGCCCGCCTCGCGCACGGTGCGTTCCAGGAGTGAGGCGGCCCGTTCGGCAGCGGCCTCGGTGCCGGCGTCCCCGGTGATGGGCAGAGTGGCCTCGGCGAGCGTCCGGCCCAGGAGATCGGCGACGACCACGGCGACGCTGCCGGTGCGCACGTCCAGCGCGGCGAGATGGGCGCGGTCGGCGACGATCCCGTACAGCCGGGCGTTGGGGCCGCGGCGCTCGGCGCCCGCCTCGCCCACCACCCGGATCAGCCCGGCGCCCTGGAGCCGTTCGACGAGGTCGGCGACGGTGGGACGGGAGAGCCCGGTCAGCTTCTTCAGCTGTGCGGCCGTCAGCGGCCCGTCCTGCTGGAGCAGCCGCAGGGCGAGCCGGTCGTTGATGGCCCGGGCGGTACTCGGTGATGCGGCCATGCCGGGATCCTTCCAGATCGCCACCGCACGGGAACGAGTGGGTGGTCTATTTATCAGGCAGGGTTCCTGATAGTTTACCGCTCGCGCTGCGCAGACGAGCGCCGGGGCCGTCGGTGACGACGGGTTCCCGATGGATTCCCGAGGGAGGGCATGGCGTATGACGACGGATTCCACGACGGCGGACTTCACCGCGGAGCAGGTGAGACGGGCCAGATTCGCCGTCGCCGCGGTCTTCGCCGTGCACGGCTCGGTGACGGGCAGTTTCGCCACCCGGGTGCCCTGGATCCAGGACCATGCCGGGGTGAGCGCCGGGCAGCTCGGTCTCGCCCTCGCCTTCCCCGCGATCGGTGCCTCGCTCGCGATGCCGCTCGCGAGCGCGATCAGTCACCGCTTCGGCGCCCGGACGGCGCTGCGGGGGCTGCTGGCGCTGTGGACACTGGCCCTGATCCTGCCCTCGCTGGCGCCCAATCTGCTGACGCTGTGCGCGGCGCTCCTGGTGTACGGGGCGTCCGCCGGCATGTCGGACGTGGCGATGAACGCCCTCGGGGTCGAGGTGGAGAACCGGCTCGGCAAATCGATCATGTCCGGGCTGCACGGTCTGTGGAGCGTCGGCGCCCTCGTCGGTTCGGCCGCGGGCACCGTGGCCGCGCACCTGGGCACGGACGCCCGGCTGCACCACGTCGTCGCCGCTCTCGTCCTCACCGTGCTCGGCGTGCTCGCCTGCCGGGGGGTGCTGGATCTGCGCAGCGAGCCCGACGAGGAGCCGCCGCCGCGCTTCACGCTGCCGCCGAAGTCCGCACTGATCATCGGCGCGGTCGGATTCTGCGCGGTGTTCGCGGAGGGGGCGAGTCTGGACTGGTCGGCGGTGTACCTGCGGGACATCATGGGCACCTCCGCCGGGCTCGCCGCCGCCTCCACCACGGCGTTCGCGCTCACCATGGCGGTCGCCCGGATCGCGGGCGACAAGGTCGTCGACCGTTTCGGCGCGGTCCGGACCGTACGGGTGAGCGGGGCCCTCGCGACGGTCGGCGGGGTGCTCGTGGTCACGGCGCCGAGCGCGGTGGCCGCCATGTGCGGCTTCGGACTGCTCGGCCTCGGTGTCGCGGTCGTCGTCCCGCTGGCCTTCGCGGCGGCCGGGCGCAGCGGCCCGAACCCGAGCCAGGCGATCGCGGGCGTCGCGACCATCACCTACACCTCCGGGCTGATCGCCCCGTCGGCGATCGGCACGCTGGCCGAGGCCACCTCGCTGGTGGTGTCGTTCGGCCTGGTCACGGTGTTGGCGTTCGGCCTGATCGTGGGGGCCGGGGTACTGCGGGCGGGCGACCGCGCGAAGACCGTGCCGGCCGCGGGCGCCGACGCCCCGGGCACGGCCGCGGCCGAGCCGCGCGGCTGAGAGCCCGCCGGCCGGCCGTCCGGTCCGCCGACGGTGTGCGACACGGCGGCCGGGGCGGCCGGAAGGGCGGCCCCGGCCGCTCGCCGCGCGCCCCGGCCCTGGTCACCGGCCTCACCCCGCCGCGAGGGGCCCCCGATCCGGCATTACCATGTCGCTGATTCGATTCTGCGGATGTGCGCCATGCCGGGCGAGGTACTGGGCTCCGCACCTACACACAGGGAGCGACCATGGGCCTCGGCGTGCGCTGGACCTTGCACGGCGACGGGAGGACCCCCGCGCCGGGAGCCGTGGTCCGGCCGGACGAACGCCTCTCCTGGCCCCGTACGTTCGGGCTGGGCGCGCAGCACGTGGTCGCGATGTTCGGTGCGTCGTTCGTCGCCCCGGTGCTGATGGGCCTGGACCCGAACCTGGCGATCATGATGTCGGGTGTCGCGACGGCCATCTTCCTGCTGGCCACGCGCGGCAAGGTGCCCAGCTATCTCGGCTGCTCGCTCTCCTTCGTCGGGGTCGCGGCGACCATCCGGGCGAGCGGCGGCAGCAGCGCCGTGGTCACCGGCGCGGTCTTCGTGGTCGGTGTGGCGCTCTTCCTGGTGGGCCTCGCGGTGCAGCGGTTCGGCGCGCGGATCATCCACGCGGCGATGCCGCCGGTGGTCACCGGGGCCGTCGTCATGCTCATCGGCTTCAACCTGGCCCCGGTGACCGCGTCGACGTACTGGCCGCAGGACCAGTGGACGGCGCTGCTGGTGATGCTGTTCACCGGACTGGCCGTGGTGTGCCTGCGCGGGTTCCTCTCCCGGATCGCGATCTTCCTGGGGCTGGTCTTCGGTTACGTGCTGTCCTGGGTCCTCGACCTGGTCTTCGGCAAGATCCACTCCCCGGCGGGCGGCGCCGAGGCCGTCGACCACTGGCGGCTGGACCTGTCGGGGGTGGCCAAGGCCGACTGGATCGGGCTCCCGTCCTTCCACGCGCCGAGCTTCGAGTGGTCGGCGATCCTGGTGGCGCTGCCGGTCGTGATCGCGCTGGTCGCCGAGAACGCCGGACATGTGAAGGCCGTCGGCGAGATGACCGGCGCCTCGCTGGACGGCAAGCTGGGCACCGCGATCGCCGCCGACGGCGCCGCGTCGATGCTGTCGACCGCGGTCGGCGGCCCGCCGAACACCACGTACTCGGAGAACATCGGTGTCATGGCGGCGACCCGGGTCTACTCCACCGCCGCGTACTGGGCGGCCGCCTGCTTCGCCCTGCTCTTCGGTCTCTGTCCGAAGTTCGGCGCGGTCGTCGCCGCCGTCCCGGGCGGGGTGCTCGGCGGGATCACCGTCATCCTGTACGGCATGATCGGCCTCCTCGGCGCCCAGATCTGGCTGCACGCCAAGGTCGACCTGCGCAATCCGCTGAACCTGGTCCCGACCGCGGCGGGCATCATCATCGGCGTCGGCGGGGTCGGTCTGAAGATCAGTGACAACTTCGAGCTGAGCGGCATCGCGCTCGGCACCATCGTGGTGATCACCGGCTACCACGTGCTGCGGGCCTTCGCCCCGGCGCACCTCAAGGCCCAGGAGCCGCTGCTGGACTCGGGGACGTCGGCGTACGACGCGCGGACGACGGACGAGAAGTGACGCGAGCGGCGGGGGGGGGGGGGGGGGGGGGGGGGCGCCGCCCCCCCCCCCCCCCCCCCCCCCCCCCCCCCCCCCGTTCCGCCGCCCCGTTCTGCGTCCGGCCGGACCGGGTCGTCCGGTCCGAACCGGGTCCGCTTCCCGTCGGCGGGATCCGGAGGACGGCCCGTTCCCGGCAGGAAACGGGCGGGTCCGGACGCGGCGGAAACCGCTCGGCTCAGATACGTACCTGGACGGCGCGGGCCAGCCGGTCGTGCAGGCCCCGCCCGTCCCGGTCCCAGACCAGCGCGGGAACGGCCAGGCACAGCAGCAGGCTCCGGACGACGACCCGCCCGAACCCGAGCCGGCCACCGTTCTCCGCGACGACCCTGATGCCCAGGACGCGCTTGCCGGGCGTGCAGCCGATGGTCCCGACGGTGAGCACGCTGAGTACGAGGAAGACGCCGAGCGCCCAGTTCCCGGCCGCCTGCTGATCACCGCGGGCGAACAGCCCGTACGCGATCAGCAGGCACAGGGCCCAGTCGATGAGGAGCGCGCCGAAGCGCCTGCCGAGCGGCGCCACGGACCCGGGCCCGTTCTCGGGCAGACCGAGCCGTTTGCCCCGGTAGCCGAAGTCGGCCCCCATCTCCTCGGCGGCCGCGCGCGGCCCGGAGAGCCACGATCCGATTACTTGCCTGTTGTCCACCCGACCACGGTACTGCGCCCGCCCGCGCCCCCTTCCGGGCGGGGCCGTCCCGCTCCCGTGACCGCCCCGGCCGCCGTACGCCCGGACGGGTCCGGAACGACGCCCCCGACCCGGCCACGCGGTGCCGTGCGCACACGCTCCGGTTAACTTCTGCGAAACAAATGGGTCATGATTGAGAAATCCGGTCTGCCTATGGTCGGGGACAGCGTGTGCCACCGCACTGGCCGCACGATGGGCTACAACCCCGTCCCTCCCGGGCCGGGAGTAGGAGGAGTTGGATGTTCCAGAACGCCGACGACGCGAAGAAGTACATCGCCGACGAGGACGTCAAGTTCATCGACGTCCGGTTCTGCGACCTGCCCGGAGTGATGCAGCACGTCACGGTCCCGGCGGCGACCTTCGACCCGGCCGAGGACCTCGCGTTCGACGGCTCGTCGATCCGCGGCTTCCAGGCCATCCACGAGTCCGACATGGCGCTGCGCGCGGACCTGTCGACCGCCCGCGTCGACCCGTTCCGCCGCGACAAGACCGTCAACATCAACTTCTTCATCCACGACCCGATCACCGGCGAGCAGTACAGCCGCGACCCGCGGAACGTGGCCAAGAAGGCCGAGGCGTACCTGAACTCCACCGGCATCGCCGACACCGCCTACTTCGGCCCCGAGGCCGAGTTCTACGTCTTCGACAGCGTCCGCTTCCAGACGTCGGCGAACGAGAGCTTCTACCACATCGACTCCGAGGCGGGCGCCTGGAACACCGGTGCGCTGGAGAACAACCGCGGGTACAAGGTCCGCTACAAGGGCGGCTACTTCCCGGTGCCCCCGGTCGACCACTTCGCCGACCTGCGCGCCGAGATGTCCCTGGAGCTGGAGGCGAGCGGTCTCCAGATCGAACGCCAGCACCACGAGGTCGGCACCGCCGGCCAGGCCGAGATCAACTACAAGTTCAACACGCTGCTCGCCGCCGCCGACGACCTGATGCTCTTCAAGTACATCGTGAAGAACGTCGCCTGGCGCAACGGCAAGACCGCCACCTTCATGCCGAAGCCGATCTTCGGCGACAACGGCTCGGGCATGCACGTACACCAGTCCCTGTGGGCCGGCGGCCAGCCGCTCTTCTACGACGAGCAGGGTTACGCGGGGCTCTCGGACATGGCCCGCCACTACATCGGCGGCATCCTGAAGCACGCCCCGTCGCTGCTGGCCTTCACCAACCCGACGGTCAACTCCTACCACCGCCTGGTCCCGGGCTTCGAGGCCCCGGTGAACATGGTGTACTCGCAGCGCAACCGCTCCGCCGCGATGCGCATCCCGATCACCGGCTCCAACCCGAAGGCCAAGCGCGTCGAGTTCCGCGCCCCGGACCCGTCGTCCAACCCGTACCTCGCCTTCTCGGCGCTGCTGATGGCCGGCCTCGACGGCATCAAGAACAAGATCGAGCCCGCCGAGCCGATCGACAAGGACCTCTACGAGCTGGCTCCCGAGGAGCACGCGAACGTCCAGCAGGTCCCGACCTCCCTCCCGGCCGTCCTGGACGCCCTGGAGGCGGACAACGAGTACCTCCAGGCCGGCGGCGTCTTCACGGCCGACCTGATCGAGACCTGGATCGACTACAAGCGCACCCACGAGATCGCCCCGATCCAGCTCCGCCCGCACCCGCACGAGTTCGAGCTGTACTTCGACCTCTGAGAGGCGGGGCCGGGCCGGACGGCCCGGGAGACGACGGCGAGGGCCGCTGCCGCGGAGTACGGGCAGCGGCCCTCGTCTCGTGCGGAGGAGTCCGGCCCGTCAGCCGGGCAAGGGACGGTCACGCGCCGCTCGCCGTTCTCCTGGCCGGTCTCACCGGTTCCGGGAGGACCACCGTCGCACGGGCCCGGCCGACCGCGGCCGGACGCGGCTGTCCGTGGGCGAGGAGGTGCACCGCCTCCACGGCCGGTACGGCGTGGACTACCCGGAGCACACCTGCTTCGCGCGCGAACGGCCCGTGGTCGAGGCGATCCGCGCCCGCGCCCGGCGCGGGGGGTCAGGGGCCGGTGTGGAGGTAGGGCGCCCAGAGCGCCGGGGACTCCGGGCGGGCGGCCCGGAGGTGGAGGACCGCGGTGCGCAGGGCCGCGGCGGCCGGCAGTGGCCTCCCGTCGGGGAGCGGCCGACGACGGAGCGCGCGGTAGAAGTCGCGTGCGACCTGGGGGGCGCGCAGGTCGCTGATGGTCCACTGGGTGGCGATCACATGACTGAAGCCGGCGATGTTGAGCCCCCCGGCCAGGTGGGCGAATTCGTCGGCCAGATCGGTGATCCCGCGGGCCGTCTCGCATGCGGAGAGGAAGGCCAGTTCGGCACCGGAGAGCCGGAGGGCGGTCACATCGCGCAGGCTGATCGCCGCGTCCGTGCAGTGCAGTGCGCCACCGGCGAGCGAGTACTGCGAACCGTGGCCGGCGAAATGGAGCCGGCTGTGGCACTGGAGCTGTTCCAGGACCGACTCACGGGTGGCTCGGGGCCCGACCAGTGCGGTCATGGTGGGGAACTCCTCGCGCAGCGACCCGACCTCCGGCACCGCGTGGCGCAGCGCCGTCATGCCCGGCGCACCCGGCACGGCGACCCCGAGCAGGCCGGGTGTGCCGGGGGCCGGGCGGTTCCGGGCAGCCACCAGCGCCCGCAGGGTCGGCGCGTACGAGCAGACGGCACGGTCGAGAAGGCCGGGGACCTCCGGGCCGGGCCGGGCCGGGCCGCCTCCGGCTCGCGGGTACACGCCCGCCGCGTGCAGCGGGAGCAGGCCGAGCGCACCGGTCGGACACCACCACAGCCGCGGTTCCCGTCCCGGCTCCGGGTGCTCCGGCCAGTCGAGTGCGGTCAGCACCGGCTCGGCGATGTCCGTCCAGAGCCGCGCGAGAAGCGACCCCAGCACCGTGTTCCGCTCCTGCGCGGTGGTGTCCGCGCCGCCGCTGAAGACCTCGACGAGGTCCCGGGCCCAGCCGTCGACCGCCTCGCGAGTGATCCTCTCCAGCCGGACGAGCCGGGGCGGCGCGCCCTCCTCTGCGGTCACGATCAGGGCGTCGCAGCGGTGCCGTCCGATGTTGACGATCACGACCGGGCCGTCGCACGCGGCCTCCCGCAGGCAGCGGTAGGAAGGCGGCAGAAGGAATTCCGGGAGCAGCGCCCTGGCCCGTACCAGCAAGAGGTCCCATTCGGCGGCGGCCTCCCTTCGCTGTGCCCCCGATTCCGGCGCGGCCGCCGGGGACCGCCCCGCGCCGCGCAGGTCGGCGGCCGTGCCCGCCCGGTCGAGCAGATGCCGGACCTCCTCCATGCGATCGGCGAGACCGGCGTCCAGTTCCCGGAGTTCGTCCAGTTCGGTGCGGGCGTCGAGGGCCTGTGCCAGCAGGACGCCGCGACCCAGTTCCAGCAGTTCCACCGCGGAGACGAGGTCGCCCTGCTCGATGGCGACGGCCGCGGCGTCCGGGGCGAGGCCGTTGGCGTCCGCCAGGAACTGGGCCCGGTCGTCCCGGTCCAGGCCGTGCCAGGCCGCCTGGGGCAGCAGTCCGACGGCGTATCCGTAGCCCTGCCGGGCCTCGGTCCACAGCCGGTCCGCCGCGGCGAGACCGCCCCAGCGCAGGGCCGCCGTCAGCCGGATCGTCATCGGCCCGGTGAGGAGCCGTGCGGCCTCGCGGAAGACGTCCACCGCCTCGGCCGTCAGTTCGGCCTCGCGGAGCGTGTCTCCCAGGTCGAAGAGGCAGGCGGCCCTGCTCGCGTGGTCGGCGGGGCAGCGCGCGACCGCACGGCGGCCGAGGTCCAGCGCCTCGCGCAGGTCGTGCTCCCGACCGGGGCGGCGGGACCGGCGGCGCAGCATCCCGGTGAGGTTCGACAGGAACTTCACCTGATCGGGATGGTCGTCCGGGGCCGCCGTCGTCGCCTCCCTCATGGCCCGGATCGCGGTGTGCAGGTCCTCCTCGTCCTCCGCGTCGTCGAAGCGGACCATCAGGGCGACACCGAGGTTGGACAGGTTCATCGACCGCCGGTGCGAACCGTGCGGGGTCGCGTCGACCGCGAGCCGGGCGGTCTCGACGGCCCGGTCCAGGTCACCGGGATGTCCTCGGTACCGATGGGCGCTCAGCAGTGCCAGGCTCAGATTGGCGAGATACCGGTCCTGAGCGGGGTGATCGGGCGGCACGGTGCGCACGGCCTCGCTCTTGACGTCCACCGCCGCCGCCAGGTCCGCGCCGTCCCCGGTGCGATCGAACCGGGCCAGCAGGCTGACTCCGAGCCCGCTGAGGCACATGGCCCGCAGTGCGGCGTGGTCGCCGCTCATCCGCACGGCCTCGTGCTTGGCGTCCAACGCGGCCCGCAGGTCATCGAAGCCGCCGCAGTGCTCGTACCTCGCCTGCAGGGCGCTGCCCAGGGAGTTCAGCGCGGTGGCCCTGTTCCGGCCCCCGGCGGGCACGCCCGCCACGCACGCGGCGGCGGCGTCGACGGAGGCGTCGAAGTCCGCCCGGTCGCCGGTGTGCACGGCACGCATCCGAAGGGCGCCGCTCACCACCTCCAGAACGAGCGGGCGGAGCCCGGTCCCGGCGGGCACGCTCCGCCCGGCCCGAAGGCTCACCGCCACCGCTTCGTCCAGGGCGCCGCGGTCCCCGAGGTCCTCGAAGCGGCGGCGCAGCAACTCGCCGAGTGTCGCCAGGGCGCGGCTGTCTCCCGCGTCGTCACCGCGCCGCGCCGCGCTCCGTCGCACGGCCTCGATCGCCTCGTCCAGGTCCGCGACGTCCGCGGTGTGGTCGGTGTAGAGCGTGTGGAGACTCGATCCGAGGAGCAGCAGGACCTCGGACGGTTCGTCGCCGTCGGACAGTCCACGAGCGGCCGCCCGAAGGAGATCGACGGCGCCCCGGGCGTCACGGACGTCACCGGTGCGGTGGTGGCGGAGAGCGAGGCACAGGGCGAGTTCCACACGCATCGATGCCTCACGACCGGTCCCGGAACACTCCGCCAGGAGCCTCTCGTACAGGATCGCCGCCTCGTCCAGGTCCGTCCGGTCCAGGGTGGGTTCGGCGCGGGCCACCAGGCTCCTGGCGAGCAGCCACAGGCAGCTGCCGAGCTCCGGGTCGTCCGGGACGCCCAGTTCGACGGCCCGGCGTGCCGCCCGGACCATGTCGTCCAGTTCGTCCGCCGGCACGGTGGTTCCGGAGTGTTCCAGCCAACTGGCCCTGAGCAGCAGCGACCGGGCCAGCCCCGCCCACGCCAGTGCACGGCGGAGCCCGTCCGCACGGCGCAGGCCGATCACGTGGCGGGCCGCCTCGATCGACAGATCGAGGTCGCCGAGATCCCGCGTCTCCCCGTACTCCGTCCTCGCGATTTCGCTCAGGTGGAAGTACACGACTTCGGTCTGGGGGTGTCCCGGCGGCATCGCCGCGGCGGCGTCGCGCGTCGCGTCGAACGCCTCCACCCGGTGCGTGGCCGACCGCGTGCGGTCGAAGCGGTGCAAGAGCATCTGGGCGAGATTGGCCAGGCGGCCCGGGCGCGGCTCCGCGTCATGGGCGGTGAGGGCGATGCTGCGCCGCGCCGCGAGAATCCCCGCCTCCAGATCGGGCATGCGGCCCACGACCTCGAATCGCTCCCAGAGAGCGAGGCCCAGGTTGGACAACTGCTCGTCCAGATAGAGGTGGCCGTGCTCCTCGCTCTCCCGCACCGCCTCGGCGCTCGCCTCCACGGCGCGGTCGAGCCACTCCGGCTCGTCGGTGAGCCGGGCCCAGCCGCGCAGGGCCCGGCCGAACTCGGTGAGGACCGGGGGCCTGAGGGCCGATCCGGACGGTACGACCTCGCTGAGCGTCGACCACATCCGCAGCGCGGTACGCAGGGCTTCGGGGTCCTGGTGGTTCTGCCAATCGCGGTGGTTCGCGAGGCCGGCCTCCATCATCTGGCGAATCGTCATGCGATCGTCCGCAGAGCCCGCCATGAACGCCCCCGTCACCGGTCGAAGAGTGCCCGATCTGCCGTAACTTCCTTATGATGACACCCTGTTGAGGATCAGAAGGATGGCTGGGGGTTGTGTGACCGACTGGTCGAACGCGTGGGAGGAAGCGGACCTGCTGCTGGCCGCCGCGGGCGCGGTCGAGTCGACGAGCGCTCGGGGCTGGGCCCGGCTGGACCGGGCTCTCGGCGAGGTGGACGCCGCCCTGGACGGCCGGGACCTCGACGCCCTGCGGCGCACACTGCACGCGTTGGAGGACTCCCTGCCGTCGGAGCGCATGCGGATGCTCGGCGGCCCCGGCCTTCCGGTCCCGCCGCCGTCCGGGCTCGCCGACCGGATCGAACGGCTCGTGACCCGTATCCGGGTGGCCGCCGCGAACGACGAGGACGCCCCTGTCCCGGTGGACTCCACCGAGTCGGCGGGCGCCCCGGACGACCGTGCCGGGTAACCGCTTCGAGGGCCGTGCCCTGATCGTCCACACCTTCGTCCCGCCGGTCGCGGCGGTGCGGGACGCGGACGGCGGCGGGGACCGGCCCCCGAGCCGGTTGTGGGCCCGGCTGGGCGACCGGCTGGGCATGACCGATCCGGTACCCGGCTTCGGTCCCGTCGAACTCCCCGCCCCTGCGGCGCCGACCGCGTCGGGCGGGGGCGTCGGGTACGCGCTGCTCGCGTCACGCCAGTGCTCGGGGCCGTCTCCCGCGCAGGCCTTCGCGTACCGCGTCGGCGATGCCATCGGCGTCACGGCCGTGCTGTTCCCCGGCCCGGGGGTCTCCTGGCGGGATCTGCGCCGCCGGTGGGACGCGGCGGCGCCGCTGTCCGAGCTGCCGGGTTCCTCCATCGCGTACGTCCACCGCGTGCTGGACAACGGGCGGACCCCGCCCGGCGCCGGCCGGCTGGACCGGCTGCTCACCTCGGTGCCCGCGGTCGGGGTGCCCGTGTCACCGGAGGGGAGTTGGCGGCGGTCGCCCGACGGATACCTGGTCCGGTTCGCGCACGCCGCGGGGCCCGGGACGGTCCGTTCGGCCGTGGTCGTGGGGCCGGCCTCGCGGGAGGCGGAGTTCGACGCATGGCTGTGGCACATCGGTCCCACGGGTGCCGTCGCGCCCTTCCTCCGCGGCTTGGAGGGGGCGGCGCGGCTGCGGCACCACGCGTCGGTGCACCGCGCCCACCGGCCGGCCCTCCACGAGCTGTGCGCACGCCTCTCGGCCGCTTCGGAACGGCTGGCGGGACTCTGCGGCGACGTGCTGGCCACCGGTTCCGGGCCGGACGAGCTGATCACCGCCGATGCGTCCATCGCCGCCCTGTACGTGGGCGACCAAGGGCTCAACCAGTCGCTGAGGGACCTGCGCGACATGCGCCAGTCGACGCGGATCACCCTGGAGTCCCTGGCGGATCTGCTGCCACCGGCCGCCGGAGCGGGCACCGGTCCGGACCAGGACCTGGGGCGCTCGCTCCTCGCCCTGCTCGACGACGACATCGCTCACACCGAGTCCGTCAAGCGGGAGGCCGACGAGATCTCCCGGACGACCGAGTCGATCGTGCGGCAACGACTGGCGCTGCTTCAGCAGCGCACGACCGTTGTGCAGGGGGCGGTGCTCGGGTCCCTGCTGACGGCACTGGCCGCGGTGCAGACCCTCTCCTACAAGCTGCCGCTGCCCGGTTCGCTGCACGCGCCGTTGATCACCTGGCTGTCCGTACTGGCCCTGCTGCTGCCCGTTCAGTCGATGCGCTGGCGACGGGCGGACGGAAGGGCCCGGCGGCCCTCCCGGTTCGACCGCCTGTCCGTCCTGTGCCTGGGCGCGGCGACGGGCTGGCTCGGCGCCTCGGTGTTCTCCGTGGTCGCCCTGCACGTTCCGGCGCGCCCGGCGGTGAGCGCCGGCTGCGCGGTGGTCTGCGCCCTCGTCTCCGCGCTGGCCGACCGGCGCTGGGTGGCGCGCGCCGTCTGAGGCCCGCGGTTGCCGCGGGCCGTGGTCTCACCGGACGCCCCCGGCACGACGTCGCCCACCGTCACGACCACCACGCCCCAGGTTTCCCTTCGGGTCGGGGAAGTCGGCCTGCACCGGGTACGGCTTCGCGGTGTCGGCGCCGTTCGTCACGGTGGGCTCGGCGGTGATGTGACCGTTGTGGCCGGTGTTCGGTGGCCGGTGCGGACGGCTCGACGCCGTTCGCCGCGCCCACCGTGAGCGGTGCCCGGGTCGCGGGGCAGGCGGGTACGGCCGAGGCTGGGGTGATGAGCGACTGGGAGCCGGGTGGGGCCGGGGGACGACGGCGGTGGCCCTGGGTGGTCCTGGTCGTCGTGCTGGCCCTGTCCGCAGGTGGCGCCGCGGCCGTCGAGGTGGTCTCGCACACCCTGGCCCGGGACGGGACGAAGCGTCTGCGGATCGGTTACGAGGTCAGCGGCACCGCCGAGGAGGTCACCGTGACCTACCCCGCGTGGCGCGACGGCGAGCTGTCGACGGCACGCATGGCGCTGCGGTCGCTGCCCTGGGCCGGGGAGACCGAGAGCAAGGGGTTCATGCGGGGCGGCGCCTTCACCGCGACCGTCGGGCGGTCGGGCGGCACGGTCGTGTGCACCGTGACGGTGGACGACGGGACCGTCCGGCGGGCCTCGGCCTCCGGGGCCTTCGCCACGGCCACGTGCGCGGGCTTCTGATGTCGGACGCGTACCCGGTACGTCGTCCACCCCGTGCGGGGCGATGACCGGAAGAACCGAAGACGCGGAGGCCCGGGAACCGGGCAACCGGGGAACCCAGGACGCGGAGTCCCCAGGACGCAAAGGTCCGAAGCCCGCGCCTCCGGGGGCGGGCTTCGGGCCTTCAGCGGTCAGCGGTCAGCGGTCAGCGGTCAGCGGCCGTATCGGATCAGGGCGCGGACCATGCGGCAGGTGGTGTCGGAAGGCGGGTGGATGCCGATGCGCTCGGCGGTCGTGCGTATCTTGTGGTTGGTCGCGGTCGACGGGTAGTAGACACCCGTGTCGAGCAGGGCGATCGTCAGGCGCATCGCCTTCAGGCGTCGGTTGTGGGTGATGTACCACTCGCGGGGGCGGCCCGCGGGAAGCGGCTTCTTGCGCAGGGGCTTGTGGTACTGCTCGGTCGTGACTGCGGCAACGGCCATGGGCATCCTCCTGGCACGGTCGTGGAACCCTCACGAACTCCCTCCATTTTACGGCCCACCACTGACAATCGCCCCTGGCCAGCGGCGCTTTCGAGGGTCCCTCCCGTACCGTTGGCACCATGGAGATCTGGATCAATCCCGCCTGCTCGAAGTGCCGCGGCGCGCTGACGCTGCTCGACGCGGAGGGCGCCGAATACACCGTCCGCCGCTATCTGGAGGACGTACCGTCGCCGGACGAGATCCGGGCGGTGCTCGACCGGCTCGGGCTGGAGCCGTGGGACATCACCCGGACGCAGGAGGCCGAGGCGAAGGAGCTCGGGGTCAGGGAGTGGCCGCGCGACGACGGTTCGCGGGAGCGGTGGATCGAGGCGCTCGCCGGGCATCCGAAGCTGATCCAGCGGCCGATCATCACGGCCGACGACGGAACCGCCGTCGTGGCCCGTACGGACGAGGCGGTACGGGACGCCCTGGGGCGCTGAGGGCCGAACCGCCCCCGGTGCACCTGCCCCACAAGATGTCCGGCACCACGCCTCTCGGGCCGTCCGGCCCACCCGCCGCGGTGACGCCCCCGTGACGACGCGGGTGCCCGGGGCGATGCGCGCGTCGTCGCCCTCAGGCGCCTCGCGTCCGGAGCCGTCGCGCACGGGCGGCGCCCCCGCCCTCGCACGGCGGGGCGCGCGGTCCGGGCGTCCGCTACTCCCCCGCCCGTTCCTCCGCCTCGGCCAGCAGTTCCGTCAGCCGCAGCCCGAACCGCACGTCGCACGGGTGCGGTTCCCCGGTGCGGGCCGATTCGACGAGCGCGTCGACCGCCGCCCCGAACGCCTCGACCGCGCCGTCCCACTGCGGCAGCGTGACCACGCCCTGCTCGCCCCGGAGCTCGACCGTCGTGCCGACCGCACCCTCCGGTGCCCCGAGGGACAGGGTGACCGTGCTGGACGCACCGGAGGTGTGACGGAGGATCAGGTGCGTGGTGTCGGAACGCCCCCGGGCCGCGGTCAGGTGCGTCACGTCGCCCAGTACGGGGATCAGCACCGACAGGACGTGCGGGCCGACGTCCCACAGTCCGCCCTTCTCGCGGCGCCAGGGCGAGGCGGCGTACTCGCTGGTCGCGCCGGGGGCGAACAGCGCGCCGATCCACTCGGCGCGGGCGGTGAACCACTCGTCCGCGGCGGCCTGTTCGCTGATCCAGGCGGCGGTGCGGGGGGCGAACCGCAGGGTGCAGAAGACGACGGACGCGACGCCGCTCCGCTCGACGGCCCGGGCGACCTCGCGGGCCCCCGCGACGGTGGTCGCCACCGGCTTGTCCATCAGCAGGTGCCGCCCGGTGGCCGCGGCGCGGGCGGCGAGCGGGGCCTGGACGTCCGGCGGCAGGGCGAACGCGAGGGCGTCGCTGGTCGCGAAGAGTTCGTCGATGCCCGCCTCACCGGTGTACGCCGTGGTCCCGTGGGCGGCGGCCAGCGCCCGGGCCGCCTCGGGACGACGGCCCCATACGCCGCTGAGTACCGCGTCGGGGTGGGCGGCGAGGGCAGGGGCCTGCGTGTTCCTGGCCCAGGGGCCGGTACCGACGAGACCGATGCGCAGGGGGGACGGGGAGTGTGTCGTCATGGGGCAAGTCTGCCGGGTCCGCCGGACCGGTCCCGTATTGAACTGCCGTCCGTCGGACCGGTCCGGGGGTGCCGGACCGGTCCCGGATATCGGGTTGGCGCGGGGCGGACGTGACGGGTTACGTTTTGCGGAGCCGGCCGCGGGACTCCGGCCGCGACTTCCGGGACTTGCCTCTGAAGCAAAGATTTCGCTGCTCGCGCCTCCATTCCCCGGCCGGCGCCCGCCCCGCGTCCGGCGGCGCGCGATCACGGGGGAAGCGATGACGACGAGTACGGGCACGGAGACGACCGGCGGCGCACGGCCCGCCACCGGCGCCGGTCTCGTCGCCGCCGAGGACGTGCTGCTCTTCGTCAACGCGGCGATCACCGCGACCGGCCAGCGCGAGTTCCGCTCGTCGGCGCACCGACAGCAGTTGTCGCTCGACTTCCTCCACGAGTACGTACGGGTCAACTACCGTCGCGTGTACTCCGCCGCCCTGGCCCTCGACATCAACGACCACAACGCCGTGCGCATCGTCCAGGGCCTGCTGGAGACCGCCGGCGAGGCGACGGCGCGGGAGAAGCGGGACGAGGGGCGGCTGATCGCCGCCCGGCTGGCGAAGCTGCCGCCGCAGCGCGTGTACCGGCTGTTCGGTGCGTTGCGCCGGGCCGGGGTGAACAACCGCCGCACCCGGGCGATCATGCGCGACTGGCTGAACGCCCGGCCGGACCTGGCACACGACGCGGTGAAGTACCGCTCCGGCCTGAAGACGGCGGCCCGCCACGTCCACCTCCGGTTCGACGACGGTCCGGGCGGGCCGGGGACCGGGACTCCGGAGATCCGCGGGCCGGGGACCGGGCGGGGGGACGGGGCGGGTGAGACGGGGGACTTCCTGTTCCGGCCCGGTCGCCGGTCGCGCTACCGGCACTCGTCGCTCGACGCGTGGCGCCGTGCCCACTACGAGCAGGGCGCCGTCGAGGAACTGCCGTTCACCGTCGCCGAGGGTTTCGCCGCCCGGCACGGGATGCGGCGCGAGGTGTTCCTGGAGCGGGTGGCGCCGCGGATGACCCGGCTGGAACGGCTCCGGACGCTGGGGCAGCGCGGGGTCGGGACGCGGGTGCCGCCGCCCGCGGACGTCGATCTGGCGGCGATGCCGCTGACCCGGCTGGCCCTGTACGTGCTGTCGCTCGGTTTCGACGTGCGCGCGGCGCACCGTGCGGAGCTGACGGGGGCGTTGCGGGCCGGTGCCCGGCGCGCGGCGGGACCGCAGCGCGGGAGCTGGGGAAGGGTCGCGGGTGTGCTGGACGACAGCTACTCGTCGTCCGGTTCGGGCGAGAAGCGGCGCCGCCCGCTCGCCGTGGCGCTGGCCTGCCATTTCCTGCTGGAGGCGCTGGCCGCGCCGGGCGGGTACACCGCGTTGTGGACCTCGGGCGCCGCCGATCCGCTGCTGGTCGGGCCCTGGGGGCCGTCCCCGCTGGGCACGCGGGTGCTGGACGCGCTGGAGCACGGCCCTCAGCGGCTGGTGATCGTCTCGGACGGCTGGGACAACGCCCCGCCCGGTCTGGCGGGCGAGGTGCTGCGGGTGTGGCGGACCCGGCTCGATCCGGACCGGCGCACGGCGGTGGTGCACGCGAATCCGGTGTACGACGCGGACGGTTTCGATGTGCGGCGACTCGCCCCGGGCGTGCCCACGGCCGGTATCCGGGACGCGGAGGACCTGCCTGCCCTGGTGGAGATCGCGCAGTTCGCCGAGGGGCGTACCGGGGTCGACGCGCTGTACGGCTACCTCGACGACCGGGTCGCGCGTTTCGCCGGCGGGCGTGGCGCGGCCGGGGCCGGGACGGGGGCACCGTCGTGAACGGGCTCGAACTGACCGGGCTCGTCACCCGGCCCGCCCAGGTGTGGGGCGGAATCCGGCTGGTGCCCCTGGTACGGGAGCGGCCCGTGGACGGGCTGCGGCTGCACCGGGAGGTCTACCCGGGCGAGAGGGGTGTCGTCGACGTAGGACCGGACACGCACTACGTCTCGTACATCCCGCACGGCTTCGTCGCGGACTGGTCCGGCGAGGGCGTGCGGTCCGCCGCGTACGGCACCCAGCTCGGATCCGGCGCGAACGGCCCGGCCGGGGGCTCGCCGCCCCGGACCGCGCCGCCCCGGACCGCGCGGCTCCAGCGTCACCGTCACCACCGGATGGCCAAGCGGCAGCCGGGTGACCGGCTGCGTTTCCTGCCGCTGCATCTCGCGCTGGAGGGCTACCTTGCCCTGCACTTTGGCGGGCCCTCCGTCGCCTGGGAGGAGTGGTCGCGCCGGGCGTTGCGCGACGGGCTGTCACCGCGTGCCGAGGACGCGTACCTGGGTCTGTCGGTGCGCGGGCTCGGCGACGCGCTGCGGGTCTTCGAGATCCATCCCGGCCAGTGCGGAGTGATGGTGTACGCGGCCGACGCGCTCGCCGCCGCGTTCGTGGTGCCGCACCCGGACGACTACCGGCTGCTGCACGCCTCGCTGGTCCAGGACCTGTACGGGGAGCTGGTCCACCATTACGCGCTGTACGGCGCTCCGGTGGCGGAGTTCGCGGCGCGGATCGCTGACGGCCCGCACCTGCGGACGCTCGACGATCTGCGGGCGGCGGCGCTGGCGCAGGAGGAGGAGTGGGCGCGGGCGCACGACACCCTGTTCGCGCGTGAGCTGCTGGACCCCTCGTACGCCTTCGACCGGGTCTACCGGATGGGCTCGTTCACGCTGTGGCGGTTCCTGCCGCCGTTCCGGCTGGACGGAACCGGCCGGCACATCGGCGAGACGATCACCGATCACAAGGGGCGGGTCGCGTATCTGAAGACGTTCCGGCTGTCGGACGCCCAGATCCGGCGCGGTCATCTGCTGCACCGGCTCGCCGACGCCGACTGGCGGCTCGCGGCGGCGGCCGAGGCGCTGGGCACCGACGAGCGGGAGCTGGTGCGCCGGATCCGGGCGGCGGGTTTCGAGGAGCTGCTCCGGCACCGCGCGCCGGGCGGGCTGCCCCGGTAGTTCGGTAACACCGGGTTCACACACGGGCAACGGACGGGAAATCGCGGCTTGCGAGGCTGTCGCCGTACAGACCGGACCGCTGCACGGACCGGGCCCGCGGCACGCACCGGATCGCGGGGCAGGCCGGACCGCAGCACCGCAGGACCCGCAAAGGATGGCTTCCGTGACGTTCAAGGCCGAGTACATCTGGATCGACGGCACCGAGCCGACCGCCAAGCTCCGCTCCAAGACGAAGATCATGACCGGGGGCGCCTCGCGGGACGTGGCCGGGCTGCCGGTCTGGGGCTTCGACGGCTCCAGCACCAACCAGGCCGAGGGGCACGCGTCCGACCGGGTGCTGAAGCCGGTGTTCTCGTGCCCGGACCCGGTCCGTGGCGGCGACGACATCCTCGTGCTGTGCGAGGTGTTCGACATAGACATGACGCCGCACTCCTCCAACACCCGTGCCGCGCTGCGCGAGGTGGCCGAGCGGTTCGCCGACCAGGAGTCGGTCTTCGGCATCGAGCAGGAGTACACCTTCTTCGACGGCCACCGGCCGCTGGGCTTCCCCGAGGGCGGCTTCCCGGCCGCGCAGGGCGGCTACTACTGCGGTGTCGGCGCCGACGAGATCTTCGGTCGCGACATCGTCGAGAAGCACCTCGACAACTGTCTGCGCGCGGGGCTCGGCATCTGCGGCATCAACGCCGAGGTGATGCCCGGCCAGTGGGAGTTCCAGGTGGGACCGCTGTCCCCGCTGGAGGTCTCCGACCAGCTGTGGGTGGCCCGCTGGCTGCTGTACCGGACGGCCGAGGACTTCGGCGTCTCCGCGACCCTCGACCCGAAGCCGGTCAAGGGCGACTGGAACGGGGCGGGCGCGCACACCAACTTCTCCACGCGGGCGATGCGCGAGGGTCCCGACGGCTACGACGCGATCATCACCGCGTGCGAGTCGCTGGGTGAGGGCTCGAAGCCGATGGACCACGTGAAGAACTACGGCGCCGGTATCGACGACCGCCTGACCGGTCTGCACGAGACCGCCCCGTGGAACGAGTACAGCTACGGCGTCTCCGACCGCGGCGCCTCGGTCCGCATCCCGTGGCAGGTCGAGAAGGACCGGAAGGGCTACATCGAGGACCGCCGCCCGAACGCCAACGTCGACCCGTACGTCGTCACCCGGCTGATCGTCGACACCTGCTGCACCGCGCTGGAGAAGGCCGGTCAGGTCTGAGCGGACCGTGTTCCGGGGGTGACCGCCGGTCGGGGCGCTCACCCCTCTCGCCGCCGCCCGGCCCGTTGTCAGTGGTGTGTGCGAGGGTCGGAGCATGCTCGACATCAAGGTGGAGACCGAGAACTGGCAGACCCACGTCCGTGTGACGGACCGGGTACTGAGCGATCTGGTGCACCGGATCGGCGGGGAGGACGACCACTTCCTGGTCGTGCAGCGCATACCGGATATTCCGGGCACCTATGTGCAGGTCTGGCACGAGCACGGTGGCGACTACCAGTTGGAACGCCGCTCCGGCGGGCCGGCCACCCACCGCAGGGCGATGATCGGCGAGCCGGAGCGGGTCGCCGGGCTCATGGTCCGCTGGGCGCGCGAGGAGCCGGAGTGGGACGCGGGCGTCGGGTGGGAGGACGCCGGGATGCCGGAGGAGAAGCCGGTGCCCGGCCTTCCCGACGAGATCCGGGAGCAGTTGGAGGAGCAGGTTCGGCTGCTGCTCCGGTGCGGGTACGGGACGGTGAGCGACCTCGCCGAGGCCGCCGAGGAGCATCTCGTGGCGGACGGGGTGCGTCCGGTGACATCGGAGCAGGCGCAGCAGCTGGCGGAACGGCTCTGGCTGGAGCGGGTCGAGGAGCAGCGGCAGTGGTCGGACACGACCGACGCGGACCGGCTGGAGCGGGCGTTCGCCACGCTGGACGAGCGCGGGATCACGG
The DNA here is from genome assembly GCF_043083325.1 of Streptomyces sp. NPDC014734. NCBI lineage: Bacteria > Bacillati > Actinomycetota > Actinomycetes > Kitasatosporales > Streptomycetaceae > Streptomyces > Streptomyces sp. NPDC014734. The sequence continues at coordinate 353,793 of NZ_JBIBYN010000004.1, read as the reverse complement.
CGCGGGAGCACTTCTCCTGCTGCCGTTCGTGCGGGCTCGGCGAGATACATGAGGCCGGGCGCGAGGACGCGCGCGGTTTCGTCTTCTTCCACACGCAGTGCACGCAGGGCGCGGCGGCGGGTCATGGACTCTCGTTGTACTACGGCGGATTCGACGAGTCGGCGGAGACGACGACCGCCGTGGGCCACGAGGTGACGGCGGCGCTGCGCGAGGCGGGTCTGACGGTGGAGTGGGACGGTTCGCCGGACCGGGCGATCGAACTGTCGCCGCTGGACTGGCGCAAGCGGCTCGTGGGCTGAGCCGGGGGCGGGCACGGGTGGCGGGGCACCGGTGACACCCCGTCGCGTCGAACCGGGAGCCGGGTGACCGGCATCGGCATCGGCATCGGCATCGGCATCGGCATCGGCATCGGCGCATCGTCCCGGGCGACCCCGGAGTGAGGAAGCCAACACCGGGAGTCGCGACGGCGGGTGGCAGAGGCCTGCTGCGCCGTCGCGTTGTCTGGTTGAATGGGGCCATGGCCGGTATCCAGTACACCTCGACGGGTCGCAGGGACCTCGAACCGTTCTGGCCGTCCCGTCAGCACCACGACTTCGACCGGGTGTGTTGCCGCGCGTGGAACGCGCAGGCCCTCTAAAACCGCTCATCGCGGCCTTCGGCCCGCGCGCAAGCAAGTCCGTCCGCAGACGACTCCTTCGCGCGAAAGAGCTGACCCCCATGAAGAACGTTCGTGCCCTCTCCACCACTGTCACCGCTGCCACCACTGCCACCGCGGCTCCTCCGGCGGCTTCCGTCGCCACCGCCCGCCCGCTGTCCCCCGGCCGCCATCGATTGCGCGCCGTCGACCCCGGGGAGGTCGTCCGGCCCGCCGACGTGGCGGAGTTCCTGCCGCCGGGCGCCACCTGGCTGCCCGCGCCCCAGCACACCGTTCCGGCGTTGCCCGGCAGGCCGCCGATGATCGGCTACCTGGTCCTCGTACCGGCCGATCAGCAGCCGGGCGCCGCCGCGGCGGGCCAGTACGTGGTGGTCCCACCGGTGGACGAACCGGCTGCCGGTCCGGTGCGCATCGACCCCGTGCAGCGCACGGCGGCCGTGAACGGGACGCCGCTCGACCTCACCTACCTGGAGTTCGAACTCCTCGCCCATCTCGTCGCGCACCCGCACCGGGTGCACACCCGGGACCAGTTGGTGACGACGGTCTGGGGCTACGGTCATGTCGGCGACGGGCGCACCGTGGACGTCCACGTCGCCCGGCTGCGCCGCAAGCTGGGCGCCGAGCACCGCCGTTCGATCCAGACGGTACGGCGCGTCGGCTACAAGTACGCTCCCTGAGGCCGGCGGGCCCGGCACCGCGGCCCGACACGCACACCGCCCCGCCCCGGCCCGCCCCGCCCCGGTGCGTACCGGGCCGGGGCGGTTCCGCGACCGGGGGCGGGCCGGAGGTCAGCCCCGCGTTCCCGGCAGGACCGGGACTCCGGGCGTCACCGGTTCCGTCGCCGGCTCACCCTGCCGCCCGGAATCCGGCAAGCGGGACGTTCCTCGCGGGGTGCGCCAGTTCCGCTCCCCCAGCAGCGTCATCACGGACGGCAGCAGGACCATGCGGACGAGCGTGGCGTCCAGCAGAACCGCGACGGCGAGGCCGACCCCCATCTGCTGCATGTCCTGCATGGACAGCGTCCCGAAGACCGCGAAGACCGCGACCATGATCACGGCCGCGCCGGTGACCGCGCCGGCCGTCCGCCGGATGCCCTCGTCGATCGCGTCCCGGGTGCTCAGCCCCCGCTCGCGGGCCTCACTGATCCGGGAGACCACGAACACGTGGTAGTCCATGGAGAGTCCGAACAGGACGACAAGGACGAACAGCGGAATCCACGCCTCGATCGCGCCGACCCCCTCCGAACCGATGAGTGAGGCGCCCCAGCCGTGCTGGAACACGGCGACCATCACTCCGTACGCGGCGGCCACGGAGAGCAGGTTGAGCAGGATCGCGGTCAGGGCGATCACGTACGAGCGGAAGCAGAGCAGCATCAGCAGGAACGTCACCGCCGTGATGAAGGCGAGGACGGGCACGATGCCGCGCCTCAACTGGTCGTTGAAATCGACGGACCCGGCCGTCTCACCGGTCACATGGACCTGCGCACCCGTCCCGTCGAACGCGGCGGGCAGCCGCTCGCGGCGCAGTTCGGAGAGGGATGCCGCACCGTCGGGAAGCGGCACCTGGATCTCGGCCACGTTCTGCTCGCGGTGGACCGTCACCTCGTCGAAGCCCGCGAACGCCTCGCGCAGTGCCGGGGCCTCGATGTCGTCGGCCTTGACCACGACCCGGGCGGGGGCGGGTCCGCCGGGGAACTTCTCCTGGATCTGCCGGTAGGAGACGGAGAGCCGTGAGCCGGAGCCGAACTGCTTCTCCAGACCCAGCTGTTCGGTCTTCATGCCGAGGGCGGGCGCGGCCAGGACGAGCAGAACGGCGGCGGAGGCGAGGGCGAAGATCTTCGGCCTGGCCAGAACCGGCCTCAGCACCTTGCCGGCGAACCCGCCGCTGGTGCGCGCGTGCCGGTTCCCGCGCCGGCCGAGGAGGGGTACCCGTCCCGCGTCGACCCGGTCGCCCAGCATGGAGAGCAGCGCGGGCAGCACCGTCACCGAGCCCAGCATCGCGACGAGGACCACGATGATCGTGGCGAGGGCGAACCCCTTGAACAGCATCAGTCCGGACAGGAACATGCCGGCCATCGCGACCATCACCGTGACCCCGGAGACCAGTACGGCCCGGCCACTGGTCGCCGCCGCGATGCGCAGCGCCGTCCCGGCGTCGTGCCCCGCCGCGCGCTCGTCGCGCTCCCGCCTCAGGTAGAAGAGGCAGTAGTCGACACCGACGGCGAAGCCCATCAGGAACATCACCGAGTAGGTGGTCTGGAACAGGTGCAGCCGGTGGCTGGCGAGCGACAGCAGCCCGAAGGCCGCCATGCACGCGGTCAGCGCGAGGCCGACCGGGAGCAGCGCCGCGACGACGGCGCCGAAGGCGACCAGCAGAATGCCCAGGGCCAGCGGGACGGCGGTGAACTCGGCCTTCTTGAAATCCTCGGAGAGCAGGTCGCCGAGCCACTTCCCGGCACTGGCGTCGCCGAACTGATGGATGGTCACGTCGGGGTGGTCCGCCCCGACCGCGGACACGGCGTCGAGTACGGGCCGCACCCGGTCGGGCGCGGTCGCCGCGTCGCCCTTCATCTCGAAGCTGATCAGCGCGTCCTTGCGGTCCCGGGAAGGGATCGGGGCCCCGAGGCCCGTGACCTCGCCGGTTCCGCGGATCGCCGCGGAGACCGCGCGGGCCGCGTCCTGCCAGTGGCCCGCCTCGGTGGCGGACACCATGACCAGTTCGCCGGCCGGTTTGCGCAGGCCCGCGTCGTCGAGGATGCGTTCGGCCCGTGCCGATTCACCGGCGGCGTTCTCCGCGTCGGACATCTCGACAAGGCCGGACGCGCCGCCGATGCCGGTGGCCAGTAGGACGAAGATCAGCCAGCCGAGAACAGCTGTGGTGCGGTGGTGTGCGCTCCACACACCGATGCGTGCCGCGAGGTCGCGCCTCATGGCCATGTCGCCCCCAGGGGTCGGATGAGATCGGTCGGACATGCGTGCGAGGGAAGGGGTGCGGCCGTGGACACGGTGACGGCCCCGTCGTCGCCTCGTGCCGAGGAATCTAGGAACGGGCGACCGGCCGCCCCAGCCGTCGGTCCCCCCTCTCCCGGAGCCGTGGGGCGAGGTCGGCGGGGTGGTGCTGGGTACACCCCGGCCAGGAGGCGAAACGGCTGACGCGTGCGGAAGCCGCCGGGAGAGACTGTGTCCGGGCGAGCCCGGACACAGGGCCCTGCGAGGGGGAGAAATGAGCCAGCTGAACGCGATACGCACCCGGGTGCGGGGTGTGCCGAGAACCGCGGGGCGGAGCATCGTCCTGTCGTTCGCCTCCCTTGCCGGGTCGCTGACGCTCTTCGTGTGGGCCGTGCTCTCGATCGCCTGCGTCCCGTTGGGGATCGGTCTGATCACCACCCCCTACGTGCTGAACCTGACCCGCAGGCACGCGCTTCGGCGGCGGCTGCTCGCGGCCACCTGGTGCGGGGTCCGCGTCCCGGTCCCGTACCGCCCCTTTCCCGGGGATCTGCGCACCGGCGTCGTCGGGCAGGTGGAGCGGACCTCGCTGATGCTGAAGGACCCGGCGACCTGGCGGGACCTGAGGTGGCTGATGGTCGACATGACGGCCGGCTACCTGCTGGTGACCCTGGCGGCAGCGCTGCTGATCTACCCGGTGGAGGGCTTCGTCCTGGCGGCCGGGCTGTGGCGGGTCTTCACCGACGACCGGTACTGGTACGGGTTCGTGCCGGTCGACAGCCAGGCGACGGGGCTCGCGGCGGCGGCGCTCGGTGTGGCGATCCTCGCGATCGGTCTGCTGGCGAGCGAGCCGCTGCTGCGGGTGCACTTCCTGCTCACCCGCGCGATGCTGGCCCCTTCGCAGGAGGAGGAACTGGTCCGGCGCATCGACCGGCTCACCGAGACCCGGCATGAGGCGGTGGACACCGCGGCCTCGGAACTGCGGCGCATCGAGCGGGATCTGCACGACGGGGCGCAGGCCCGGCTGGTCGCGATGGGGATGAATCTGGGTGTCGTGGAGGCGCTGATCGAGAAGGACCCGGCACAGGCGAAGAAGCTCCTCGCCATGGCCCGCGAGTCGTCGGCCGAGGCGCTCACGGAGTTGCGCGATCTGGTCCGCGGCATCCATCCGCCGGTCCTCGCCGAGCGCGGACTGGGCGACGCGGTACGGGCGTTGGCGCTGAGGCTGCCCGTCGAGGCGGAGGTGCTGGTGGAGTTGGGCGGCCGGGCGGACGCCGCTGTCGAGTCGGCCGCCTACTTCGCGGTGAGCGAGTCCCTGACGAACGTGGTCAAGCACTCGGGGGCGGACCGCGTCCAGGTCGACGTCCGTCACGTGCGGGGCGCGCTGCGGGTCTGCGTCACCGACAACGGGTCGGGCGGCGCGAAGGTCGGAGGCGGTTCGGGCCTGAGCGGAATCGAACGCCGACTCGGTACATTCGACGGCGTCATGGCCGTCAGCAGCCCCGCGGGCGGTCCCACCATGGTGACCATGGAGATCCCTTGCGAGTTGTCCTAGCCGAAGACCTCTTCCTGCTGCGCGACGGTCTCGTCCGCCTGCTGGAGGCGTACGGCTTCGAGATCGCGGCGGCTGTCGAGAGCGGACCCGAACTGACCCGCGCGCTGGCCGAGTCGGAGCCTGACATCGCGGTCGTCGACGTCCGGCTCCCGCCGTCCCACACGGACGAGGGCCTGCAGTGCGCGCTGGCGGCGCGGCGGGCCAGGCCGGGCCTGCCGGTGCTGGTGCTCTCGCAGCACGTGGAGCAGTTGTACGCCCGCGAGTTGCTGGCGGACGGCAACGGCGGCATCGGCTATCTGCTCAAGGACCGGGTCTTCGACGCCGAGCAGTTCATCGACGCGGTGCGCCGGGTCGCGGCGGGCGGCACCGCGATGGACCCGCAGGTCATCTCGCAACTGCTGTCCCGGCGTTCGCGGGACGAGCCGATGGGCGGGCTGACCCCGCGCGAACTGGAGGTCATCGAACTGATGGCGCAGGGGCGTTCCAACGGGGCGATCGCCGCGCAGATGGTGATCACGGAACGGGCGGTGGCCAAGCACACCTCGAACATCTTCCAGAAGCTCGGCCTGCCGCCGTCCGACGACGACAACCGCCGTGTTCTCGCGGTGCTCGCCTACCTGGACCGGGGCTGACCGGGCCGGATCGAGACGTCGGCCTCGGCCGGGTACCACTGGAGGTGGCGCACCGACGGGTCGAGGAGCCAGGACCGGTGTCCGGACCGGCCGAGTCGTTCGGGAGGCCGCCGAGAACGGCCCACGGTTCGGTGGCGTGCGGGAGGCCGCCGCCGTCAGGAACCGGCACCTCGACGCGGAGGCCGCCGCCGTCAGGAACCGGCACCTCGACGCGCAGACGCCGCCGCCGTCCACGACCGGAAAATCCCCGCACGCCTCTGTTCCGGCGCGGTACCGATCAGTACATTGACAACATGTCTAACACGAAGCCGGCGCCGGTCGTGTCGGAGCGGACCCCACTCAAGGCCCGCAAGGTCTCCTTCGCCTGGGAGAGGACTCCCCTGCACTGGGTACCGGGCGACCCGTTCACCACGCACACGATCAATGTGCTCCATCTGCTGCTGCCCGCCGGGGAGCGCTGGTTCATCCAGGTCTACCGGCAGGTGCTGCCCCACATCCACGACGAACAACTGCGCCAGGACGTCATCGGGTTCATCGGGCAGGAGGCCGTGCACTCCCAGGCGCACGACGACGTGCTGCCGCGTCTGAGGGAGCTCGGGCTCGACCCGACGCCGTACACCGCGCAGGTCGACTGGTTCTTCGAGAAGCTCCTCGGCGACCGGACGATGCCACCGGGGCGGGCCCGGAAGTGGTGGCTGATGGAGCGGGTGGCGACGATCGCGGCGATCGAGCACTACACCGCGTTCCTCGGCGACTGGGTCCTCAACGCCGACGAACTGGACCGGCGGGGCGCCGACCCGACGATGCTGGACCTGCTGCGCTGGCACGGCGCGGAGGAGGTCGAGCACCGCTCGGTCGCGTTCGACGTGTTCATGCATGTCGACGGCGGCTACCGGCGGCGGGTGCGGACCTGGGCGACGGCCTTCACCGCACTGCTCTTCCTCTGGCAGCGCGGTACCCGCTTCTTCATGGAGAACGACCCGAGCCTGCTGGACGGAAAGGCGTCGTTCCGGGAGTTCTACACCAGCGGCAGGCGCGGCACCCTGCCCGCGACGGGCGACCTGCTGCGCTCCGTCCCCCGCTACCTGAGCCGCTCCTACCACCCCTCGCAGGAGGGCAGCACGGACCAGGCGATGGACTACCTCGCCCGCTCCCCCGCGGCGACGGCCGCCGAGGCCCGGACGGCGGGGGCCCGCTGACCATGCCTCTCCCCCTGCCCCGTCCGCGCACCGTCGTGGTCGCCGTCGGCGCCGCCCTGCTCGCCAGGCGAGCCCTGCGCCGACGCGTCCGGCGCTCCCCGCTGTGGCCGCTGCCCGCCCTGGAGACCCCCGTCTCGGGCCACTCGCAACGCAGGTCCACCACCACCCGCCGCCTGCTCGTCACCGAACGGACCGTCCCGGCCGAGGGCGTGGTCCGACTCCGCCTGGAGGGACCTGACCTGCCCGCCTGGCAGCCCGGCGCGCATCTCGATCTGCTGCTGCCCTCCGGCCTGGTCCGGCAGTACTCGCTGTGCGGCGACCCGGACGCCACCGGCACGTACACCATCGCGGCCCGGCTGGTGGAGGACGGCCGGGGCGGCTCCCGGGAGGTCCACGAGCGGCTCCGCGAGGGCGACGAGATCGAGGTCCGTGCCCCGCGCAACCGCTTCCCCCTGGTCGAGGCGCCCGCGTACCTCTTCGTCGCGGGCGGCATCGGCATCACGCCGGTCCTGCCGATGCTGCGCGCGGTCGCCGCCTCGGGGGCCGACTGGCATCTGCTGTACGGCGGACGGTCCCGCGCCACGATGCCGTTCCTCGACGAGATCGAGAAGCTGGGCGCGGAGGGCGGCCGGGTGACGGTGGTCCCCGAGGACGAGGCAGGTCGCCCGGACGCGACCGCGGCCCTGGCGGACACGTCCGAGGGCACCGCCGTGTACTGCTGCGGCCCGGAACCCCTGATGGACGCGGTCGCCGCCGCCCTGCCGCCCGGCCGCACCCTCCACCTGGAACGCTTCGCCGCGGCGGGCACGTCGGCCGCGGACTCCGGACCGATCGAGGTCGAACTGCGCCGCTCGGGCCGCACCGTCGCGGTGGCGGCCGGGCAGTCGGTGCTGGCCGCGGTCCGCGAGGAACTCCCGTACGTGGCGTACTCCTGTGAACAGGGCTTCTGCGGCACGTGTCAACAACGCGTCCTGGAGGGCGAGGTCGACCACCGCGACGAGCTCTTGACGGACGCGGAACGGGAGAACGCGATGCTGATCTGCGTGTCCCGGTGCCGGGGAGAACGGCTGGTCCTGGACCTGTAGACGGGTACGGGCCGGCCGTCGCGCGGAGGACCTCGGCGGAAGCCCGCCGCCCCGGGGGCACCGCCCCACTCGGTACGCTGTCCGGCATGACGACCGGGGTGCGGCGCAGGATGGGCGTCGAGGAGCGCAGGCAGCAGTTGATCGGTGTCGCGCTGGAGTTGTTCAGCCACCGCGCCCCGGACGAGGTGTCGATCGACGAGATCGCGGCGGCGGCCGGGATCTCGCGGCCCCTGGTCTACCACTACTTTCCGGGAAAACAGAGCCTGTACGAGGCGGCGCTGCGCAGAGCGGCGGAGGAGTTGTCCGCCCGGTTCGTCGAACCCCGCGAAGGCCCCCTCGGAGAGCGGCTGTTGAGGGTGATGGAGCGGTTCTTCGACTTCGTCGACGAGCACGGCCCCGGGTTCTCGGCACTGATGCGGGGCGGACCGGCGGCCGGTTCCTCGACGGCCAACGCGATGATCGACGGGGTGCGGCAGGCCGCCTACGAGCAGATCCTTGCCCATCTCGGGGTCGAGGCTCCCCCGGCACGGCTGGAGCTGGTGGTGCGGTCGTGGGTGTCGCTGGCCGAGTCGACGGCGCTGATCTGGCTGGACGGGCGGCGGGTTCCGCGCCAGGAGCTGGAGTTGCAACTGGTGCACGACTTCGCGGCGCTGGCGGCGGTGAGCGCCGCGTACGACACGGAGATGGCGGGCATCGTTCTGCGGGTACTCGCGCGGGAACCGGCGGACGGGCCGTTCGGCGAGTTGCTGAACCGGCTCTCCGCGCTGGCGCCCGCCGTTCCGGCCGTTCCCGCGCAACGACTGCCGTGACGACCGGGGCCCCGGCGGTACCGGGGCCGTCCGGCGGGGCGCGGCCGGGGCACCCGGGGCTTCCCTACAGGAGCAGTTCGCCCTGGAGCGCCGCCGCCAGTCCGACCTCGGCGTTGTCCGCCCGGCCCCGCTCGTAGGCGCGCTGATAGGCCGCGTCGCCGACGGCGGCCCGGGCCTGGCGTTCGCAGGCCTCGCGCAGCGGACCCAGTTCGGGGGTGCCGCGCTGCGGATGACCGACCATGCGCCAGTAGACCTGCCCGGTGCCGTAGACGCGGGCGGCGCGGGCCCCCGCCCCCTGGGCGGCGATCGCCGCGGCGAGGATGTCCAGCCCGAGCGCGATGCCGAAACGGTCACGGAGACGGTACTTGCCCGCGATCATCGAGCGGGCGTGGGCGGCGGAGGTGTCGGCGTCGCCCCGCAGCAGGGCGATCAGGGCGAGCTGGTAGTCGACGTAGCTACGGGTCCAGCACTCGTCCTGGACCTCGCAGACGGCCCGCAGCCGCCTGGCGGCTCCGGCCGCCTCGTCCAGACGGCCGAGGCTGGTCAGCGCGAAGACGGTGATGAGGTGGCAGCGCAGCTGGTAGGCGGCCTCCAGCCGGTTGGTGACGCTGGTGGTGCGCAGGACCTGTTCGATCCGGCGCAGGCTCGCCTCGGGCTGGCCGGTCATCAGGTGGGTGAGACCGCAGAGGTAGGCGGCGGAGAGGATGCCCTCGTCGGTGCCGTCCCGGGCCGCGGCCCTGGTGCACTCCCTGCCCAGTCGGCGGGCGGTCGGGTAGTCGCCCTGGAGCACGACGGTGATGCCCAGCACCCACAGCGCCCGGGTGCGGTGCGGGCCCTCGGACGGGCCGGCGTCCAGGGCGCGCTGCGCGTAGTCGCGGGTCTGCGGCAGATGGCCGCAGCAGCACCAGAAGAAGCCGATCCGGCCCGCCATCTCCTGGGCGGCCTCGGTGTCGTGGACCAGCAGGTGGTCCAGGGCCGCGCACAGATCGGCGTGCGCGTCGGCGATCCGGTGGTACCAGGTGATCTGGTCGTCGCCGGTCCAGCCCGCGTGGGCGTTGCGGGCCAGGCCGAGGAAGCAGACGGCGTGCCGGTCGGCGGCGGCCCGTTCCTCGCCGAGTTCGCCGAGCCACATCCGGCCGTACTCGCGGATGGTGTCCAGCATCCGGTGGCACGCGCCGTCCCGCCGGACGACGGACTTGGCGACCAGGCCGTTCAGTGCCTCGGTCACCCCGTCCTCGGTGAGCGGTCCCCCGGCGCAGACCTCACGGGCGGTGGCCTCGTCGAAGCCGCCGCGCAGGACGGTCAGCCGGGCCCAGAGCAGCCGTTCCAGGGGGGTGCACAGCTCGTGGCTCCAGCCGATGGCGGTGCGCAGGGTGCGGTGGCGCGGCGGCCGGGCCGACGCGTCGGACGGCACCTCGAAGCGGGTGCCGATCCGTTCGGCGACCTGCTCGACGGTGTCCTCGCCCACTGCACCGGCCGCGAGTTCGATGGCGAGCGGGATGCCTTCGAGACTGCGGCAGATCTCGGTCGCGGCAGCGGCGTTGCCCGGTGCGTCGAGGGCCAGGTCGGGGGCGGCCGCGGCGGCCCGGTCGCGGAAGAGGGTGAGTGCGTCGCCGGCGCCCTCGACGGGCAGCGGTGTCACCTCGACGAGCCGCTCGCCCCGGAGCCCCAGGGGCTGGCGGCTGGTGGCCAGCACGGTGAGGCCGGGTGAGGTGGTGAGGATCTCGCCGAGCAGGTGGGCGCAGGCGGGGAGCAGGTGTTCGCAGGAGTCGAGGACCAGGAGCAGTTCCTTGTCGGCGAGCCATTCGCACAGCGCGTCGATGGGCATCCGCAGTGTGTGGTCGGACAGTCCGACGGCGTCGGAGACTGTCGCGATGAGCAGGCTGTCGTCGTGGAGCGGGGACAGGTCCGCCCACCGGGCGCCGTCGCGGTGGGCGGGGGCCGCCTGCCGGGCTGCGCGGAGTGCGAGCCTGGTCTTGCCCACGCCCCCGCTGCCGGTGAGGGTGGTCAGCCGGTGGGCGGCGACGGTGTGTTCCAGCCCGGCGAGTTCCGCTTTCCGTCCGACAAAGCTCGTCGTCTCCTCGGGGATGTCGCTCGCCATGGTCACCGTCGCCGAAACAGGTGGACCGGTCGGCCCCGGCCCCGGTCCGGTGCGGCCCAGGCATGGGAGTGACCTGGTACGTCGGAGCGGGGCCGGGACCGGCCGAGGGTGGGAAGAGCCCGCCGGGCAGCACGGTGGTGCGGCGCCGCCCGGCGGTCGCTGGGTCCCAACCTAGCCCTGTGCGGGGCCGTTGAGGGAGAAGACCGCCACGGTGCGTCCCGGAACGGTGAACCTTCCCGAACTCTTCTCGTAGATCGACTTCTTGACGGTATTATCTGCGCCCGCCGCTTGGACGGGGTGCAGGGTGTAGCGCTTTCCCGCCAGGTCGGCGACGGTCTGGGAGGCGGTGCCGGGGCCCGCGTTGAGGACGACGACGAGCCTGCCGAGCCGCATGGTAATCACGCCCGGTGTCTCGTCCTTCCCGGAGAGCGGGAAGGACAGCGCGTTCTGCACCTGCCCGGTGGTGGCGAGGGAGAAGTCCCGTTCCGTGGTGCGGATGGTCAGCAGGTCCCGGTAGGCGGCGGAGGCTCCCTGGATCTGGGCGCACCCGGGCTTGATCGCGGGATCGGCCAGCAGCGGCCGTGCGTAGGGCCACTTGGGCTCGTTGTCGGCGGCCGGGGGCAGCCCGCGGCCGAAGCCGTTGCCGTCGCGGCAGTCCCAGTGCAGGGCGTTGAACCAGTCCCCGCTGTCGTACGAGTTGCGGTCCAGGGACTTGGAGCGCAGCAGGTCGGTGCCTGCCTGGGAGAGCGAGGGCCCCTGGGACAGGGTGGCCGTCGCCATCGCGAGGACCTGGCTCCGGGCCCGGTCGGCCGCCGACGTGCCCGCCGGGAGCTTGAAGGCGAGTGCGTCGTGGAGCGATTCGTTGTCGTGGGCGTCCGCGTAGGCGAGGGCGTCGCCGGGGGCGGCGGCGTAGCCCGCGGGGGCGCCGTTGTAGTCGACGTCGGAGCCCTTGACCGTGCGGCCCGAGGAGTCGGTGAAGGTGTAGTCGGCGAGGTCGCCGGTGAGGCCCACCTTGATCAGGTCCTGGTAGTGCAGCAGCCGGGCCCGCTGTTCGGCCTTCGTGCCGTTGGCGGCCGAGGTGTTGGGGTCGGTGTACAGGCCGGTGGCGAAGCCCTGCACGCCCGGGTCCTCGTCGAACGGGCTGCCGCCGCGGACGGCGTCGCGGGCCCGGTCGGAGAAGGTGGCGATGCCGGTGCCGGCCATGTTCTTCTGGGTGGCCTGGACGAACCGGGCGTCGTCGGCGATCTCGCCGAAGTTCCAGCCCTCCCCGTACAGGATGATCTCCTTGCCGTCGACGCCGTCCTTCGCCTCGGTCAGCGCGTCCAGCGCCGCGCGGACGGCGAGGATGTTGGCCTTGGGGTGGTGGCCCATCAGGTCGAAGCGGAAGCCGTCGACCTTGTACTGCTTGGCCCAGGTGACGACCGAGTCCACGACGAGCTTGCCCATCATGGTGTGTTCGGGGGCGGTGTTGGCGCAGCAGCTCGAGGTGGCGACGGTGCCGTCGTCGAGCAGCCGCTGGTAGTAGCCGGGGACGATCCGGTCGAGTACGGACCTGTCGTCCTGGCCGGCGGCGACGGTGTGGTTGTAGACGACGTCCATGACGGTGCGCAGTCCGGCGCCGTTCAGTCCCTGCACCATCCGCCGGAACTCGACGGTGCGCCGGGTGCCGTTCGGGTCGGAGGCGTAGGAGCCCTCGGGGACGGTGAAGTGCAGCGGGTCATAGCCCCAGTTGAAGCCGTCGCGGGCGGCGGTCCTCGCCACGCAGGCCTGCTGCTCGGCGGAGTCGGGGGCGTACACGGACAGGTCGCAGGCGGGTTCTCGCCGGTCGGACTTCTTCTCGGGGACGGTGCCGATGTCGAAGGCGGGGAGCAGGTGGACGTAGCTCGTGCCCGCGTCGGCGAGTCGCTTGAGGTGTTTCATCCCGTCGGAGCGGGTGTCGGTGAAGGCGAGGTATTCACCGGGGTGCCCGGAGGTGCGGTCGGCGATGGAGAAGTCGCGGATGTGCAGTTCCTGGATCTGCGCGTCGCGCGGCGGGACGGCGGCGGGCTTCCGCAGCGCGGACCAGCCGCCGGGCGCGAGCCCCGGGTCGTCGAGGTCGGCGACGAGGCTGCGCGCGGAGTCGGTGGTCAGGGCGGTGGAGTAGGGGTCGGTGACCTTGTTGGTGACCATCTTCCGGACGGTGGGGGCCCACACGTCCACCAGGTAGCGGTAGGGCTTGCCGGTCCACGCCTTCGTGCCGGTGACGGACCAGACGCCGGTGCGGTCGTCGCGGCGCATCGGGACGCGGCGGCCGTCGAGTTCGAGGGCGACGGTGCGGGCGGTGGGCGCCCAGACGGACAGCGTGGGACGGCCGCGGTCGAAGACCGGGCCGAGCGCGGCCGTCGTCGCGTGTTTCCCGTACAGGTCGTCGAGGGCACCCGGGCTCTGGACGCCGGTGGCGGCGAGCAGGGCGCCGTTCGCGGCGCGCTGGGTGGCGATCAGCTGGCCGCGCAGTGCCTCGCGGACCCTGCGCCGGTCGCGGGCGTCGACGGTGAAGGCCGGACGGTCCTTGAGGTGCGGGTACTTCGCCCTCTGGGCGTCGGTCAGCGCGGACGGGGTGAGCCGGATCCACCGGCCCTCGTCGGAGAGTGCCCCGTCGACGACGGTGATGCCGCCGTCGGGCGCGTACACGAGCTGCTGGCTGGTGGCCCCGGTGGCCTCGACGTCCCAGACGACGGTGTCGGCGTCGATCCACTGCGCCTCGGCCCGGGTGAGGTCGGGTGCGGGTGCGGTGCCGGTCTGCGGCAGCAGGTAGCCGGGGGTGGCGCCGAGCAGCCAGACCTCGTGCCCGTAGGTGGTGAGGTCGAGGGACTGGTCGGCGGGCAGGTCCTTCTCGTCGCCCCGGTGGAGGATGTAGGAGAGCGAGTCGGCGCCCTCGGCGAGCGGGACCTCGAAGGTGGCCCCGGAGGCGTCCACCTTCACCGGCCGCAGCGGTGCTGCCCAGTCGGTGGGATGCGTCGCCCCGGTCCAGGTGTGCAGTCCCCAGCCGTCGTAGGCACCGTCGGGCCGGTAGTAGTGCAGGACGGCCCTGCCGGTGTCCTGCGGCGGTTGGGCGCCGTCGGGGGCGGTGTCCGACTGGCCGGTGCCGCCCTGTTCGATCCAGACCTGGCCGGTCCTGGCGAGGTCGACGCTGCGCTGCGGTCCGTCGGCGGTGCCGTCCTTCTCGACGGTGTACGGGACGGAGGTGACGCCCTCGCCGGGCTCGATCCAGGCGAAGGCGCCGTAGGCGTCGCGCCCGGTGAAGCCGGCGGTGGTGTCGCCGGACCTGAGCTTCCAGCCGTCGTAGTCGCCGTCGGTGCGCCGGTAGTGGACGACGACGTGGTCCCGTTCGACGGCGACGGGCTTCTCGGCCGGGGGTGCCTGTCCTGCGGTGGTGGTGGCGAGGGCGCTCGCGGTGCGGCCCCGGCGGTCGACGACGACCGCCTTGTAGCGCAGGGGGGTCCCGGCCGTCACGGTGTCGTCGAGGTGCTGGGTGACCTTGTACGGGGCGTGGTCGGCGGAGCCGAGCACGGCCCACTTCCCGTTGCCGGTCTGCGCGGCGAACACGACGCGGTCGAGCGTTCCGCCGTCGACGTCGGCGCTGATCTCCACGGTGCCGGTGGCTCCGGCGGCCGGGGCCCTCAGCGTGATCGAGGGCTTGGCGGCGGGGTCGGCCGATGCCTTCTGCGCGCGCAGCACGACGCCGGACAGGGCGGGCACGGTGACGGTGAGCCTGCCGTCGGCGCCGCTGCGGACGGTGCCGGAACCGCCGTACAGCGTCTTGAAGTCCGTCCGGGGGGACGCGGTGGGCAGCTCGACGGTGCGCGGGCCGGTGGCGTTGTTGGCGGCGACGAGGTATTCGTTCGGCCGGTCGGGATCGGTGCGGGAGAACGCGTAGACGGAGCCCTCGGCGTACCGCTCGGTCTGGACCCCGTCGCGCAGGGCCGGGTGCTTCCGGGTCAGCTCGGAGAGGGCGGCGATGTTCCGGTACAGCGGGTGCGTGGTGTCGTAGGCGTCGGAGGCGTGGGTGCGGTCGGTGCCGATCTGGTCGTCGTCGAGGTAGTCGGCGGTCTTCGAGGCGAACATGGTCTGGCGGGCGTCCTTGTCGCCGCCGGCGCCGGTGAAGCCCTGTTCGTCGCCGTAGTAGACGACGGGGTTGCCGCGGCTGAGGAACATCAGTTCGTTGGCGAACCGGGTGCGGGCGAGGAGTTCGGCGTCGTCGGCCTCGGGATTGTCCTGCTCGACGAACGTCCCGATGCGGCCCATGTCGTGGTTGCCGAGGAAGGTGACCTGTTCGTAGGCGTTGGCCTTGTCGGTGGTGTAGCGGTAGTCGTCGGCGAGGACGGCGGCGAGCTTCGAGGCGGGGGCGCCCCGGGAGGCGTACTGGCGGGCCGCCTCCTGGAAGGGGAAGTCGAGTGTGGCGTCGAGCCGGCCCCGGGTGACGTAGGGCGAGGTGACGGCGGTGTCGGCGGAGTAGACCTCGCCGAACATGAAGAAGTCCTCGCGGCCGTGGCGCGCGGCGTAGGTGTCGAGGGCCGTCGCCCACTGGGTCCAGAAGTCCAGGTCGACGTGTTTGACGGTGTCGATGCGGAATCCGTCGATGTCGAAGTCGCGGACCCACTTCTGGTAGATCTTCTCCATGCCGGAGACGACTTCGGGCCGCTCGGTCCACAGGTCGTCAAGACCGGAGAAGTCGCCGTAGGCGGTGGACTCCCCGGCGTAGGTCGAGTCGCCGCGATTGTGGTACATCGTCGGGTCGTTGAGCCAGGCCGGGACCTTGCCGCCGGTGCTCGTGGGGGTGTACGGGAAGGAGTCCGGGCCGACCTTCGCCATGCCCCGGGCGTCGTCGAACGGGCGGCCGTTCACGTCCAGGTAGGGGTAGGCGCCCTTGGGCCTGTAGCCGTACTCCTTCTCGGCGTAGTCGACGGTGTCGGCGGTGTGGTTGGTGATGACGTCGAAGAAGACCTTCATGCCCTTGCCGTGGGCCTTGTCGATGAGTTCCGACAGGTCGGCGTTGGTACCGAAGTGCGGGTCGACCTGGGTGAAGTCGGTGATCCAGTAGCCGTGGTACCCGGCCGAGGCGTCCTTGCCGGTGCCCTGGACCGGGCGGTTCCTGAAGATCGGGGCGAGCCAGATGGCGGTGGTGCCCAGGCCCTTGATGTAGTCGAGACGGCCGGTCAGGCCCTTGAGGTCGCCGCCCTGGTAGAAGCCCTTGTCGGTGGGGTCGTAGCCGGTCTCCAGGCGTGAACCGGTGAGTCCGCCGAGGTCGTTGGCGGTGTCGCCGTTCGCGAACCGGTCGGGCATGACGAAGTAGAACTGCTCGCGGGTCAGGTCGTGCCTTGCCGGTTCCCGGGCGAGCTTCGCGTCCGGGGGCGGGGCCGGGGGCCTGGGCGCGGCGGAGGCGGTCGCCGCCGGGACGACGGGCAGCAGTGCCGCGCACAGTGCGGCGACGACTCCGCGTCTGAGGGTGGTTCGGGACACGGAAGGGTTCTCCTCGGGCTTTCGGGGCGGGCCGGGCGGTTGCCGGGCACGGTCCGGCTCAGCGGTGCGGGCCGGGGCGCGCCGTCGCGCGTCCCGGCCCGCGGGAGGGTGGGGGTCCAGAGCCTGCCGGGTGGCCTCTGACCGGGCGGCCACGTCCTGGCACGCACGCGTCCGGCGTTTCCGGCATGACCGAGCGGCTCCGCCACTGGGCCCTCCCGGCGCCTTGGAAGCGCACGCACCATGCCGCGTCCGCCTTCCGGTCGAAGGCAACCCGACCGGCTCTCAGTCGCGCCAGACGTCGGTGGTCAGGGCGACGCGGCCGGTGGGCGGGACGGTGGCGGTGCGGTTGGCGCCGCTCTCCCAGGTGACGTTGCCGTTCGCGTCCTTGCGGAGGTACTTGTACGCGAACGCGGTCCCGGCGGGCAGGGCGACATCCAGCTTCCAGACGGGGTACGTCGCCGGGTCCAGCTTCAGGGCGCTGGCGGGGTTCCAGTTGCCGAGGGCGGCCCGGTCACCGGTGACGTAGATGTTCTGGCCCGGGACGGTGGTGGCGTCGACGCCGAAGGAGGCGCCGGACTCGCCGGTTTCGCCGCCGTTGTCACCGCCGTTGTCGCCGCCGCCGGTTCCGGCGCAGGTGCGGGCGCCGGTGTGCAGGGCGACGGCGGTGTGCGCGCCGAGGGTGGCGGTGAACCGGCCGGAGCCGTCGACGGTGACGCCCTTGCCGGACTGCACGTCGCAGTAGTCGCCGGACGCCAGCGAGGTCTGGAAGGTACGGGTCAGCGAGGAGTCGTCGTGGTTGATCGCGACGTACGCCTTGGCGCCGCGCCCGAAGGCGATCCGGCCACCGCCGTTGTCCCACCAGTCCGTGACGCCCTGGCCCCGTGCGGTGTTGCGGAGACCGACCATAGAGGAGATCTCCCGCCAGGCGTGCTGGCACTTCCATCCGTCGCTGTAACAGGCGTTCACCGTGCCGCCGTTGGGCGGTCCGGCGTCCTTGTCGGACCACTCGTAGCCCGAGTGCACGTCCGGGGAGCCGTACGGCCAGGCCAGCATGAAGACACTGGCCAGGGTGTACGCGGAGCCGTCCTTGTAGTTGAGGGTGTCGCCGCCGCGCTCGGTGTCGTGGTTGTCGACGAAGACCGCGGACGTGGACGAGGGCATGAAGCCCCAGCCCTCGCCGAAGTTCTTCAGATCGGCGAGGTTCCGGTTGGTGAAAACCTGCTTGAGGCTCCTGGCGTACCGGAATTCCTGGACGTCGCCGGTGCCGGTGTACTCGTCGGGCTGGACCGCCTCCCCGGCCCCGTGGATCGCCTCCTGCTTCCAGTAGACGTCCGGCTTGCTCAGCCGTGACTTGATGTTCGCCAGGTCGGCGGCGGGTATGTGCTTGGCGGCGTCGATCCGGAAGCCGTCGACGCCGAGGGAGAGGAGGTCGTCGAGGTATCCGGCGATCCGGCCGCGGACGTACTCCTCGCCGGTGTCCAGGTCGGCGAGGCCGACGAGTTCGCAGTTCTGGACGTTCGCCCGGTCCTGGTAGTTGCTGATCTGCGCGGTGCAGTCGTCCATGTCGGGCGCCGAGTACAGGCCGGGGTAGTCGTACTTGCTGTACGCGGAGCCGCCGGTGCCGGTGCCCGATCCCGCCGACATGTGGTTGATGACGGCGTCGGCGACGACCTTGACGCCCGCGCCGTGGCAGGTGTTCACCATGTTCGCGAAGGAGGCGCGGTCACCGAGCCGTCCGGCGATCTTGTAGCTGACCGGTTGGTACGAGGTCCACCACTGGCCGCCCTGGATGTGCTCCTGGGGCGGCGAGACCTGTACGTATCCGTAGCCGGCCGGACCGAGGGTGTCCGTGCACGCCCTGGCCACGGAGTCGAACTTCCACTCGAAGAGAACGGCGGTGACATCCTTGTCACCCGGCGCCGAGGCCCGGGCGGCGGTGGCGGCGCCCAGCCCGGCCGGGACGGCGAGGACGGCGGCGCCCATGGCGAGGGCGAGCGAGGCAGACAGCGATCTGCGTGCCATATGACTTTCCTCCTGCGGTGGGGGAAGTGCGGGGGATGGCGGAGCAGCCTCGCATGGCAACGCGCCGTGCCCTGAAGGCTTACGACCCGGAGGGAGCGGCGGGGGGCGCCCCCCTCTCCTGCCCCCCGGGCCGATATGAAGGTTCTTGCAGCAAGTCTGCAAAAGACCGTGCGCAGCAGACCGTACGAGTCTGACCTGTCACGGTCAACCCCCTGGACATCACTCGATTACGTCCCGCTCACATCGATGAAATCTCGGAGATTTCTCCCTGCAAGGACTTACGCAAGATATTGCGACCCTGTTAGGTTCGTCCCGACTCCGGCCCGGTCGGCCGCGGGTCCGGCACGCCGGATCCCACGCGCCCGGCCGGCCGGGCCGGTCACAGCACGGAGAGGCCCCGGGGCCGCTTCCCCGCAGGCCCGTCCCGGGCCGGCCCGGGGGCTCTCCCGTGCGTGTGGCAATCGAGGGCTCCGGACACGCACCGGCACCGTGAACTCCCACCGGAACGGCTGTCAGGCGTCGGCCACGCCCTCCTGCACCGTCAGAACGCCGAACCCCCGCCCGCCGGTCCCCCGCCGTCCGCACCGGCATCCGGTCCCGCGACGGCTCCGAGCAGCCGGTGGGGCCGCGCACCGGCAACGTCATTCGCCTGTGTCACCGGTGCGTAGAGCAGGCCGCGCGCACCGTCCTCGCTCACGAACACGTGCGCGGTGCCCATGCCGGGAGGCGGAGCCGCCCGTAGCCGGTCAGCAGTGACCTCGGCCCATCGCGCGGCAGGGTCCCCCGGCTCGCTCCCGGCGCGCGCGACGACGATCACATCGGTCGTGCCGCCGTCGGCGCCGTCCGTCGCGACGGTGTGCGCCAACCGGTAGCGGACCAGCCCGGGACGCCGGATCCCCGGGATCTCGCGGTCGATGCGGCCGACCATCTCAGCCCGGTGTTCGCGGACGAAGGCGAGATGGGCGTCGTCGCTGGTCCACTGCGCGACACTGAGCAGCACACGCCCGTCAGCGCTCGCGAAGCAGCTGAGCCGCAGGAAGGCCTCGGGGCGAAACCTGGCCGACAGCTCGTCCCACTCCCCGAGCAGTGCCCGGGCCGCCCGCTCCTGACGGTCCGGCGTGTCCACGATCCACTCGCTGATCAGTGTGGTCCCGGCATCGGGCCGGGCCAGATCCGGCAGCTGAAGCGTTGTCACACGAGCCTCCTGTCGTCGCCGTGCGCCCAGCGTGGAACGTCAAGCGAGGTTGAGGTCAAGCCGGGGCTCAGAGCCGAGTTGCCGTCGCGGTGACCGCCTCGACGGCACATACGAAGACGCCGGGCCGCCGAACGGGATGCGGTCCTTCCGAAGGCGCCCTCGACCTCACCGGCCGTCTCCGCCTCGGCGCATGACCGCGGGCACACTCCCATCGGCTCCGAAGTCACCCCCGAAGGACTTGCGGACCCGGCCACCGAGCTCCTGACAGCAGCCAGTTGATCACTCGTGTTGCGACGCCCCTGGAACCCGCCTCCCTCCCCGGGTGCCGGTCAGGCGTCCCGGGCGGCGGCGGTCGATCCCCGCACCACCAGGTCCGGCTGGAACACGTACTCCGTGCGCTGCACCGGGCTGCCGCCGATCTCCTCCAGCAGGGCGCTCACCGCGGCCCCCGCCATCGCCCGCACCGGCTGGCGCACCGTCGTCAGCGGCGGGTCGGTGAACGCGATCAGCTGCGAGTCGTCGAAACCCACCACCGAGACGTCGCCCGGCACGTCGAGGCCGCGGTTGCGGGCCGCGCGCACCACGCCCAGCGCCATCAGGTCGCTGCCGCAGACGACTCCCGTGCACCCCTGGTCGAGCAGCGCGCCCGCCGCGACCTGGCCGCCCTCGACGCTGAACAGGGTGGTGCAGACGAGGGATTCGGCCTCGGCTCGGTCCAGGCCCAGGAGCCGGCCCGCGGCCTCGACGAAGCCGTCGCGCTTGCGGCGGGCCGGGACGTAGCGCTGCGGGCCGACGGCCAGACCGATCCTGCGGTGTCCCAGTTCGACGAGGTGGCCGACGGCCATCCGTACGGCGGCGGCGTCGTCGGACGAGACGAACGGGGCGCTGATCCGTTCGTTGCAGCCGTTGATCAGCACGAACGGCACGCCACGCTCGCGCAGAGCGGCGTACCGGGCCGGGTCGGCCGACAGGTCGGCGTGCAGCCCGGAGAGGAAGACGATGCCGTCGACGCCGCGTTCGACGAGTTGCTCGACGAGTTCGTCCTCGGTGGCGCCGCCGGGCATCTGGGTGCAGAGCACCGGGGTGTAGCCGTGCCCGGCCAGGACCTGTTCCACGGCCTGCGCGAACGCCGGGAAGATCGGGTTGGTGAGTTCGGGCGTCACCAGTCCGATGAGCCCGGCGCTGCGCTGCCGCAGCCGTACGGGGCGTTCGTAGCCCAGCACGTCCAGCGCGGCCAGCACCCGGCGCCGCGTGGGGTCCGCGACGCCGGGCTTGCCGTTGAGCACCCGGCTGACGGTCGCCTCGCTGACCGCCGCCCGGCCGGCGATGTCCGAGAGTCTCGGCGCACCGCCGGTTCCCGCGATCGTCACACCGTCCACCACACCGTGGTGTCGGCGGGCAGCTCGAACTCGGCGCCGTCGGTGGAAACCGGGTCGCTGGCGAGCAGGACGCTGCCGCGCACCGGGACGCGGACCGGACGGTCCGTGGTGTTGACGGTGCAGACGAAGCCGGGACGGGCGAAGACCAGCAGCCCCTCGGGGGCGTCGAGCCACTCCACCTCGCTTCCCGCGCCGAGTCCGGGGTGCGTCCGGCGGGCGGCGATCGCGGCCCGGTACAGCTCCAGGGTGGAACCCTCGGCCCCGGTCTGCGCCTCGACGCTCAGCTCACCCCAGCCGTCGGGCTGCGGCAGCCAGCTTCCGCCGTCGCCGAAGCCGTACGAACTCCCTTCGCGGGTCCACGGGATCGGGACCCGGCAGCCGTCGCGGAAGCCGTCCTGACCGGCGGCCCGGAAGAACGACGGGTCCTGACGGACCTCGTCGGGCAGGTCGGTGACGTCGGGCAGGCCGAGTTCCTCGCCCTGGTAGACGTAGGCGGAGCCGGGCAGTGCCAGCATCAGCAGGGTGGCGGCGCGGGCCCGGCGCAGGCCCAGCTCGCGGTCGCCGGCGGTGCGGATCTGGGTGCCGAGGCCGGGCGGGTTGGCGAACCGGGTGGCGTGCCGGGTCACGTCGTGGTTGGACAGCACCCAGGTGGTGGGGGCGCCGACCGGGCGCATCGCGTCGAGCGAGGCGTCGATGACCGTGCGCAGCTCGGCGGCGTCCCAGGCGGTGGAGAGGTACTGGAAGTTGAACGCCTGGTGCATCTCGTCGGGGCGCACGTAGTTCGCGGTGCGCTCCACGGTGGGGGTCCATGCCTCGGCCACCGCGATCCGGTCGCCGGGGTACTCGTCGAGGATGGTGCGCCAGGAGCGGTAGATCTCGTGGACGCCGTCCTGGTCGAAGAACGGCATGACGTCGTTGCCGAGCAGTTTGAGCTGGTCGTGGGTGCCGAGGTCGGGCAGGCCCTCGGCCTTGACGAGGCCGTGGGCGACGTCGACCCGGAAGCCGTCGACGCCCATGTCGAGCCAGAAGCGCAGGATCGAGCGGAACTCGTCGGCGACGGCCGGGTGTTCCCAGTTGAGGTCGGGCTGTTCGGGCGCGAAGAGGTGGAGGTACCAGTCGCCGGGGGTGCCGTCCGGGTCGGTGGTGCGGGTCCAGGCGGAACCGCCGAAGACGGACTCCCAGTCGTTGGGCGGGAGTTCGCCGTCCGCGCCCTTGCCGGGACGGAAGTGGTAGCGGTCGCGCAGCGCGGAGCCGGGGCCCTCGGCGAGGGCGCGCCGGAACCAGTCGTGCCGGTCGGAGGAGTGGTTGGGCACCAGGTCGACGATGATCCGCAGGCCCAGTTCGTGGGCGTCCCGGATCAGCCCGTCGGCGTCCAGCAGGGTGCCGAACATGGGGTCGATGGCCCGGTAGTCGGCGACGTCGTAGCCGGCGTCGGCCTGCGGGGAGGCGTAGAAGGGGCTGAGCCAGACGGCGTCGACGCCGAGGTCCCTGAGGTACGGGAGTCTGCCGCGTACGCCCGCGAGGTCGCCCATGCCGTCACCGTTGCCGTCGGCGAAGCTCCGTGGATAGACCTGGTAGATCACCGCGTCCTGCCACCAGCCGGTCTGGTGGGCCGGAGCGTCGGCGGACGTGCCGGTGGAGGGGGCAGCGAGGTGCTGGGTCATGTCGTCCCTGGGGTGTCGGGGTGGGTGCGCCGCCGGAGACCTGGTGGGGTGTCCGGCGGCGCCGTGACGTGGTGCGTGCGGGGCGTACGGGGCGCGCGGGGCGCTGTCGTCAGCCCTTGACGGCTCCGGCGGACATGCCGGTGACCAGGTGGCGCTGGGCGAAGAGGAAGACCAGGCCCGCGGGTATCGCGATCAGCACGGACGCGGCGGTCATCGGCCCCCACTGGGCTCCGTACTGGTTGACGAAGAGCTGGAGACCGCCGGCGAGGGTGAGGTTGTCCTCGCCGACCATGAAGGCGGAGGCGTAGGCGACTTCGCCCCACGCGGTGATGAAGGAGTAGAACGCGGTGACGGCGAGGCCGGGCTTGGCGAGCGGCAGGACGAGCCGCCAGAACGTGCCGAACGGGGTGAGGCCGTCGACCTGGCCCGACTCGTCGATCTCGCGCGGGATGGTGTCGAAGAAGCCCTTCATCATCCAGGCGCAGAACGGCACCGAGATGGTGAGGTAGGTGATGACGAGTCCGGCGGGCTGGTTGAGCAGCCCCATGCCCGACATGATGTTGTAGATCGGCACGATGAGGACGGCGACCGGGAACATCTGGGTGATCAGCAGCGTCCACATCAGCCCGCGCTTGCCGGGGAACCGGAAGCGGCTGACGGCATAGCCGGTGGAGGCGGAGACGATGACGCCGAGAAGCGTGGTGAACCCCGCGACGAGCAGGGAGTTGCCGAACCAGGTGAGGAACTTCGTGTCCCGGATCAGGTTCGTGTAGTTCTCGAACGTCGTCTCCTTGAAGAAGTCCGTGGTCGTCGCGTACGCGGCGGGCTTCAGCGAGGTGAGCAGGACCCACAGCACGGGGAAGACGGCGATCACGGACGCCACGACGAGCGTGAGGTGCAGCGCGACGGAGGCGACCGGCGAACGCTCGCCGCGCGGCCGGACCTCGCGGGCCGCGGTGGGTGCGGGGGCGGTGGTCACCAGTCGTCTCCCTGGGTGCGCAGGACTCGCCGGTAGACGGCGGCGAAGATCAGCAGGAGCACGAGGATCAGCACGCCCCAGGTGGAGGACTGGGCGAAGTCGCGCGGGCTGATCTCGAAGGAGAACTTGTACGCCTGGGTGACCAGGATCTGGGTGGCCTCGCCGGGTCCGCCGCGGGTCAGCAGGAAGATCACCGGGAACATGTTGAAGGTCCAGATGGTGGAGAGCAGGATCACCGTGGTGGAGACCGGCCGCAGTCCGGGCAGCGTGATGTGGCGGAACCGCTGCCAGGCCGTGGCGCCGTCCATCTCCGCGGCCTCGTAGTGCTCGCTGGGAATGGACTGCAGCCCGCCGAGCAGGGCGACCATCATGAACGGCACCCCGAGCCAGACGTTGACGGCGATCACGGAGAACTTCGCCCAGGTGGGGTCGTTCAGCCAGGGGATGCCGTCGATGCCGGTGCCGGAGAGGATCTTGTTGAGCAGGCCGCGGTCCTCGTTGTAGAGGAACCGCCAGGCGAAGACGGAGACGAAACCGGGGATGGCCCAGGGCAGGATGAGCGCCATCCGGTACGCCGAGCGGCCCGCGATGCGGCGGTTGAGGATGTTGGCGAGGGCCATCCCGAGGCAGAAGGTGATGGCCACGCAGGAGACCGTCCACACCAGCGTCCACCCGAGCGTGCCGAGGAACTGGTGACCGGTGAGCGCTTCGGTGTAGTTGTCCAGGCCCACGAACTCGTACGTGGCGGGCATGTGGTTGACACCGATGGACCGGGCGACATTGCGTTCGTTGGCGTCGGTCATCGACAGGTAGACGCCGCGGACCAGCGGGTATCCGATGATCACGCCGATCACGACGACGACCGGGGCGACCATGGTCCAGGCGTACCAGTGGGTCGACAGCGCCCGTCGGAGCCTGCCGGGCCTCGGCGGGGGGTTGCCAGTTCCGCGGCTCCGGGGGGGGGGGGGGCCGGGGGGCCCCGGCCCCCCCCCCCCCCCCCCCCGGGGGGGGGCGGCCCCCCCCCCCCCCCCCACGGAAATAAAAAACCCCAGGCGCCGTGGGGGGGGTGGGCG